>NZ_JBQKGG010000007.1:0-117656 GCF_052118925.1 Candidatus Paralachnospira sp. LCP21S3_A2
AATCGATATAACCAATATATCATGCCTTGGAAAGGGCTGTAGAAAAAGTAAACTAGACCTTTTATAGCCATTTTCAGTTGTCAAAGTACAGGTTTAATTTTTCATTTTAGGCTTATCTGATCCTCATTATAGCTCCTTAGCTGTCCAATAAATATACCTGCTGTTTTCGATTTGTTACTATTCGCGGTTTTTGAGCTTCTGTCAATCCTGAAGTATCAAATTTCTCAAATCAATCCCTTGAAAAGTCTCTCAATGCAGTGCTTTCTTGGGGCAGACCTTCGTACATTCATAACATAAAATACATTCCGTCCCGTTTTTCCGCTTTCGCGATTCGTTGCAGACCTCCACATTCATCGGGCAGACCTTCTCGCATTTTCCGCAGTGCACACATTTTTCTTCCTCGCAGTGAACCCGCAGCAGGGAAAAATAGCTCATGGGCTTCAAAAAGGCCGTGACCGGGCAGAGATACTTGCAGAACGCCCGGTTATCCTTAAACAGAAACGCCAGAAGGATTCCTGCCCCATAATACATCACATTTCCCAAAAGGAACAGCCAGAACATGATCTGTTCCAGATGAGACACTCTGCTGAAGAACAACGCTGCGACCAGCACAAACGACAGTACAAACATCACGTATCGAAGCGCCCCCAGCTTCTTGTTCCGCGGCTTTTCCGGTATTTTATACGGCAGAAAATCAAGAACCATAGCTGTCCAGCAGGCGTAGCCGCACCAACCCCGCCCAAACAGAAGCGGTCCGAAGATCTTTGCCACCGCGTAATGGATCGTCGCCGCCTCAAATGTTCCTGAAAACAGATAATACCAGAAGCCCTCGATCTGCATGTTCTCCCGCGACAGGATTCCCAGATAGACCAGCATATAAAGCCCCACTGCCAACTGCACGACATGTCTCGCATACCGTTTTCCGGCAGTGAACAGCGTAAGCCCCGCCGCCAGGCAGATCCCGATATAGCTGAAGTTCAACAGATAAAACAGATTGTCCTTTGTAAGCCACAATACGACAGCCACTGTCTCAAACAGCATCAGTATGGCCGCCGACGGCAGATACTTCTTCATATGCGCTCCTTTTCCTGCTTCATTATTAGTTTTTAGGTTTCCTGTCTGTTTCTGATCCGCGTGTTAATGCCTCTTGCATAGAAGAATCAGTATTACGGCAAAGCATGTACCGACAGACAAAACTGCAAGGACAGCCCATATCCAGAGTATGCTGTGATCTCCTGTTTTCGGTGCATTTGTCTGCTTTTCTGTTGGCTTAGTTACATTTTTCGAAGGACCGGTGGGCTTTTCCGAAGGAGATGTCGGTTCTTCAGTCGAATCGCCGGGTTTCGGAGCATCCGCAGGCTTGCTCGGATCTGTCGGCTCGCCGTGATCCGGCTTTTCAGCATCAGAATAGCTGCAATTGATCGATCCGATTGTCAACACGCCGCCAGCTACAGCATTAGGATACCTGGCTGCCTCAAAAGCACTGCCGGTATTCTGGTCGATCAGTTTCCCGGCCACGTCGCTGTTTGCGACCGATTCCACTTCATTGATTACAATGGATGGTTTCTGCGTTTGCGCTTCTGTTACAGTATCCGCTGCCAATGCCTGCGAGGGTGCCAGCATGGCTGCTGACAGAAACGCGCATAGCGTTCTTACTGTTCGTTTCATAATCGTCCTCCTGCAAATGGATCTGAAATAGCCAATATTCTATTTATCATATTAGAAGGAGATAAAATCCACAATCAATTGCAGGTAAAATATCCGTCAACTCCGCCTCTCCTGTAATTGTTTCTCCAGTGCCGACTGTTTTGCAAGAATAGCGTTCACTTTATCATAAAGATCTTCAATCATGATTTCGGTTTTCAGATTGACCTTATAGTCATTTTCGGCTCTGCGTCGGTCTTTTTCCTCCTGGCGGTTCTGGCTCATCATAATGAGTGGTGCCTGGATCGCAGCAATGCAGGATAAGACCAGATTCAGCAGAATGAACGGATACGGGTCAAATGCTCGCGCAGCCATTACCGTATTTATGACCATCCACAACACCAATCCACCGGTGAACGAGAAAATAAATGCCCAGCTGCCGGCAAATTTTGCAATAGCATCTGCCGCTCGCTGCCCCAGCGTATACTTTCCTTTTCCACTTTCGGGGCTGACCGAAATCTTGCTGTCTGCCAGCAGGTTTAATACCTCTTCATCAGTCATGTCATGACGGATATCCTTGAGTACTTCTTTTAACAGCTTTCTGTTTTCTTTCATATCAATTATTCCTCTCTCTCTGTTTTATTTGTCGTATACAAAAAGAAATCAGGACTCTTTTTGTGAATCTCACATGACTAAAGCCTCGCGCTTCTCAGCCGCCTTAAGCGGCAAGACTAAATATCGGCGGATACGCCTGTGACTTAGACCCGGCACGGTTACGCGGTTTCGCAGACCGGTCACAGTTATATTCCAGGCGCTGACTCTGGATACTCTGTTTGATTTGCGGTCCTTTGGTGTTCGCAGTTGGGGATGGGTTTTAGCTGCCGGCATCATTCTTAACCAACACCTGCCGCCTGCATTGTGCAAATGGCAGGCTTTTTCAGTTTATCGTTTCAGGACGCTCTTTCTGACAATAGTGATCCCAGCCAAGATTTCCGCAACAGCCAGCCCCATCAGCAGGCCAAGGATCTGCTCATCTTCATAAACCCGCACACTGTCTTCTGCCGCATCCTCGCCGTCCATCAGCTCAGGAAGCGTAACGGAAAGCTCTTTGCAGAGCTGTTCGATCATGCTGTAATCCGGCATACTCTTGCCGTTTTCTCATTTAGAGATCGTCTTGTTTGACACACTGAGTTTCTCTGCCAGTTGCTCCTGCGTCAGATTTTTCTCTCTGCGCTTCTTGAGAATATAACTTCCGATAGCTGTTTGATTCATTGAGTTTTCCTCCTGTGCTTAAGATGCCTCGAATATACAGCAAAAGCCAATGCAGATACATCCCCCGGCAGTAGAATATCGGTAGAATACAGAGAAATCATACTGGTTCTCGACTTTACCAGTCAAAAGCCCCCTGGTCGACACATTCAGATATACCTATCCACGATAATAATACGACGCTCATGTAAAATCCAGCAACCCCTTTTTGCGAAAAATAGGTGAAAATTTTCGATGGTGGCTTGTAACAAACAGGTTAAAGCCGGCGAATCCGGCAAAAAATATCCCGTTGGTTTCCAATGAGGCTCACGATTGTTGCTGCTCTCTAACCTGTTTTCAAAGTCATCTAAAGCAAAAACAGCCAGCGTATCATGTGCTCTACTCCACAAGACACGCTGGCTATTTGTTTTCACCTACTGCTTGTACCGCAGCATACCATTTTTCAATTCAATAAATTTCCCATCAAAGATTTCCTGCAACACCTGCTTGCATGGTATCCGTTGCAATCTTCTGACCTCAGACGTTTCCATTACACGGAAAGTGGTTTGGTGATGATCCTGATAAAATGCAATGAGTGATTCAATGTACGGCTCGGCATCGGCAAGTGTCCAGTTTGATTCTTCTTTTAAGCGTGAGAATACTGATACCAGACTGATGCACCGATTGAGTTCTGTCACGATTTGTGCGTGACAAAAGAACTCATACTCCGGCAATTCCACGACCCGATCAATCAAATGATTATCGCTTTCATCCTGTTGATGAAATATGTTCCTGCTTTCAAACAAACGCAGTACAACTGCCTTATAGGGCATTGCAAACATATCCATTAGCATCAGGATGGAATCTACCGAAACTAAATCTTTATCAAGCCCATACAGCAGAATCTGCTCATGGAGCAGTTGATCCGGCATCAGAAGAAGCCCTGCAAAGGCGTTCGCTTCCAAGTCCTCCTGCGTTCTTCCTGTTTCATCACCAGTTGCCGAATCCAACATAGAACCTTTTTATATAGCTCTGGTCTGCATTTTCCACATAACAGTAGATATGATACAGTTCATGCGCCGCAGCAAAAAACTGCTTACAAAGCGGAAATGCTGTATTTACGAACACAAAAATCGTATCCTGCTTCAAAAAGGTCAATGCCCATAATTCATCATCATGGATCGGGTAACGAAGCATTTCCAGCGCGATTTCTTTCTGGCATAGTTCTGTATAACGGCAAAGATATTATCCTTGATAATGGAATTGCCGACATACTCTGCCAAAAACTGTCTGACGATGGATTGGATTTCATCAAATTTCTTGTTTTGGCTTACAAAGAGGCTATCTTCCAGAACATTATTCATCACTTATCCTTCCAGGGCTGCTCCATCTTTTTGCCATTCTCGCACACCCTAGTATGGAACAGAATCATATCGGACAGTTCATCCGCAAGCTGGATTCCCTTTCTTGCTTTCTCAGTTTTAACAGGACCCATAAACACATGAATCACATTTGTATCCACCTTATTGCCCACGACAGTGATGGCGCTCAGATTATAGTGATTAGTATTGTAGATTTTGCCGTCCGCAGTTATATTGCGCCCAATCTCATCACCGCCCAGGTCGATGACACGCCATCAATAAAGTAATAATAAGTACAATTTTCTTTTATTTGTTACAAGCCAGCCAGCGCAAGGAATTTTTTATCTGACTGAATACTCTGGGTCAGAAACCGACCGTCCCGAAACAGAGCATAGGTCGTGACCGGTGCTGGTACATTCTGTGCAGATTCTTTGTCAGTAATATGGATGGCCTTGAACGGGATACTATGTTCCTTCGCCGCCTCCTGCACCCTTGGAACCCAATAATAGGTATATGGACACTGATCGGTGTAATAAAGAACAAAGCCTGCCTCTTCAATCTCCGGATGCTTCGCACATTCGCGGAATCTTGGCATCTGTGCGGTCGGTTCAATGGGAAGGTACATGAGATTGATCCTGCAATCGGATATGTCTGCCACATGGAATCCCTTGTAAGCAAGGAATTTCGGGTCGGCGAGAAATTCACGCTTCCGCCCCTCCGCGCACAGAATGCAAATCCCTTTCTTCCCCTGCGCTTTGGCATCACGAATACAGGCCTCCAGCAGATCATTCGAGTATCCGTGTCCCTTCATGGAGCCGGATACCCATAAGCAGTTAATGTAAAGATAACCCTCTGTCGTAATAGGCACCCAGGCGTTTTCAGCCGGAATGTATTCGATAAAGCATTTACCGCGCTCCTCGCTGTGATAGAAAACAAGTCCATCATCAAAGCGCTGTCTCAGCCATTCCTTTTTTGCGACACTCTGCTTGCCGGACATGGCGCAGCAGACATGTTCCTTATCAATATTTTCTTTTGTGATCCGAATATAGTTCATCCGTTATTCCTCCTGTTCAAAACAGCTGTCCCGGCAGCTTCTGCTTTTCTTTTGCTGGAAAAGTGGCTTCAAACTGTTTAAACCCCTCCGGGTCTTTCTCACAGACAAAATACCCATCGGGGTCTTTGTATGTGCCGGAGATGCCATCCAGAAATCCGGTTTTCAGTTCTTTGATAAGGAAATAGTCCGCATCCGGGTCGTCAGCATAGCGTACGCCCTTGGTTTTGGCCGGAACAAAGCCGGACTTGCCATAAAAGTCTATATTGCCGGTAATGGCAAGCGCCCCTGCACCCATTTTCCTGGCTTTTTCCATGGAATAGTCGAGCAGCTGCTTTCCGTAGCCCTGCCGCTTGTATGCGGGTGCGATGCTGATGGGACCGAAGGTCATGATCGGCAGGATCCGTCCGTCGTCGCACTCGATTTCCGACCGTACATAAATGACCTGCCCGATCAGCTCACCGCCCAGTTCCATCACAAAATCCAGCTCCGGCACAAATGCCGGGTCATCCCGATAACAGTGCAGCACATAGTGCTCCATGCAGCCGGGGCGATAAACATCCCAGAATGACTCGCGGGTCAGGTTTTCGACAACTCTGTAATCGTCTTTCGTTTCCGGACGAATGATAATATTCTTTTCTGACATAACGCTTCTCCTTCTCTCTTATTAATGATTTTGTGTGATCGGCAGTGCCATAACGCTTTTCGTCGCGGACGCGATATGGACACAATCCGTCCGCTGCTACCTGTTCCATTCCGCGGAGCAGATCTCGTTTCACAATCCATGAATGATCCGCGCGATTTCCATCGTCGCGATTTTCAGCACTGCGCCACTCGACATCACATAGAACCAAACCTCGCGCATCTTTTGTGTTTTTGCAATCGGCGCAGCAATAACGGCAACAATAATCAGCAGTGCGCCGACACAACCAGCAATGACAGGCACGCTGACGAGCGGGAACAGCCCCGGCGCGCAGCTGCCGTCAATGGTGTGCTGAATGGTCTTGTCCAGCCCGTCCCGTGCCGCCGCAAAGCAACATACCACAAGACCGAAAATCAGCAAAACTATGCTCCTGCGCCCCCAGTATTGAATGCTCGTGCGATTGAGAACCGACCAGCCGATAAAACCCAGCAGGGCAAAAAGCATCACAGTTGTCACCGTAGTTATGGCGTTTCCAAAATAAAGTTTCATTCTCACTGCACCTCTCAATACTGAATCATGATCGTTCTGCACACATCACAGCAGTAGGCTTCCACGCTGGTACGGCCACCGACCTTTAAGCCGGTGAGCTTTACAAAACCATCCGTATTTTTTGCATTTTCCAAGGCGCTCGGCACTTCGTCTGCAAAGCTGAACGCGCCGTCTTTACTGCTGAATAAATAGCCCTTTCTCATTTCTTTGCCGCATTTCGGACACATCATCATAATTTTCTCCCCTTCTTTCTGTAATCAGACTCAACCTTGGCAACGAAGTGATCAATATGTGTCTCCAACAAAGAAGATATCGATTCTTTTTTCTCTGCACCATCGTAGACACTGTATAAAAGATACATTGGGCCATAGAAGTCCAACGCCAGCTGCATAGCGTCCTCATCAGAATCTGTCAGCTTACGGAAGATGGCCGCCATGTACTCCAGAGGGCCGCCCGCCAGATAATCATGGTGGAGCTGTGCAAGCTTTGGATCACGATATTGCTCCAGCGTCAGCATTTTACGAAAATTAGAAGAAAACGGTTCCTTTGTCCAATGGTCAAACTGGGCCAGGCTGTATGTGCGAATTTTTTGAATCGGTGTATGCAGATATGCTTCTGCAAAACCATCCGGTTCCGTTTCCGGCATTTCATACGCCTCAGCGCGCTCATAATCCATCTTCTTCATTCGCTCCACGATCTTATCCAGGATTTCCTGCTTACTGGCATAGTGTTTATACAAGGCGGCTTTCGTAAATCCTAACTGCCCTGCAATATCATTCATAGACGTCCCCAGATAACCGTTCTGCGCAAACAGTTCCAGCGCTGTTCTCAAAATCCGTTCCTTTGTACTCTCTGCCATAATTATCTCCTTTATCAAAGTAACCATTCGGTAACTTCATTATAGTTACCGAATGGTTACTTGTCAAGAACTAATGAAAAAATATACCCTTTCGGTAAAGAGCCGAAAAACGGGCAACACCTGATTTCTGCATGAAACACCGTCCAAAGGAAACTCATCAGAACAGCCTATCAAAATGGGGTGATTTGAAGACAAATCCTTTCAAATTAACCCATCGGAATCATGTGATTTCAGGCATAGAAAAAGCCCGGAAAATGGCGTATTTCCGGGCTTTTTTAGCATTTCTAAGTTGTAGATTATCTCTTGCTGAACTGAGGTGCTCTACGAGCTGCCTTGAGACCGTATTTCTTTCTTTCCTTCATACGAGGATCTCTGGTCAGGAAGCCAGCCTTCTTGAGGGCAGGACGATAATCCTGATCTGCCTGAAGAAGCGCTCTGGAGATACCATGACGAATTGCACCAGCCTGGCCGGTGAAGCCACCGCCACGAACAGTTACGATTACGTCAAACTTTCCTTCTGTCTCGGTTGCTGCGAAAGGCTGACGAACAACAACTTTCAGAGTCTCAAGACCAAAGTACTCATCAATGTCTCTTTTATTGATTGTAATCTTGCCGGTACCAGCGGTAAGATATACTCTTGCGATAGATTTCTTTCTTCTGCCTGTTCCGTAGAATTTTGAATTAGCCACTTTTATTTCCTCCTTTCAGTACCTTTCAGTTAAAATGTCAGAGCTTCGGGCTTCTGTGCCTGATGCTTGTGATCAGGACCAGCGTATACATGAAGCTTGTCGAACATTGCTCTTCCTAAAGGTCCCTTGGGAAGCATTCCCTTAACAGCCAGCTCGATAACCTTCTCGGGCTTCTTAGCCATCATTTCCTTTAAAGTTGCTTCTTTCATTCCGCCTACATACTCGGAATGGCTGTAATAAATCTTCTGCTCCAGCTTCTTGCCGGTGATCTGTACCTTCTCAGCGTTTACAACGATTACATAATCGCCTGTATCAATATGAGGTGTGAATGTGGGCTTATTCTTACCTCTCAGGACTGCTGCTACTTCAGATGCCAGACGTCCTAATGTATATGCGGAAGCGTCAACTACATACCATTTTCTCTCGATGGTTGACGGGCTAGCCATAAAAGTTTTCATTGGTTTGACCTCCTTGGATTTCACCTTTCAAATCATTTTCTTACATGGTTTCTATTTTATGACAGCTGCGGGATTCCGGGGCTTTGGTATCCGGCGCCGTCGATGAATAGACAGCTTCAGGGCGCACTCCTTGCGCCACAGCTTTTATATTATAATACACGATTCCAGGCGTGTCAATGGTTTTTCACGATTTTCCAGCTGTCCGGCGCCTGTTCCTCTCCGATCCATAATTCCTTTCCTCCGTCTCGAAATACGTGCTTCGCCGTCCGTTCCTCCATCCGTTCCCGCTCTCCGGGAACACACCGGTGGATGATCATTTTTTCGATTCCCCGGTCATAAAGCTCTGATCGGTCCAGCGTGTAATCCACCCAGTCATTGGTATTCCGCTCCAGCTCCGGAAGGCGGTCCAGATGACGGATCGATACCAGGGTCAGCCCGTTTGCCGGAGCCGTTCCTCCGGCCTGCCTCCGGTCTCTCGCATTCAGGATCCGCTTCATGTCGTCCGGTGTAAGGAATCCCTTTCCTACCTCCAGAAGCGTTCCCGAGATGATCCGTACCATATTATATAAAAAGCCGTTTCCTACCAGACGGATCACGATCTCCTGGCCGTCCGCCTCCACCTGCGCGGTTATGATCTTTCGGATCGTATCCTCCGCCTGACTCCCGGCAGAACAGAAGCTCGAAAAATCATGCTCCCCTGCCAGGACAGCTGCTGCCTGCGCCATGGCCTCCACATCCAGCTCCCACCGGCAGAAATGGGCATACAGGCGCTTCGTCGGGTCCGGAAATCTTCCGGTCATGATCCGATATTCATAGGTTTTCAGAGAATTGCATTTTCTCGGATGATAATCCTCCGCCACTTCATCGGAAGCCTGTACCACAATATCCTCCGGCAGCCGCTGGTTTAAGGCATAACAGAATTTTTCTGCCGGAATCCTCGACTCCGTATGAAACACCGCAATATTTCCTCTGGCGTGGACGCCAGAGTCGGTCCGGCTTGCCCCCAGCACATGGATCTCCTCCCCGGTGAGTCCGGAAATGGCCTTATTTAATTCAGCCTCAATGGTATTTCCGTTGGACTGGAGCTGCCAGCCGCAGTATCTGGTGCCATCGTATGCTACCACAAGACGTACTTGCTTCATGTTCCGCCTCCAACCTGATCAATTATAAAAGGATCCGCAGCACAATCATCGCCGCCAGGAATACAAACAGGATCAAATAGGACAGACGATCCCGTTTCTCATAATGGAGCGGCTTCATCTTTGTCCGTCCCTCACCACCGTGATAGCACCGTGCTTCCATCGCCATAGCCAGATCTGATGCACGCCGGAAGGCTGAGATGAACAGCGGAACCAGCAACGGAATCATGGCTTTTGCTTTTTTGATCAGTCCGCCTGTCTCAAAATCAGCGCCGCGGGCCATCTGTGCCTTCATGATCTTGTCCGTCTCCTCCACCAGGATCGGAATAAACCGCAGTGCAATGGACATCATCATGGCGATCTCATGAACCGGCACACGCACATAGCTTAAAAAATGGAGACTTTTCTCCAGACCGTCTGTCAGCTGATTAGGCGTTGTTGTAAAGGTCAGAAGGGACGTTCCCATGACAAGAAAGATCAGACGGACTGCCATGAGCACCGCCCGGTAAATTCCCTCTTTCGTGATTTTAAAGATCCAGAGCTGTACCAGTACCTCACCGCTTGTCAGGAACAGATTAAACACAGCACTGAACAGCAGCAGGAAGATTACCGGCTTCAGACCCTTTAAAATATGCCCCACCGGCACCTTCGACAGCGCAATGACCAGAAACAGGAATACCGCCGCCAGCACATAGCACACCGGATTATCCGCCGTGAACAGAGCAATAATCAGAATCAGAGTTGCAAACAGTTTTGTTCTTGGGTCCAGTTTATGGAGCACTGACGGCACCGGATAATACTGGCCCAGTGTAATATCTCGCATCATAATGCTTTAGCTCTCCTTATCCGCGTCAAGAGTACAGAGAATGGCTTCTTCCGCCTCCGCCACGGTAATCACATCGGTTTTCATGGGAAAGCCCGCGTCCGCCAGGGCATGGGCAATGTACGTCACCTGCGGAGCCGCAAGACCGATCGCCTCCAGCTCCTTATAATGGGCAAACACGGCACGGGGCGAATCATTGAACACCAGCCGTCCGTGGTTCATGACCATGATCCGATCCACATAGTTTGCCACATCCTCCATGCTGTGGGACACCAGAACTACCGTCTGTCCCCGCTCATCATGAAGCTTTTTTAACTGCCCCAGGATCTCGTCCCGTCCTCTTGGATCAAGCCCCGCTGTGGGCTCATCCAGAATCAGTACATCCGGCCTCATGGCAAGAACACCTGCTATAGCGACACGCCGCTTCTGACCCCCGGACAGCTCAAAGGGCGATTTTTTATATAATTCCTCGGAGATTCCGACCATGGCAAGCGCTTCTCTCGCCCGCGCCTCGATCTCTTCCTGAGAAAGCCCCTGATTTTTCGGCCCGAAACATACGTCGCTGAACACATCTGCCTCAAACAGCTGATGCTCCGGATACTGAAACACAAGACCCACATGGCTGCGGAGCTCCTTCATGGAAAAGCCCCCGCCATAGATACTGGTCCCGTTATAGAGAATATCCCCTGACGTTGCCCGCATGAGCCCGTTCAGATGCTGGATCAGCGTTGACTTTCCCGAGCCCGTATGGCCGATAAGTCCGATAAACTCCCCGTCACGGATCTCCAGGCTTACATCATGGAGCGCCTCCGTTTCCATGGGCGTTCCTTCATTATATTTACAATCCACATGATTTAAGGTAATCATTTTCCGGCCCTCACTTTTACCAGTTCCTTCACCAGGGTGTCAATATCCAGAATGCAGGGGGGCAGCGGCACACCTTTCTGCCGCAGCTCATGGGCCAGCTCTGTCACCTGCGGAACGTCCAGCCGCAGCTCCTTCAGCTTTTCCACCTGGCTGAAGATCTCCTCCGGTGTTCCTTCCATGGCAACTTCTCCATCGTCCATGACATAGATTCGGTCCGCATGGATCACTTCTTCCATATAATGGGTGATCAGAATGATCGTAATCCCTTTCTTCTTATTTAACTCCCGAATGGTACGGATCACCTCATGGCGTCCGTTGGGATCCAGCATGGCTGTCGGCTCGTCCAATACAATACACCGCGGCTCCATGGCCATGACACCCGCAATGGCGACACGCTGCTTCTGTCCGCCGGACAGCTTATTGGGCGACTGCTTCCGATATGCCTTCATATCGACCGCGCCCAGACATTCATCAACCCGTTTCCAGATCTCCTCCGTGGGTACGCCGATATTTTCCGGCCCGAATCCCACATCCTCTTCAACCACACTGGCAATGATCTGGTTATCCGGATTCTGGAACACCATGCCCGCCGTCTGCCGGATCTGCCAGAGCGCACTCTCGTCCTTCGTATCCTTCCCGTCGATCCAGACCGTCCCCTCAGTGGGCAGCAGCAGTGCGTTTATATGCTTGGCAAGCGTGGATTTCCCAGAACCGTTATGTCCCAGAACTGCCACAAATTCTCCCTCTTTGATATCAATATTTACCTGCTTCACGGCCTCCAGGACTTCTTCCACCTGATCCTCTTCGTCCCGCCGGATATAGTTATAAATCAAATCTTTTGTTTTAACAATTCCCATGCTTCACCGTCAACTTCCATTGAAACAACGTTTACATTTATTCAAAGCCTTATTGTACTTGATTCCCCGGCAAAAATCAATAGCAGAGGACAGTTCCCGCTTCCGTCTTTTTATCCAGGCAGATTGCCCCGGCCATCCAGCCGCTTAAAGCCCTCGCCGAACACATCGCTGGTATCCGTCACCATAACAAACGCCGACTGATCTGCATGGTTTACCAGCTTTTGGATCTCATAGGCCTGAGGCTTGGTACAGGCACACAAAAGTACCGTCCGATCCTCTCCGGAATAGCTCCCCGTGGCCCGGATCATAGTCGAATCGCGGTCTGAAACTTCACCAATAAGTCTGGCAATGGCACCGCCCTCCTGGCTCACGATAATAACCAGTTTTCCGGCTCCGACACCGCATAAAATTTTATCCATCGTAAAAGAGCATGCAAACGTGTAAATCAGACCATATAATACTGCATCCATCTTTCCGAATACCAGCCAGCCAAGAGAAATAATCGCAAAGTCGATAAACATCGTCACTGAACCAACAGACAAATGGGGCTTCTTCATTTTTATAGCAGCTGTCAGATAGTCTGTTCCGCCGGAGGACGCTCCGCACATGAAAAAGATCCCGATCCCCGCCCCAGTGCAGATTCCTGAATACAGAACCGCCAGAATCGGCTCTCCTGAGTATGTCGGGAAATGAGGGAATACCAGATCCAGAAACACTGTACAGATCCCCACTGTCAGCACCGACTTAAAAATAAATTTCTTTCCCACGATTCTATAGCTCAGAACCATCAATGGGATATTGATAAGCAATGTGGTCAAACCAATGGGCGCCCCCACCAGATGGTGCGCCATCAATGCCAGGCCGGATACTCCGCCTGGTGCAAAGTCGGCGTTTTTCGCAAAAAAATACAGACCAAATGCATATATAAAACCGCCAAGGATATAGAAAGTTCCTGTTTTCAGTATCTTTTTACCATTTTTCATATATGCCCCCTAAAAAGCATCGTATCACATGAAAGAATATCATAAAAGTCGGAAAATGCAAAGGGGGGATTTCTGTTTGCTCTTCCTGGTGCTTCATGCTATGATAGAGACAGTCTTTATAAAATGATACAACTGTTCAGAAACTGTTCTGATCTATACGTCATGTTTCCGCGCAGTTTTTGATCGAAGAAAGGAACGAATACAACATTATGAATCTCATAAAAATCCTCTGGGGTACTGCCAGAACCGGAGAGCCCGTCTACCGCTATCATCTGTCCAATTCGCATGGGATGTCTGTGGATCTGTGCAATATCGGCTGCAGTATCCTCCGGCTTCTTGTTCCGGATAAATACGGAACTCCGACAGACGTTTCTCTGGGCTACCAAACCTTAACGGAATACGAGCATAACAGCTCTAACTTTGGCTGTATTGTCGGCCGATACGGAAACAGAATCCGAAAGGGACAGTTTTCTTTCCACGGAAAATCTTACCAGCTGGAAACCAATGACCGCGGAAATCATTTGCACGGTGCCTCCGACGGTTTTGCATATCGCTTCTGGACCTGCACAGACGAAGCTGACGATCATGTCACCTTCCGCCTGGAAAGCCCGGACGGGGACGGCGGTTATCCCGGCAGCCTGACTGCTGAGGTTACCTATCGTCTTTCCGAAGACAATGCCCTCACACTTTCTTATCATGCTGAAACCGAAACGGCTGCATTCTGTAATTTGACCAACCACAATTATTTCAATTTATCCGGCGCCGGAAACGGTACGGTTCTGGATCATGAGGTCATGATTTCCTCCGATTCTTATACGGAAACAGAGCCCGATTCCATTCCTACCGGCAGGATCCTTCCAGTCGATGGAACCCCACTTGATTTCCGGAAGCCCAAGCCCATCGGTCAGGATATTCATGCAAGCTGGGATCCGCTCACCTGGGCCGGCGGTTATGATCATAACTTTGTTCTAACACCCGGCATACAGCCTGCAGCTTCCGTTTATGCACCCAAAACCGGAATTTTCATGGAGGTTCTGACCACCTCCCCCGGTATGCAGTTTTACACAGGAAACGGACTCAATGATCCGAATCGAAAAGACGGAAAATCTTATATGAGGTTCGGCGGCTTCTGTATGGAAACCCAGTTTTATCC
This sequence comes from Candidatus Paralachnospira sp. LCP21S3_A2, assembly GCF_052118925.1. Classification (NCBI taxonomy): domain Bacteria; kingdom Bacillati; phylum Bacillota; class Clostridia; genus Candidatus Paralachnospira; species Candidatus Paralachnospira sp. LCP21S3_A2. The sequence continues at coordinate 14,325 of NZ_JBQKGG010000007.1, forward strand.
TGATTCCATCAACCATCCGGAGTTCCCGTCCTGTGAACTGACCGCGGGACATCCGCAGGAATCCCAGACCACCTATCGGTTTTCCTGCCGCTGATCCATGATTCATTAACCGTTTTTTGATTTCTGTTATCAAATGTCCACCCTAAACCTGCAAGATTAATTTTCAACATTTGGGAGGTAATCTATGTCTGACTCTTTTCTTAACATTTTTCAACTCTTCATCGCTATTTATCTATTTTATATGGCTTGGAAAGGCGACAGCACGACCTTTCAGATTGAAACGCTTCCAAAGGATGATCAGCTTCGGACAAAAAGGAAACTGAAAATTCTTTATGTTATCTGTGGGTGCATCGCACTCTCGGAATTCGGTGTCAGCATCCTGAAAAATCAAATGTTTGCTCAAACAGTTTCAGACAGCGGTACACTCACTATTACTCAGAATTTTAAGATCCCGGGGATGTCATTTATCAGTTTTCGTTTACTCAGTATGCTAAGCACTGTCTTGAGTATTCTCGTCTTTGTGATGCTCATCGGAATCGTTATCTGGATATACAAAAAAATCAAAAAAGCAAACGTACAGTCTTAATCCCAGATACACTTTTATATAACAGGAATTTCCAAGGAGTTTCCTGTTATATAAAACATCCGCCAGAATGTTCTTGCCCGTCCGTATTATAGACATGAGCAATTTCATTCTGGCGGATTTCTTTTCATCTGGATTCTTTACCGCTCAATCTTCACTTTTTCTGCTGTTTTCATGAAATCAAGGATCTGCTGCTCCGACTCAATATATAAATGAGCCCCCAGTCCCTGGGAATTCAGTGCTCCGGCCGCACAGGCGAATTCTGCGCAGTCCTCCGGCTCCATGCCCTTCAACAGGCAATGAACAAACGCTGCCACAAAGTTGTCGCCGCATCCGGTCGTGTCCATGGGTTTGATTTGGAACGGATCGGTATAGAACCGTTTCTCGGCATTCTTAAAGAAACAGCCTTCCCCGCCAAGCTTCAGAACCACATTTTTCACACCATGGGCCAGAAAATAATCGGCAATTTCATCTGGATTCTTATTTCCGGTCACATACTCCGCCTCATCAAAGCTGGGCATCAGATAATCTGTATAGGGAAACACTTTATCCACTCCATGAGGTCCCAGTCCGGTACTGTCAAAATTCATATCTGCCACCGTAAAAGCGCCGGACTCCTGCGCTTTTTTAAAGATCTGGTCAATTCCATCGGTGTCCAATTCTCCCAACGCAAACAGACTTCCTGCTGTTACCGCCCTGGTTTTTTCAAATACGCTCATATCAAAATCAGAAAGCTTCGGTGTGAAGTTATGGCCAGGGCCATCAAAAAAGATATGATCTCCCTTCGGATTGATCACAACGATCGCAGTAAAAGTCCGACAGTCATCCGGACGGATCAGCAGCGAGGTATCAATTCCCTGTCTGATCAAATCTCCATAGATCATTTCTCCCACCGCCTGCTTATCCAATCTCGTCAGCAGCGCTGCATGGTTCCCCAGCTTTGCCAGGATTGCTGCCTCATTCACAGCATCACCACCGGAAGACATCAAAATTTCATCTGCCATAAACGTATCTTTTCCACAGGTCATGGCATCCTCCGGAATATTCGTCACCAGAATATCCTGCACAATCTGTCCAATACTGATCACATCAAATTCTTTTTTCTCCACAGTCTTTCCTCATTTCCTTTTTATTTCAGAGGCTTTTTCTTCTGTGAGAAAAAGCCTCTTCTTCCTTATTCTAATTATAATTACACAACAACCCTTGTAAATTCTTTTTCATCCAGCAGAGCATTCATTGCTTTGGCTTCCTCTGACGAAACAGGCTGAAGCGGCGCACGCATACAATCATATTCCAGCACACCACGATGCTGCAGTACTGCTTTAAACCTTGCCTTATCATAGTCATGGCACATAATCTGATTAAGCATATTAGTCCGATGCTGAATCTGCATTGCTTTTTTTGCATCTCCGGCCTTTACAGCTTCCCATACCGCCACATAATGCTCCGGAATCGCCTGTGCATTTCCGGATACAATACCATCCGCACCAGCCAGTGCTGTCATTGCAAACATATCATCGCAGCCACTGAATACTGAAAAGGTTCCTTCTCGGATCTCCATAAATTTCTGAAGCCTGATCATGTCATTGAAGCTGTACTTCAAGCCGATCACATTAGGACACGCCTCAGCAACACGCGCAGCAAGCACCGGGGAGATATCGTTGACCGCACACTGCGGAATTCCATACAAATAAATCGGATAATCCGCCGGCATACTTTCCGCAACAGCCTTATAATACAAAAACAGCTCGTCATCGCTGAGTTTAAAATAGGAAGGCGTTACTACTGCAATTCCATCTGCTCCAACAGATGCGGAACCCCCGCAGAGTGTTGAATGTATGCGGAGCTTTCGTCCGCACGGTTTCAGGAAATCCTTGATCGATTTCCGTTATAAAAAAAGCGATACAGCATTTTGCTGCATCGCTTTAATTATCAATTTAGAAAAGAGATACTGCACAGTATACTCTTCCGGTATTCAGACCGGAAATTCCAATACCATGAGATTCATCGATTGCGTGGATAATCTGGCCGCCACCGATGTACATTGCTACATGATAGATGCTTCCACCGTTTGCGTAGAAAATCAGATCACCAGGCTGAAGATCACCTACAGAAATACTTCTTCCTGCACCGGCCTGAGAACGGGAGGTTCTGGGAAGGCTGATTCCAAAGTGTGCGTACACACCTCTGGTAAATCCGGAACAGTCTGTTCCGTTTGTCAGGCTGTTTCCACCAAACACATACGGATTACCAACAAACTGCTTTGCATACGCTACAACTGCGCTTCTGGTTGCATCTGCAACTGCTTCGGTAGGAGCTGCCGCAGGAGTTGTATTCTTCGAAGCTTCCGTTTCTCTCTTGGTTTCTGCTGCTGTTTCTCTCTTGGTTTCTGTCTTCTCGGAGGTTTCTTCCCGACGGCTTGCAGTCGTCTCAGCTTCGGTTTCCGCCTTCTTAAGCTCTTCCTCAGCCTTTCTTGCCTCTTCCTCTCTTCTCGCCTGCTCTTCCAGCTGCTGCTGTTCTTCCTCAAGAGAAATTGCTTTATCGAATTTTACATATGTATCAACATAATCCTTGGAAACGTATCCAGTAACATCATTGCCATCATCGTCCTGTCCAAGAGAAAGCTTTACGAATTCCTCAGTCTGGTCAACAACCGTATAGGTATCGCCTTCCCAGAGCGTATCAATTACGTTGCTCTCTGTTGTAGGCTCTTCACGGAGTCTTAAACCGCCCTCGGAAACCTCGGCAAAGCTCTTTCCGATCTTCATGGCAACAGCTTCTGCTTCATCGCCGGTTACGAAGTAATCAGACTTAATGTAACCCTCTACATTACCGGACTGGATCTTGTACCAGTCACCGTCTTCCTTTGTAACAGTTTCTTCGATGGTCGCCGCACAGTTATTATAAATCTTTCCTACCACCTCAGCATCGGTTGTTGCATCGGTACGGACATTTACATAACCCTCATCGCTCCCCACCTGGGATACAGCAACATTCGCGTACGGAGATACCTTTTCTTCTACAGGTGCCTCTGCCGCCGGAGCTGCCTGTGCCGTCTCCGTGGTTCCGCTCTGAAGATAATCCTTCAGCTCACTTTCCGGATTCGCAGATCCTGCATAAAAATTATTCATTGCTACGGAAAGACCAGCCATCGCAGAATCAATTTCAACCTTGTTTGCTGCATTGATGGGGGACGTTCCTGCTATCAACATGGATGCGCACACACAGCCTACTGTGACAACAATCCTGTTTTTTCTCATATATTTAACCTCCAGCCTTGTCCAACTGCCATTTGTTACATTTTTGTTACATCCAGAACTATTATACCGTTTTCCGCCCCTCCTGTCAATAAATCACAATCAAAAAGAGTGGCTTTTCCTGCTTTTTTCCCTGCTTTTGTAACAAGTCCGTCACAATTTTATGAAAAGTATAATAACCCTAATATGGAACTAATTATAGCAGTTATCCACAGTGCTGTCAACGTTTTACGCCGATTTTCCACAATTCCTGCGGAGCAAGCTCCTGGTTTTCCACATGAGAAGCATAAGTTTGTAACAATTTCCCTTAAACTTCCCTACCGTGTCTCAGACACCAAAATATTCACATACAGCCCGCGCGATCGCATCAAAGCCCTTTATGGTTCCGAGATTTCTCCCCGGCTCCGCGTTTTTCCCGTATACCAGCCAGGGCACATATTCTCTCGTATGATCCGTGGTCTTTAAAAAACCGGGATCGCAGCCATGATCTGCTGTGATCATCAGAAGATCCTCATCTCTCATACCGGGCAGGAACCGGTCTAAAAACTGATCGAAGGCCGTCAGTGCCGCCGCATACCCGTCAATGTCCCTGCGATGACCATACAGCATATCAAAATCCACCAGATTGATGAAGCACAATCCCTCAAAGTCACTCTTCTGCTTTTCCAGTGCCAGCTCCATACCCTCTGCATTCCCACTGGTCCGGCTGCATTCTGTCTGCCCGGCTCCGGCGAAAATATCATAGATCTTTCCGATGCTGATCACATCATACCCTGCCGCCTTCAATCGCGTGAGCATGGTTTCACCGGGCGGTGTCAGTGAGAAATCATGGCGGTTGGTCGTCCGCTTAAATGTTTCCGGACTGTCCCCCACAAACGGACGCGCGATCACACGGCCCACCGCCAGACTCCCCGTAAGCATGCTCCGTGCGATCTCACAATACCGGTACAGCTCTTTTATCGGAACAATCTTCTCATGAGCGGCAATCTGAAACACGCTGTCCGCACTGGTGTAAACAATAAGCGCTCCGGTGTTGACATGCTCCATGCCAAAATCTTTTATAGCCTGCGTACCGGAATAAGGACGGTTACAGAGGCATTTTCGTCCCACAGCACGCTCAAACTCCCTGATAAACGATTCCGGAAATCCGTTGGGAAATGTCGGCATAGGACGATCACTGATAATACCTGCAATCTCCCAGTGTCCGATGGTCGTATCCTTCCCCCTGCTCAGCTCCTCCAACCGTCCGTAGCTGCCGATAGGTGTGCTGCTTCCCGGCGCTTTACATGTCACACCGTCAATCTGAAACAGCCCAAGCCGCTCCAGATTGGGAACCGAAAACTTCGGGCTCCTGGCCACCGTTCCAAGCGTATTGGCTCCGCAATCCCCAAACTGTGCCGCATCCGGTGCCTCACCGATTCCAAAGCTGTCCAGAACAAACAGAAAAATCCGTCTTGCCATGCTCATACCGCCTTTCTGATGCTACTCCTGATCCTTATAATGATCCAGAAAATGAACACGCTCACCATGCTGCTTATAGGCAATCACCGTGTCTATATTTACATTTTCCATGCTTTTAAAAATATTTTTTTCCACAAAGGGATTTACTTTTTTCAGATCACGGATCAGATTTTTGATCTCCATCCGCTTCGATACCGGACTGCCCTCGGGCCGGCAGGTCGTACAGGTGTCTGTAAACCGGCAGGCACACTGAATGAATTTCAGGCCGTTTTCGTCCCGCCACCGCTTAATATCATCCTCCCTGACCAGATACATGGGACGGATCAGCTCCATCCCCTCAAAATTCGTGCTGTGGAGCTTCGGCATCATGGTCTGTACCTGCGCGCCATAAAGCATGCCCATGAGGATCGTCTCGATCACGTCATCATAATGATGCCCCAGAGCGATCTTATTACAGCCAAGCTCCTTCGCCTTGCTGTATAAATATCCGCGCCGCATTCTCGCGCAGAGATAGCAGGGCGATTTTTCAATCTCATAAACCGCCTCAAAGATCTGCGTTTCAAAGACTGTGACCGGGATCCCCAGATGCTCCGCATTATGCTCGATCACCTTCCTGTTTTCCGCATTATAACCGGGATCCATTACCAGAAAGACCAGTTCAAAGGGGATCTTGTTGTGGCGCTTCAGCTCCTGAAACAGCTTCGCCATGAGCATGGAATCCTTTCCTCCGGAGATGCAGACCGCGATCTTATCACCCGGCTCCACCAGTTCATAATTGGCCACAGCCTTGGCGAATCTGGTAAACAGGCTGCGCTTATAGGTTTTCCGAATACTGTCCTCGATCTCCTCCCGGCTCTTCTCTCCGGTAACGCCGCTTTCCATCTGGCTCATGAGCCAGCCGTTATAGCCGCCGGCAAGGCTTCCCGCCTCGATTCCCCGCTCTTCCAGTTCCTCGCACAGCTCCTCGCTGGCCGTTCCGCGGATGCAGAAAAATACCGGGATTTTCCCCTCCGGCAGCTTCTCCGGATCCTCCAGGATCTCCTCCCGTGTCATGGCAATGGCCCCGGGAATCGTCCCGTATCTCCTGGTTTCCTCGTTTCGGATGTCGATCAGCTGGATATCCGACCGTTTCGCTAAGTCCTTTAATGTAATTTCCATCGTTCTCTCTCTTTCCATGCGTTGCAATGCCTATTCACTGAGCAGCCAGTCAATCAGATTCAGCGCCTTTATGCCATCATAAGAATTGATGAAGCTACGATCCATAGACAGTACGATCTTTTCGTAGTTATCTCCGATCATGCGCAACGGACGAAGCTCCCGTTCACGGGTCTCTGGAGACTGCATACTCTCCGTCACCTGAATATATACCTTATCGTTCGGTTTTTCCGCAACGAAGTCGACCTCCGTCTCTCCGACCTTTCCGACATATACCCGATATCACGATGTAACAGCTCCAGAAATACGATGTTTTCAATAATATGACCGCTGTCTGCATCCCGGTAGCCCAATAGCATATTACGAAACCCCATATCGATGATATCGTTTAGCACAACAATTCTTTTTTTAAATCAAAAACCATAATAGCCTCCCAAATTCCGATTTGAGCGAGTAAAGCAAGGGGCTAATGCCCTTATGCTTTTCTCTTTTCTTTTGCTGTTTCAATTCAAACATTCGCAGTTTTTCCGCTTCTTTTTTCTCTTTGCTTCTAATCTTGCGTTCCTGTTTGTTTTGTTCCTGTTATAATTTCAATGCCTGCTGCGATTTTGTTCCAATACCTGTTTCCTGCACCTCATAATCTTTTGGTTCTGCACCAAAAGTCACCTTTGCTACAGACAACTTACCATCCTAGATACGCTCAAATACGCCTACCCAGAATGGTTCTTCAAAATACACCGTCAGTTTTCCATTTACTTTGTCCATAAGAATCCCTCCTACAATAATTGTTGAACAAAGAATGGACAACCCGGAGGGGCAGGTTACTTACCCTATTTACATATGACGGCTGAGCTACCTACCAGCTCTAGTACATTGCGTTTTTATCTTTGTATCTATAATCAAGCCATATGGCACGATTAACTTAGCATGTCAAACAACGATTTACACTACTCTTCGTATTTCGTGTATTTATCAAGCTGAGCATCAATATCACGACCGCCATACATCACTCGCATAACGGAAACTGTCCTATCATCATTATCTACAATATATAGAATGCAATAATTATCTACCGGAACAATATGAAGTCCACGACTTTTCCACGGTTCTCTATCATAAAAACGATAGCGCTCTGGCATGTCGTCAAGACTCATAATACACTTTTCAATTCTGTCCAGCTGACCACTGGCATTCTCCGGTGACTGCAGTTCGTAGGCAATATACTCATAGATATTACGGATATCATTATCTGCCTGATCTGTAATTTTGATAGCATATATCATAGATTATAATCCTTACGGATGTCTGCAAAAACTGCACTTGCTTCTCTTGTTCTTCCTGCTTTGATATCCGCATACCCTTTCTCAAATTCTGCATTCAGTTCTGCTTCTGATAAAGCGGACATATCTACAGGACGAGAAGATGGAATTTTCACTTCAAAAGGAAGTCCTCTCTGAAGAATTATCTGTTTATAAAACATATTGATAGCATTGGATGCAGGAATACCAAGTGTGGACAAAATGCTTTCTGCCTTTTCTTTTACCTCCGGTTCAATACGAGCATAAAGATTCGCTGATTTTGCTGCCATATAAAGCACCACCTTTCACATATTCTCTGATTATATCATACTCGTTCGTGCGTACAAAAGCAATACATTCCATAAATCTTTACAGTTTATTCACCAAAACTTATCAAAGTCCTCTGCGTTGCAATGCTGTCATATTTTACAGAATCGTTTCCTTTCTCCGTCCAGATATCCATCAGCATTCCAATGGTCAGATAATCCAAGTCTCGAATGGAAAGACCGATTTCTAAGCAGTGCAAGAGGAACAAGGGAGTTGGCATCTCCCTGCTACTGCGTTTAAGTTTTTTTAGAGTCAACATCCGTGATAAGATTCGTACCCCAAAGGGCAAGAATCTTCGGCAGGACTTCATAGATGGAAAACATCTCAAACTGGTCAAGCCAATCATCGATAGCGAACTCTTCTTCCTCTTCCTTACTGCCTTTATAGGGGCTTTCCAACTTTGCTAATTAATTTTGTTTTCAGATGATTTGCTTTGAAAGTAGTCCATATTGTTTTGTCAAATTCATTAGCTATTGAAATATTAAATCCAGCTCTTTCAAAGCCAAGATCAAGACCACCACAACCTCTAAACAAGCTAATAACATTCATTATTTTTCCTCCCATACCTTTGAGTCTGCTTCAAAGGAAATATTGTTTTTTACAAAATTCTTTAGTTTTCTTTAATACCTGACAATTCGGAATTGCCTTTTCATTTTCCCAACGATTTCTGTTGAAAAAGAGACACCAATCGCTTCAGCGAATTCTGTTTGATTCAGCAGACATTTTCTTCTGATATCTTTAATCTCAGTGCTTATACTCATGAGTGACCTCCTTGTCCATTTATATAGCGTTATTACAGCAAATATAAAGCAAAAAGCAAATTGGTTAAGACAAAGATACTATTTGTTGTATTCCATTGTATTCTACAATATCATTAGGCACATACCAAAAAACGGACATCTAAAGTCAATATTTTTGTCCACTCACCCCCAAATCAACACTTCTATCTATCCAACTATAAAATTCAGCCTCTCTGCCGCTCCCAAAACGCAGAAAATCCGAGGACCTGGATTTACGTCCAAATCCTCGGAAAGCCTTATATTTCAAGCATTTTCACACTCTCAATTGTGTACTTTAGTCAACAGAACCACGCTCTCGACGTCGTTTTCGTTGAGCAACACCCTACCACCAGCTTCAGCGTCATAATCTACGCGGAATTTAAATCTGATTCGCTTCAGGATGCTTCCATTTTCCTGTCTTTCAGGAAACAGGTCAATCCTTTCAATAAGTGTATATAAAAACTCTTTTCTCTCCAAGTCGGTCATTTCTTCAAACATTTCATCGAATTGGAGAAGAACCTTGCAGAGCTGCTTTGATGTCAGGTTCTCATCATAGGCTCCGGATATCTTATCAGTCACATCATCGATCTTTTCTTCCAGGTCAGCGATCCTGTCATAAAGTGTATCCAGACGGTCTTGCATGTCCTGATACTTTCGATCGTAATGCCTGTCAGTAACATCCAGTCTATCCAGCTGCTGCATCAACTTATCCTTTGCACCTGTCGCCTGAACCAGCTGAGTCCTGAGACCTTCACGCTCTGCTTCAAAGCTTGATACATCCACCTTCTCATCCAGCTTGCCTCTGATGAAAGCTTCAAACTGTTCATCATTCACCATGTCGTGAATAACACCAATTATTTCGGCATCTGTATCAATCTGGTTTAGCGAAGGTTTGAAATCACATTTCTTACCAGTGCTTTCAATTCGCTTTCGGTGTAAACATCGATAGTAGAATGTGGAATTCACCTTGCCGCTTGGATACTTCTTCCGTCGAACTGTTCCGGCAAGAGAAGCTCCGCAGATCGGGCATTTCAGGATACCTGCCAGAAGATGTTCATGGTCAAGATCATGAATCTTATTCCATTTGACACCGGTCTCTTTTCGCTTCTCACGAGCTTTGTTCCAAGTATCTTCATCTATGATAGCATCATGTCTTCCATCAGCGACAAGATAATCATCCTGCTTAACTCTACGATATTGATCTCTGGTTCCTTTGACTTTTTCTGTGGCACTCTTACCATATACGATCTTACCAACATAGACTGGATTATCAAGTATCTTCATGATATGGCTGCGAGTAAAATAACTCACTTCAAAGTCACGGCTCGTATTTTTCGTATAACCATGATCATTCAGATAATTGCTGATTGAGTCCGCGCCCATATCAGAATTGATGAATTTATCGAAGATAACCTTAACGATCTCAGCTTCCTTCGGATCAACGACCAGTTCGCCTTTTTCTTTATCCAGGCGATATCCAAATGGAGCCAAGCCTCCGTTCCACTTACCCTCTCTGGCCTTCTGCTTCCGACCTTCCATTGTCTGAACAAGAATGTTCTCACGCTCAATCTCTGCAACAGCGGAGAGAACGGTGATGGTAAGCTTACCAGAATCCTTGGAAGAATCGATGCCATCCTCAACGCAGATCAGATTCACTCCGTAATCCTGAATATACTGAAGTGAGTTCAATACATCCGCAGCATTTCTTCCAAATCGAGAAAGCTTAAATACCAGTATATAGGATATTCCGTCTCTGTCATCAGTGATATCCCGAAGCATCTGCGTAAACTCAGGACGACCGGTTATATTCTTTCCAGATCTTCCTGCATCGCAATACTCCCTTACGACCTCCATTCCCTGATAATCAGCAAACTTGTTAAGTCGCTCTCTCTGAGCTTCCAGACTGTATCCTTCCACCTGCATGGAAGTGGAGACGCGGATATATATGTAGCATTTCTGCTGCTTCTTTTTCTTCTTTTCTGTCATACCGCATCCTCCCTGTACTCGACATCCTGCTCCATCAAATCATAGAACTTCAGTGCCTCCATAATCAGCAGTTCTTTTTCTTTTGTGCACTTCGGCACATGGTTCTTATTCTTCTCTGGTTTATTATATGCTTTTCCGATCTCCAGTCCGTACTTTCTCTTGATTTGTGCGATGTAAAGAGTCGGAATCTTGACGTTATATTTCTCAAGAATATACGCCTTAATATTGGCATATGTTCCTTTTCGTACAATCACCTTCTGGCTACCGTCAGCTTGTTTCTTCATGATGATATTGCCTTTGTCCGGCAGATCAATATCTATATCAGCGCAATCAAGCTTGAAAGATATTGTATCTTCTGGCTTAGAATTCTTAACCAGTGGCTTTCCATCAAATACCATCGGAAATTTGAAGGATATGCTTTTTATAATCTTGCCGTCTGTCCTATCCTCCGGAAAAAGCTCAATTTCATCAACAAATGCCTGGAACATTTCCTTCCGCTCTTCCTCCGACATTTCCTCATACATAAGAGGCAGGTTCTCTATAAATGTCATAATCTGAACTGTCGAATCCGCCTTTTGTTTCAGTGCCTCAAGCTTTTTCTTGGTAGCGATAACATCTGTTTCCAAATCATCAATTCGATCATATATGCTGTCGAGCTTATCAGATGTTTCTTCGTATTTCTTGTCATAATCCTTACCAAGAGGATTCAGCCCATCAAGCTTTTCACCAAGCCGGTCTTTGGTCAGCTCCGCTTCCCTAAGCTCCTTACGAAGATCCTGGAGCCGCTTTTCTGTCTTATCAATATTCCCCTGATTACCCAAGGCCACCTGCAAAGCATCTTGGAATTCCTTGTATGTCTGGAGCTTTTGCAGAATCTTCATGACCAAACCATCTATGATTTCCTGATTTAAGCTCTGATCGAAAGGACACGTTTTCCCGTTTTGTCTTGTATTATACCGGCACTTATAGTAATAAATCGGCTTATAGTATCCATCACCTTTCAGGTTCTTCGTTCTACTAATCATCCCGGTGAGTCCCTTACCGCAGATTGGACATTTCACAATTCCCGAAAGCAGATGCACATGGCCACCGTCTTCTGCCTTTTTGTAGCGTCCGGCGATTTCAGTTCTCTTTGCATGAACGCTATCCCACACTTCAGGCGAAACAACAATCTCATGCTTACCCTCAGCCATGATGATATTATCCTCATCCAGCTTTATGGTCTTTCCATCCCTGTCCTTCTTATTGGTTCTTCTGTTGTAATAAACTCTTCCACAATAAAATGGATTATCCAGGATTCTTGATACAAACTCATAAGTGAATGGCTTCTGCTCTCCTTTTCCAGAGATACGAACCAGATTGCTTTTGTTCAACTCATATGCCACAGCAGAAGCTGACATGTTTTCCTGCTGATATAGCTCATATATCTTTCGGATCACTTCTGCTTCAGGCGGAACCAGAACCAATTCATGATTAACGTTCTTATAACCATAAGGAACTGCACCACCAGTCCATCCGCCTTCAAGCATCTTTTGTATTTTTCCGGCCATAAACTGAACAGTAATATTTTCTCTTTCCATTTCAGCAACTGCAGAGAGAATAGCCAGTGTCAATCTGCCACCCTGTGTAGATGAATCAATAGATTCCTCGACACTCACGAGATCAATACCAAAGTCTTCGAGAAGCTGTATCGACTTCAGAATATCAGCTGCATTTCTTCCGAAACGTGACAACTTGAAGACCAGAACAAATGAAATATCATCCTTCTGGCTCTTGATATCAGTCATCATCTGTCGGAATGCTGGACGACCTTTTATATTCTTGCCGGATTTGCCGGCGTCACAATAGCTTCCGACAATCTGCAGTTCCCTATATTCCGCATATGCCTTAAGGCTTTCTTCCTGTGCATCAAGGCTATACCCTTCAGTTTGAGCGGTGGTGGAGACTCTTGTGTAGATATAGCATTTCTTCAATGATCTCCGCCTCCTTTCTTTGGGTGTTGCTCTTTGTCACACAGCAGTTCCTTGTTTGATACAATACCACGATATCGACAGTTTTTCAATACGGTTTTCAAATGAAAAACCGGCAATAGGAATCCTCCCACTGCCGATTTCTCACCACGCTTGAATATGATTTACTCTGCAACTATATCTTCTGACTCTTTGTTTGCTTCCAATCGTTCTTTCTCTTCAATCTTTGCAAGAACCTTTTTACCGTACTTTTGTATCATACGCGCCATGAACTCAGCAGCGATAATCATATTCTGTCTGGATTTTTCATCATCTTCCGGCATACATACTTCAATGCCGTTCTTCATGAAAGTTGTCATTCGTGGCACCTCCGGGAATCAAAGTGAGGTTCTTCCCTCCTATCTTCCTAAGCGCCTTTGGAAAATATTTTTCCGGTCAAAAGGCAAAAAAATAACGGCCAGCAGAGAACTCAATCTCCACCAGCCATCATTCTTAAATCCTACGGACGAAATCCAACGATATCCATCCTATTCCGCTCTTCAGCCTACCCCATCCGGCAGAGCTGCCTTTGCCACTTCTCACTTCCATGATTGTGTACACACCAATCGGAATAAACTGAACCCTGTCATAATCGGTTCCCGGACCCTTCCTGATATTCAGATCCGAAATACTGACCTTCACCAGGAACGGCACCTTCACCGCAGTCTCCGCCGCCTTCGATGCATACACTACCTTGCCATCCGCATCGAACACCTTATATCCCGGATTCTGATCCGCGCATTTCTTCGCGTTGTCCAGGACCTTATAAGCTCCCTTCTGGCTCTTGGCATCCGCCCATGACTTTCTAACACGGTACCAGCGGATCACCTCACCGCCGGTGTCCTTAGCATCATACTGAGTCAGGTTCCACCTTTCGATGATGGAGATCAGCTTCTCCACATAGGTCAGGCTCGTTGCATAGCCGCCATCCTTGATGATCTGCACAGCCTTCTTATAATCCAAGCATCCCTTCAGCCCATCATATCTCAGCTTACTGCCGTTCTTCGCTCCAAGCAGATAAGCGGAATGGTCAGCAATAGAATCCTCGATACAGGGATACTTTCGGAAGTCAGCCGTGATCGTGACCATGCTGCCGTCAGGATTCTGTTCCTGCGTCTTCTTCGTGTACTTGCTCTTACCGTCCCAGCTGGATCCGCTCCAGCTATTCCCAGACAGGCTGCACTTCATTCCGAAAATATTGTTGGCGTTCTGAGCCAGCTCACTCTTTCCATACCCAGATTCCAGAATGAACTGGGCCAGCGATACCGAAGCCAGGATACCGCTCTTCTTCTGATCCGCAGTGAAGAGTGCACCGACCTTCTTGATCGCATCCACCTCAGACAGGTTCTTCAGGACAGAGACCTGTGTCCCCTTTGCAGCCCAACCGCCACCGGAATCAGCGGTTCCCTGCAGTGCCTTCGTCACCTTCTCAGCCAGATCTCCCATCCTCGCATACATCCAGTTCCCCGGACAGGACTTATTCGCAAACCACCTGTGAACGGTCAAGATCATCTCCCCGCTCTTAGGAGAATAATTAAGCGTCTTGTCCTTATCTCCGAACCAGATCAGCTTGCTCTTGCCATTGCGCTTGCAGATATCTATGCAGAGCTTGATCAGCGTCTGATACACCACATCCCTGAAAGCATAAGGCTCTGTGGTATCGGAAGCACACTCGATCGTGATCGCCCTCTGGTCATTGGCATTGCTGGAAGTACACCAGGAACGATTCTTCTCTTCCACGTACAAAGCCACCCTGCCGTCACGATCAATGCCGTAGTTGCTGGATGCCTGCGTGGACTGCTTCTCAAACCATTCCCCCAGGCCTTCCGCCGTACACTGACCGACCACACAATGAGGCGTGATCCGGTCAATGCTGTGCGTCCTCTGGCCAGAATGGTTCGGAGAAAGCTTCTTATAAACCACCATAGAACTGTTCGTATAAGCCATTATTCTTCACCTTCCTTTTCGTCTTTGCCATCCTTGCCATCATCTTCCTTCTCACTTCTGTCATGCAGCTGCTCCAGCACCTTGTGAAGCTTTCCCGGAATCGGAAGTCCCAGATACGCCGCATTCTCTACAAGGCTCAGACCTTCATTGGAAATGTAGAAGAAAATGATCGCGGTTCTGAGCACACCGGCTTCTCCGAAAATGTGAGTATCCAGCAGATGTCCGATACCTACCATCGCAAAGATCAGAACTTTCCTGCAGATCCCCTTGAAGCCCACGGCGCTCGACAGCTTCTTATCTGCCACCGCGCACATGACTCCTGTGATGTAATCCAGCACCACAAAAGCCAGAAGTGCATATAGCAGGCCGTCATTTCCGCCCAGGAAATAGCCAAGCCAGCCGCCTACAGCCGCAAAGATCGCCTGAATCACATTCCAAAACTCCTTCATTTCACATGCCCTCCTTCGCATAAAAATAGGCGGCTCCCATATCGGGATAACCGCCTTAACAACACCTATTCATTTATCCAACCCTTACGTCACCGTCTGCTCCGTCAGCGTATACGTGATCTTCATCGTCTTATCCGCATTTTTGACCACAGCCTGGCTCAGATTACAGATCGTAGCCAGATACGGAGTCAGCAGCCAGGTGTATCTGTACTGATTCAGATAAGCGCCGCCCCAGGCAAAGACATATTCCTTGTACTGGAAGAACTGTGTGGACACATTTCCGCAGCGTTCCCCGGCAAAGGTCGCAATCACGTTATCATTCACATCGATCTCAAAATCATAGCCGATGATGATATCATTCAGAATACTCATGCAGCAGTCACAGCTTCCCGTTTCACCGATGCACCGCATCTTGGAAGTGAACCCCAGGCTTATCAGCGTCACGTCCGTGCTATTGGAGATATTGATCTTGTATACGCCGGTCTTGTCATAAGACGGCACATACAAATATCCGTTTCTCACCACAGCGCTTCTGTTTCCGGAAGGATAACTGGAATCCTCCCGGAAGCTTCCCACCGCCATCAGATGTGCGTTCGACAGCGTCCAGCTGCCTTCCGTAAATGTATAATCACTCTTCTTGATCTTTATCCAGAGCATCGTTGCATTCCCGGAAGAATTCGCCTGATTGGAGAAGCCATACCAGTACCCATCTCCGCCATCGCAGAAGATTCCATACGGTGTGTAGCTGCCATAGAACTTAAAGATGGAACACTGCAGAACCGTTGTATCCTCCAGCACCAGTGTGGAGTCATCCAGCTTCTCATTCAGCCCGATATCAAACACCGGGATTCGGTACCTTTTGATCGTGACCGTATTACTTGCGTAGCCCAGAGAATAAAGCTTCGCATTCTCAAAATCCACCGTCACTGTCCGGAACAAATCATTGATGAATCCATCTTCATCATTCAGACTGACCTTCTTGATCTGAAGCAGCGTAGTGTCCACCGCCACATCGGAGCCATAGGCGTTCGCCCCGCCATGCTTGGATGTAAGCCCGACCGCCGTGATCGTGCCGTTGCCCTGCGAAGGTGTAAACTCCCAGACGAACTTATAACCGTCTGTCAGCTTCGTACTCTCGGTCAGGTTCATGCTTCCCCTTTTCGTATTCGCCGTAGCATTAACATCATTGGAAGCATAAGCTACCGGCAGATTCGTTGACGGCTGATAAATGTTATCCGCCTGCTCCGTAATGGAACTTGGAAAAAGCAGGATGCCTCCGATCATGTTCGGGCAGATCGGAAGCAGCTCGTTATTCCAGGTCAGAGAATCATCATACTCCCCACCGGCCTTATACATGACACCCATCGGATTTACTCCCAGAATGTCATTGACGGCATTGGTGACCATGTTGGTCTCCGATACCGTCTCCACATTTCCTGTATTCTGGTCTTCCAGTTCAATGACCAGATTTCCTGTATATCTCTTCATCGCAACCTCCTTACGCGTTACTGCCCGGCACGTCCACAACCATCGCAAAGCCTCCGATGCCGGATCTTCCGTTCTTAACATCCGAATAGTACCGTCTCATGGTTTCCTTGACCTCCCACTCATCCGCATCCGTGAACGCCTTCACCTGAAGTCTTCCGTTCTGTCTGCCGTTGCCAATCCGGAACAGATCCACGTACTCTTCAATATCGATTCTGCCGTCCCATGCCGCCGAAGCACCCATGCTCTGACCGGAGATGGAAGCAATGCACATCCCGGTATCCACCGCTGCTGTGCCACCCTCGCAGCGCATATAGACATTGAAGATATTCGTATAGTTCGGCACCACATTCTCGATCGGATAATACAGAAGGATCGTATGTCTTCCCGAGTGCCAGTTTTCCTGCGGATAATGCACCGGAATCATCTGGTTATTGAACTCAAAGGAAAAGATCACATCCGCATGACCGTCCTCCTGCCAGCTCATCGGAAGAGATACCGTAATCGTCTGCTCTTCCGTGCTGCCGATCACCACCGGCTCTTCCTCCGGATCTTCCGGATCCACAGGTACCCCGTCAACATTCACCGAAGGGATCACCACATCACCGGAAGCCGTCACCGACCTTGTCATCGGCTGGGCCGTCACATCTACGATCACCTGCCCGAAGAACTGCGCATGGTTCGCTTCAGTCGTAGCAAACTCGATGGAAATGATCTTCGTGTCCACATCCGTCACAGAAAATGCTGAAGCGTTAGTGAAGGTATGGATCCCGATCTTTCCTGCCTCGATCTGAGCCAGAAGCCCTGAAATGTTCTTATCGTTCTTACTCTTCGCCTGGGACAGCTTCGGATTCTTTCCCACGCACTTGATACTCTGCCTGCCGCCGATCTTGATGCTGTTCGATGTGATGCAGGCATACTTCGTGGCATCCGCTTGTCCACCGCTGAATGACAAAACATCGCCAACATCCAGTGCTGGATTTCCGATGGTATCCGAATCAAACGGCACGTAGTTCACGACGGCCAGATCATTCAGGATATTCTCACAGAGTTGCCGCCTGGTCTCTTTCAGACCGAACTGCAGCAGAGGATTAACGCCCAGGTTCATCGTCAACCCATCATCCGGATCCAGTGCATAATACTCCGCAATCTGTGTCCGAAGGTTCGTTGAACTGACCGCTGTATATCGCGTGATAAAGTCCGAAAAGCTGGAAGTGAACCTGTGCTTCCTCTCAACTGTCAGCACCGGCGTATTCCCATACTTCCGAAGCTCCAGCTCCCCGGCTCTGTTGATCACGAAAAAACCGCCAAGCACCTGTCCCACATAGAACAGCACATCGCGGTAAGTCTCAATATCATTATCAGAATAGATGGACAGGTTCTCGGTTCCGTTCGGCATCGCCTCAATGGTTGCCCTGTCCTGAGCCAGCGTCACCTCACAGGCCGTACTGCAGAGCACCATGAAGTCATAAGCGTTACCGATGGATTCAAGGGAAGTGAAAGCCTTCTCAAAGCGAACCATGTAATCATAGGCCTTGATCTCCAGGCACTTAGCTTTCCTGTTCGCCTCTGATACTTCAAAGATCCCCATCGGGATCCTCTCATAAGAACCACCCGCTATCTGCAGGTGATAGAAAAGCTCCACCTTCGCATCTTCCAGCGTATACCGGTTGATCTCGGAGAATAGCGATATCCCCATCTCAGCCGCATAAACCGTTCCCAGTTCTATCTCTGTGGATCCGCAGCACTGACTGGTAATATACCCGCTGCCCTTGACCATATCATCCTGATCAAACTCATAAACTGTTCCGGCAGTCGTTGTGATCCTGCCGGTCCAGTAATATTTTCTTGTATTCGCCTTCACTGCTTCAAGAAAGGCATTGCTGACCGGATACAAATGACCACCTCCCTCCAGACATGAAAAGAGAGCCGGTTTCCCGACCCTCTTAGTAGCTAAATGTGATTTGCTTATTCTGCCTTGTCGCAATAGATTTGAATAGCGTTATCCACGAACTCTGCAGTTCCTTCTCCGCCATACTCATCGATGTTCTTTGTAAAGTCACCGCCTCCTGAATACATCTTACCCAAGCCTCGCAAAATCTTATTTGAGCAGGTGTACATGTTTTCAGTTATATAAGCTTGTATCCTTTTCACCAAATCCTGTGCTTCAGGCGATGCCGGATCCGTATTCCTCATCTCTCCAGCTTCCTTGAAAAGCAGCATAAATCTATCTGCAAGGATATTATCCTCTTCCTTTGTACGATTCTTCTGCTTTTCCTCCATCTCTTTGTACTCAGGCGTATTGCCATATAGTTCCTTGGCCTGTCGGGAATACTCATCCAGCTTACTTCTATCAAAAGCCTTAAAATCCATATGCTTCACTCCTAACAATTTTATTCCAAGCGCAAAGTTCATCAGATTCTCAATATGTTCCTTCTTCAACCGAAGCAGTTCAATCTGCTGCTCTAATGCCGTGCTTCTGTCAAAATCAGGACTGTTTATGATCGCCTTGATGTCCTTCAAAGGAAACTCCAACTCACGAAACAACAATATGTGCTGAAGGCGTTCCAGATCTGCATCGTCATACAGCCTGTAACCTGCATCGGTGTATCCCGTCGGATGCAAAAGACCGATCTTGTCATAATATTGTAGAGTGCGTATACTCACCCCGGCAAGCTTGCTCACTTCATGTATTGTCATCATTGGCATATCCTCCATTCGCTTGGTAATGTTAATATAAACTATTACGCAACGTAGGAGTCAACACTTTTTTTCAAAATTCTTTCAACGTGAAAGATATCTCCCAGAGTGAACCATACGATGTATCACTGACCAGCTTCACCTGATACCCGTCAATGTACATCTGCGTGTTTACGATGTTCATGGTCTCCATATCCAGGTATCCGACCGTAATGCTCGCCAGCTTCTTATATGCCGAAAACTTATTCAGCCACTTCTTCGATACACGGAAGGTCACTCCGATCTGAACCACGCCTTCCCGGACAACATCCCTCTGCGTGGTTCCTGCCTCCGTCACACCCCCGCTATCTGCCTCCACATCCGATAAACTCACAGAATAAGAGGCAGGCATCGGGATATTCTCATTGTTAAAAACAAGATACTGCAAATGAGCCATCTTACCTGCCTCCACTTCTTAAATTCATTCTCTGCTGAGCCGTAACCACAATCTCATCAATCATGTCACCGCCGATATAAACCGGGATCACGATATCCCCTGCAGCGCCTCCACCGGCCAGAGCTGTATTCAGTGCTGTATTGATTCCGGAGATCAGATCTCCGCTCGATGCAGCCGATCCGGAATAGTTACCCTGAGCTGCCATCACCCTCGGAGTAATGGTAAGATCAGAAGTCACACCGTTCATTGCGTTCTCAATCATGCCCCGGCTCTTCTCAATGCCTTTTGCAAGTCCTCCAATGAAGTCCGGCATCCAGCTCTCATAATCCGTCAAAGGTCCTTCATCCGGCACAGAGAAATGCAGGAAGCTCCGGATCTTATTTGCAACAGAAGAAACCGCATCCCCGACCTTACCGATCATGGACTTGATACCATTCACGATGCCGCCAATGAAGTCAGCACCCCACTGGAAAGCCTGCGAAGCAAGTCCCTTGATAAAGCCGATAGCCTTGTCAAAGCCACCCTTCACTGCACCATAAATATTTCCGCAGATATTTTTGATGCCGTTCAGCATAGCATTAAAGGCATTCGTCACGCCGGTCTTGATCGCGTTTGCCGCATTGGATACGGCAGTCTTGATATTGTTCCAGGCTGTCGTGACTGCATTTTTGATTGCGTTCACGATAGTTGTGATCGTATTCTTGATGCCGTTCCAGACCGTAGTAACCGCTGTCTTAATGGCATTCAGCACCGTAGTGATCGCAGTCTTGATCCCATTCCACGCCGTACTCAGGAAGGTGGAGATCGCATTTACCACCGTAGTGATAACCGACTTAATTCCATTCCAGACTGTCGTGAAAAATGTCTTAATCGCATTCCACACGGTTGTCACGGTATTTTTGATCGTGTTCCATGCCGTAGTCAGGAATGTGCTGATCGCGTTCACCACCGTCGTGAAAATGTTCTTGATGCCTTCCCACAGCCCGGAGAAGAAATCCTTGATTGCATTCCAGACTGTTGTAGCCGTGGTCTTGATTGCTTCCCACGCCGCCTGGAAGAATGCCTTCAGCGCCTCCCACACGGCAATAGCGATCTCTTTGATGCTCTCCCACAGGTCGATCCAGAACTGCCGGAACTCTTCACAGTTGTTCCAGAGATAAATGAACGCTGCCACCAAAGCCACGATCGCCGCGATGATTAGCACATACGGATTCGCAGCACATACCGCATTGAAGGCAGCAAATACTCCCTTCGCTGCATTGATCACACCTGCCAGCTTCGGAACCAGAGTCATAATGGTACCGACCGCAGAGATGACTTTACCGATTATGATCAGTATCGGTCCGATTGCAGCCGCCACCAGGGCAATCGTCACAATCACCTTCCTGGTACCTTCATCCATCGAATTGAGCCAGTCCACAAACTTCTGGATCCAACCCACAATCGTCCGAATCGCAGGCATCAACAGCTCACCAAAGGAAATCGCCAATTCTTCCAGCTGAGACTTCAGGATCTGCAGCTGACCGGCAAGGTTGTCATTCATGGTCTCGGCCATACTTGCTGCAGAACCATCACAGTTATCAATCGCACTGGAAAGCTTGGTGATATCCGCTTCTCCGGCGTTCATCAGAGCCAGAAATCCGGACATCGCATTCTTGCCGACAAGACTTTCAGCCGCTGCCGCCTTCTCAGATTCAGACAATCCAGAAAATGCCGTCCGGCAGTATGCAAGGATATCCGACAGATCCCTCATAGAGCCGTCCGCATTGGTCGTAGCAACCGTGACCTCTCCGATAGAGGATCCGCAGATCTTCACCTCTCCGGACAGGTTGTTCATGATCGTCCTGAGTGAAGTACCTGCCTGGGATCCTTTGATACCGGCATTGGCCAT
Source organism: Candidatus Paralachnospira sp. LCP21S3_A2 (assembly GCF_052118925.1). Classification (NCBI taxonomy): domain Bacteria; kingdom Bacillati; phylum Bacillota; class Clostridia; genus Candidatus Paralachnospira; species Candidatus Paralachnospira sp. LCP21S3_A2. Next base: position 36,088 of record NZ_JBQKGG010000007.1, read on the forward strand.
CAAACCGATTGCTTCCGCCGTATCCTCCGCAGAGAATCCCAGAGCACCGGCAATCGGAGCACAATACTTGAAGGTCTCACCCATCATGGAGACATTCGTATTGGCATTACTGGAAGCCGCCGCAAGGATATCTGCAAAATGCCCAGAGTCCTTCGCTGTAAGTCCAAACGCTGTCAGAGCATCCGTTACAATATCGGAAGTAGTTGCCAGATCCTCTCCGGAAGCTGCGGCCAGGTTCATGACACCTTCGATACCGGAAAGCATATCCTCCGTCTTCCAGCCGGCCATCGCCATATAGTTCATGGCTTCCGCTGCCTCGGATGCAGAGAACTTTGTCTTCTCACCCATCTCACGGGCTTTATCCCGGAGTGCTTCCAGATCAGAGCCAGTTGCGCCGGATACCGCCGCCACCTTGCTCATGGCGGAATCAAAATCAGCGGCAGTCTTCACCGCCGCCGTACCTAATCCCACAACGCCCAGAGTTACAGGCATGAATTTCTTTCCGACATTGGTAACATTGTCACCAACTGTCTTCAGCTTCTCACCCTTTGCAGCGATCTCCTGAAGAGCCGTACCGGAAGCCTTCGCCTGTTCCTCCAAGGACTTCAACTTCTGTTCAGTTTCGACGATCTCACGCTGCAGGCCGTCATACTGTTCCTGTGTGATCGTTCCATCCTTCAGTGCCTGCTCTGCTTGTTCCGCTGCTGTCTTCAAGGTCTCCAGCTTTTCCTTCGTTTCCTTGACGGCATCCCCTAGGAGCCTGTGCTTCTGTGCAAGCAGTTCCGTATTTCCCGGATCAAGTTTCAGGAGCTTATCGACATCACGCAGCTGGCTCTGAGTATTTCTGATCTCTGTATTTACACCCTTAAGGGCTGTCTGTAGTTTGGTGGTATCGCCGCCGATCTCAACGGTGATACCCTGGATCCGTCCAGCCATGCGTCAGCCTCCTTCCCTTAAAATCGATCCATATCATCCTGAGATGCCAGAGTGCTGTATGCTCCCTGGTTCTCATCGTTCTGCATTTCCGTGTACATATCGTTGATGGTTCCGATCGTCAGAAGATCCATCTCCCCGATCTGCACACCAAGCTGCACCGCCCTTAACAAAAGGAGCGGCGTTGTCATTTCCCGGTCAGTCGCTCGAAGTTTTTTTTACTCTCCACCTGCGTCTGCACATTCAGTCCCCAGAGCTCGATGATCTCCGGAAGCACCTGATAAATGGAAAATGTCCCGAACTGATCCAGCCATTCATCCGGCGTATCCGGAACTCCCTGCGGATCCGCATGCTTCGCCATGATGTAGCTGATATCCTCGAACAGCTCCAGCGAAAAAGAATCCAGTGCGGAGTTTTCGGGATCGTTCTCATCAATGCTCTTCTGCAGATCGTGAAGATCCTTATAAATATCCCTGTGGAACTTGTTCCTGTATATTCTTGGAATGGCAGCGGAAGCCCTGAAGGTAACATCCTTGCCATCAATATTCACTGTCTTTGTAAGTGCCATTTCACTTTCCTCCAATCTAAGGTAAAGGGCAGAGCCGAAGCCCTGCCCCACACATTAACCCTGTCCCTGCTCAGTCGGTTCCGTTGTCGGAGACTGATAAACGGCAGAATACCAGCCGTTGTAGACCTCATCCGTTGTGTTTGCCCCGGTCTTAACCTTCACAAGACCGCTCGGAAGCGATGTTGCCGTGATCTCCAAAGACTCTGTCTGGACTTCCTTGGAGTCCTCATTGGTCTTGCCTTCGATGGTCGGTCTTGCGGCAGTGCAGTAATACATGCAGTGCCTGATCTTTTTCTTGTCCCCGGAGAACTCGAAAAGCAGAGCGAAATGCTCCGGCTCCACCGTGGAATCCTCTACCAGGACACCGTTCGTATCCTCAGTTTCCTTCAGGATGTCCTTCCTGAAGCTGTCCGGGATCAGCGCGATCTCCAGATCACCAGAATAGCCGTTATTGGCCACTGTGGTGTAATACACCATATCGTCCGCATAAAACGGCTCGGTATCCCCTTCAGGATCCAGAGACAGATTCACAGCTCCGGGAATTGCGACAGGCGTACCAAATGTCACGGCATTGGTATCCGGATCAAGTGTCGCCTTCGCATAATGGCAGTTCTTAAGGCCGAACTTCACCTTGTTGTTTGTACTCGGCATAATAAACCTCTCTTTCCGCTATACCGTCATCTGGTACAGCACTTCGTATAGTTTCTCTGACTCGATCCATACCTCCGATTTGTTCCAGAACAGCTCATGGGCATTCAGCACCGCCTCAACCCTGTCTTCCAGTTCCGGATCCTTCTCATCGGTATAAAGTTCAATGCTCAGGTTGGAAAACTCCATATATACCACGTTGTCCGCAGCAAAGTTCTCCGAACCCGGAAATAAAAAGCAGATGAATGGCGGATCAGGACTTTCCCCTTCCGCGAAATGGTCATACGCAAAAGGGATCTCCGTTTCAGCCAGCATCTGCATTACGTCTTCATGCGTCATCCTTCTTCCTCCCGATCTCGATAATGCATTCCGCAGCATGACGGCAGGCCGGGCAGTTATACGGATAACCATGACAATCCTCGCCTCTTCGGGTACCGTGGTAAACGGTAGCGCCGATCACCGCAATCCCAAGAGCGATCACGAATAACAAAAGCAATATCTCCATCATTACTAACCGCCTTTCTGCAGGTCACGCTCGATATCCCTTGTCAGCTGCTCGATGCCCGCCTGCTCCGCTGGTGCGATATGAGGGAACGCCCTTGTTCTTCCACCGCCGCGCTTCGCATGGCCAAACTCCAAAAGATGTGTCAGCTGGTACCGTTTGGAATGCACCACGATCTGGATGGAATCGGACGTTTCCCTGGTCTTTTTCACCGCCCAGCTCTTGGAATACTTTCCCGTCTTCTTCGGAGCCGTGCTTTCGATCTGCTGCTTTACGGTCTTACCTGCTTTCTGGACATCCTTCTTCAGGTCCTCCGCAGCAAGCTTCGCGTATTCTTCCATACCCTTCATCACGGTATCCGCCAGCTGGTCAATCTTTATCGTCTGTGCCATCAGCGCCGCTCCTTCCTGCAGGTGAACTTCAGTGACTTCTTCCGAAAGTTCATATGATCGATGTTCACGATGTTGTAGATCTCACCCATGAACATCACTCGGAAATGCGTGGAATCGATTGCAGCAGCCTTCCGGCAGTACCTGATGGTGACCGTCATGCTGAAATCCTCAACCGTAGTTCCGGCAGTCTGTTCTTCCTTGGAACTGGCCAGCCCTTCACCGCCGATTGTGGCAAAGCAGGTATAATAGTCCGTCCAGGCATTCTTGTGATTACCGTACTTGTCGGTCACGGTCTCATTCTTTTGGAACGTCACCTTTGATCTGAGTGCTGCCACATCCATCAGAATCCCTCCTTCCGGCTGCCGAACAGCAGAGCCCGAAGAGTCAGATCCATCGCATGATGATCAGCTTCTTCCCTGTGCTCATACAGATAAGCCACTGTAAACATCACAGCGATCTTTCCGTTCTGAGCCGCATCCAGATCCGCCTCATCGTCCGTCCGCAGGATATCCATGCACTGCTTCTTTGCCGCCGTTATGAAGTTTTCGATCAGGGAATCGTCATCCTCGAAATCAACCCGGAGATAGCTCTTCATCTCTTCCACAGTCACAGTCATCTGCATCACCTCACAAATTAGCGGCAGCACAATCATCTGTACTGCCGCCGTCATTACTGGTTCTTACGATCAGGCACTTGCCTTCATCTTCAGGAGCTGGATACCTTCCGGAAGGATCACCTTGCCGTCAACACGCTCCGTCGCAACAAAGCCGACCTGGCCGTTGGTGCTGTAGAGCTCATTGAGTCTCTGAACCGTTCTGCCGGATCTGTCAGCGATCCAGTAATTCTTGAAATCACCGAATGCCACAGTCAGAGCTCCCGCCTTCGCCGTAGGAACATACGGAGAAGTGTAAAGGTCATAGCCCAGAAGCTTGTCAGGCTCACCTGCCTGAAGGGAAGGCTGCCAGAGATAAGCATCGTTCTTGTCCTTCAGCTTACGGATCATGGATACCGTCGCGTCATTCATAAGGAACTTCGCGTTTCTGCGGTAAGGGCTCTTCAGCGAATAGATCAGGTTGATCAGCTCATCCGCCGTGATCGCCGTTGCGCTTGCTGCAGTCACACCTACGGTTCCGCCGTTCGCAGTGAAGATACCGGTAGGCTGTCCGGTTCCGGTACCGACACAGAAAGCCTCTTCCTCCGCAATACCAAATGCCCTTGCGAACTCACCGGCAATGTAAGACTCCAGGTCAAACATGGAATCCTGCAGAAGCTCGATGGAAACCTTCACAAGGTCAGTCAGCTTGAAGGCATCAATGGTCTTCTGGTCGAAAGTAGGACCGCTCTCGGTATAAGCACCGTTCTCTGCCGTCCACTGTGCGGTAGAGTGAGTTGCCGCAACCGGGATCTTTCTCTCGGCGCTGGTAGTGATGACCTTCGCAAGGCCTCTCACCACGTTTGCCTCATCCAGACCAGTCACGATCTGACGCTCGAACTCTTCCGGAACAAGATAGCCGCCGTCTGCCTGCACACCCTCGGAAAGGACGTTGTGGACAAGTCTTTTACCGCGGAGATGAGCTCCGAAGTCTTCCTTGTACGCATTGGAAGCACGCCCGGTCTTTTCCTCCACCTGCTTTGCCGGTCTTACGGTAAGCGGAGTATTGATAGGCTGATTAAGCGCCGCCTCTCTTGCCTCGGCTCTCTGCTGACGGTCGATCGCCGCTGTCAGATCCTCGATCTCCTGCTCCATACGGCTGTAAGTCGCGTTATCCTCCGCAGACAGAACGCCGTTCTCATTCTCGTGGGTATCCACAAAGTTCTTCGCGGTCTCCCACACCTTCGCTCTCTTCTCGATCATATCTTTGATAGTCATAGCTCGATTCCTCCTTAAATGAATCTCTTGATAAAGTTCAGGCGTTCCCTGATCTCATCACAGGAACGCCCGTTATCCGTTGTCTGTTCAGTTGCTGCACCGCTGTCCGGTGCCTTGATGTGACATTTCGCCGCGATCTTATCCATCAACGAATTGGTCACTGCCGCCCTAGAATAGAGCATCGATACCTCCGGTGTTTCCAGGTCTTCGCCTTCCGATGCATCCGCTCTCTGCAGTACATCATCCGCAAAGCCCAGCTCCACCGCCTTATGTGCGTCCATCCAGGTCTCCGCATCCATCAGATGTGAGATCTTCGTCCTGCTCATGCCGGTCTTAATCTCATAAGCATTCATGATGGATTCCTTCACTTCAGCCAGCATGTTGATTGCCTTTTGCATCTCCGCCGTATCGCCAAAAGCGATAGTTGCCGGATTGTGGATCATCATCATGCTCACAGGACTCATGAGCACCTTCGTCCCTGCCATCGCGATCACGCTTGCCGCCGATGCCGCAATGCCATCGATCTTCACCGTGACATCGCCCTTATAGTCCATCAGCATGTTGTAGATCTGAGCTGCCGCCACGCAGTCACCGCCCGGACTGTTGATCCAGACCGTAATGTTTCCTGTCCCGGCATTCAGTTCCTCTCTAAAAAGAGCCGGCGTGACATCATCGTCAAACCAGCTCTCTTCTGCTATGGTTCCATTCAGGAAAAGCACTCTTTCATTGACCTCTTCGCCTGAAGCCTGGTCTCTGATCTTCCTGCTTTTCCAGTTCCAAAACTTCTTCATCGGAATCTCCTTCCTCCTTTCCGTTGTTGCCTGCCGCAAATATTCCGGCATCCTCCAGCTTCGTCATATTTCCATTGATCAGGTACAGATCACCGCCCTGTTCCGCCGGGATCCTGTCCAGGTTCTCCAGCTCACGGATATCATTGGCTGACATCCAGCCGTTCTGTCTGGCTGTCGCATAGCCGTTCATCCTGCTCTGGTAATCACCTCTGAGCAGACCATCCACATTGAACTTGAAGAAGTATTTTTTCTTCTCATCCGGAGTCAGCAAGGCTCTCACCATTGCCTGCTCCCAGCGGCTTACCCAGGGATCCAACGTGTACTTCACAAATTCCAGCGACTGCTGCTCAATGTTGTTGAAACTGGACTTCTCCAAGTCACCGATCATATGAGGCGGCACACGGAAGATCCTTGCGATTTCATCGATCTGGAACTTCCTTGTCTCCAGGAACTGGGCCTGCTCCGGTGAAATGGAAATCGGCGTGTACTTCATGCCTTCTTCCAAAACAGCAATCTTATTTGCATTGCCGCTTCCTCCGAAGGTAGCCTGCCAGCTTTCTCTCACCTTGCTCGGATCTTTGATAGTCCCCGGATGCTCCAGTACACCGGAAGGAGCCGCACCGTTCGCAAAGAACTTGCTGCCATACTCTTCCGTGGCGATTGCCAGGCCGATCGCATTCTTCGCCATTGCAATCGGTGAATACCCAACCAATCCGTCAAAGCCAAGCCCCGGAATGTGCAGCACATCGTGAGGCTGAAGTCTTACGGTTCTTCCAACCTTGTTGGTTCCCTTCCTGCCGTCCACATCGTCCGAATCATAGACTGTGTATTCGTAATAGAGCCTTCCATGCTCATCACGATCCACCTTCATCCGATCCGGCATCAACGGATACAGAGCCACGACTTCACCCTTACCGTTCCGGATGATCTGACTGTAGGCGTTGCCCCACAGGAGCAAATGCGTCATCAGAGTCTCCCTGAAGATAAAGGAAGTCATCTCCGGATTCGGCTCATCATGGAGCAAAAAATAAAGCGGATGTTCCACCGCTTTCTCCTTACCGCCATCATCGGTATATCTGTAAAATTGTAATGGCAGGCTTGCCACCGCCTCCGACAGGATCCTTACGCAGCAGTACACCGCCGTCATCTGCATCGCAGACCGTTCCGTCACATACTTGCCACTTGAAGTACCTCCCAAAAAGAAGCTGTAACTGCTTCCTGCAGTCCTGTCTGTAGGCTTATCCCTGCTCCGAAATAGACCGCTCAGTATTCCCATCGCAATTCCCTCCTTCGTCAAAATACAAGTAATCCGCGCTCATCATAAACACTCCCCTGCGGCTCCGTCTGATTGCGTATGCACCGGTCAAGTGCCATGATTGCAGCCACAATGCCGTCAATCTTCTCTTTTGATTTTGCCTTCGTTACCTTGATATTCCCGGCAGGATCCGTATCGACTACCACATTGCCAGCCATCCACCTGAGAACCGGATGGCCTCCGTGAATGATCTTGCCTTCCATGAGCAGACGATAAAAATCCTTTGTCGGTCCGGACATCGAAACAAAGCCCTGGCCGAACGGAACCATCGTGAAGCCATCGCCTTCCAGGTTCTGGATCATCTGTGTGGCATTCCACCTGTCCACTGCGATCTCAACAATGTGGTACTTCTCCGCCAGGTCATTGATGAACTTCTCAATGAAGTCATAATGGATCACATTGCCCTCGGTCGATAACAGGTATCCCTGCTTCTCCCAGATGTCATAAGGAACGGATGCTGCCTTCACTCTCTGCGGTATCGTTTCTTCCGGTACCCAGAAAAACGGAAGCAGGATATACTTCTCATCTTCATCTCTCGGAGGAAACATCAGAACCAGAGCCGTGATATCTCCTGTGCTGGACAAGTCCAGACCTCCGTAACAGTCCCTGCCTTCCAGAGCTGCCAGGTCGATCTCTTCATTTCATGAATATCGAATCCGGTATCCATGCCACAGTACTTGAAACCCACATATTCAGCCTCAACCATTTGAAGGTCACTTCATCCGCCGGATTCTGCTTTGCTTCCCGGTAGGCATCCCTGAGCCTTTCGATATCGACCGTATATCCCAGGGAAGGATTGACCTTGTACCAGTTCGCTTCATCCTCCCAGTCCTCATCATCCTTCAGCCCGTAGACCACCGGATAGAAAGTCGGATCCACACGCCGGCCTTCCAGAATATCCACCGCCTTCGTATGAAGCTCATATGCAATGGAATGTCTGTCCGTACCTGCCGTGGTGATAATGAAATGCAGCGGATTCTGTCTGGCATCCGATGATCCTTTCGTCAGAACGTCATACAGCTGTCTGTTTGGCTGTGTATGGATCTCATCAAACACCAATCCGCTTACCGAAAATCCGTGCTTACCCCCGACCTCTGCACTGAGCACCTGGTAATATCCTGAATTTCCATAATTCACGATTCTCTTTGTTGCCGTCATCAGCTTCGACCGTTTCAGAAGCGCCGGCGACATCTCCACCATCTGCCTTGCCACATCGAAAACAATACTGGCCTGCTGCCGGTCAGCGGCAGCGCCATAGACTTCAGCGGATGGTTCGTTATCCGCATATAAAAGATAAAGAGCGACGGCTGCTGCCAATTCGCTCTTACCTACCTTCTTGCATATTTCCACAAAGGCTGTTCGGAACTGCCGGTACCCGTCAGGTTTGACGATCCCGAAGATGTCACGGATCAGCTGCTCCTGCCAGGGAAGCAGCCAGAACCTCTTGCCAGCCCATTTTCCTTTGGTATGGCACAGGTTCTCGATGAACTTCACAGCCCTGTCAGCCTTCGCTTTATCATAATGAGATGTCGGAAGCATGAACCTTGACGGCTTATAATTCTTCAGCTTCGGATAACCCGCAGGTCTTCTCTCAGCCATTAAGCCTCACCCCCAAGTAATGCCTCCATCTCATCCTCTTCATCCTTGCCAACACCGGATGCCGCCATGATCCTCGATCTGGCAGACGGAGTCAGTCCGAACTCGGATGCTGCCTGCATCATAAGCCTCTGCTCCGTGTTGCAGATCGCAACCCACGGATTCGGTCTTTGCATCCCATTCTCTGTTTCATAGGTGGCACCCTCGGAATTGATATGCTCCTGAGCCTCTTTCCATCTGGCATAGGACTGACAATAGGCTGCAAATGCAGACCGGTCGATCTCCGTCAGCACTCCCATCTGATTCAGCTTTTCCGATAACCGGATCCATTCCGTCTTAGCTTCCGGCAATAACCATGCAGGGCAGTCGGGCATTCCCTTACCCGGATTCGGTTCTTTTGTGTTCAGTTTTCTCTTTCCCGGATTGCCTTCCAGCTTTTTTACAGCTGTAGGCTTCGGCTTTCTTCCAGCCATAGAGCATCGCCCTCCTTCCTTCCAAATTTCACTTTCCATTTCGCGATTTTGCACGCGTGACCCCCGCGCCGTTCCCTGGGAGCCACACCTGTAGAGATTTCACCCGCCCCTACCCGCGATGGTTTCCCCAGTAGTCCCCTCTCTTCGCGTGTATGGTTGAGTGACACGACTTGCACAGCGCGATCAGGTTACTACGATCGTGCGTACCACCTTCACTCAGAGGCAGCTTGTGGTGGATCTCTTCAGTCGGCACGATAATCCCACGTTCAAAACACATCTCACAGAAGGGATGCTCCGCAGCGTACTTGTCACGGATCCTCTTCCATGCACGTCCATATCTCTTCTTCGTAGACTTATCTCTGCCGTACTTCTCATAATTACTGTTGCTCAGCTTCTCATGCTCTTCACAGAACCTCTTGTCTGTCAGCTTCGGGCATCCGGGATAAGAGCATGGATGCTTCGGTTTCCTTGGCATCGTTCCACCTTCTTTCCCATAGAAAAAGCCGCCACGGTATCTTGCTCCGCAACGGCTCTCTCATCTTTCGCTTTTGCCAGTTTAACATTATCACATAGGCTTACTGTATCGAACTTGATTTTACTGTATTGTTTCCGGAATCGTTATTTCATCCAGGGCATTCCTGTGAAGACGGAATACATTATCGATTCCGTACCCAAGCTCAATGGCGATCTCTTCCCATCGCATATAGGACAGGTACCGCAGCTCCAGTATTGTCTGAAGTTCCGCGCTCTCCACTGCTTTGATCCTGCGGATGATATCCTTCTTCAGTTCCACAAGCTTCATCATATCCTGATTGATCTCGTTCTCCAGGTCGATGATTTTTATAATGGCATCTTCCATTCTGGAGCCATCCCTGTTCGGGCTCTTCGGCATATCCGAATATGTCGCCGTTGCTTTGGTGGCCAGGTCATGAAGATCTTCGATCTGTCCCAGCTTGCTCTCGATCCGCTGGTTCAGACCGAAAGCCTGTGATAAATATTTCTTGGCTTCCTGCTGATGTCTGTTCATAAGCTACCTCCGATTGGATTTATTTTTTCTCCCTCGGATTGACTCTGATTGTCTCACTTCGTCCTGAAGCCTCTTGATCAGGTATTCACCGTCCACGCTTGTCAGCTGGCTGTACCAGCCGGAACGGAAGAACCTCTCGATTTCCAAAGCCTCATCTATTGCTTTTCGATCCTTCGGATGTGCCTTGATCTTCTTAAGCGCCACCCTGTAATCAGCGACCGCCTGCAGAATGATTGCATTCGCTAATCGCTCATACGGATCCTCTGCAAGATTCTTATTTCCTGCCATAGGCACTTACCTCCGCTTTCACGGCATCGATCAGTCTGGCCTGCGTATTGCCCTTTGCGTGAAGTGCCTTCATGATTCGCTCATCAATCGAATCGGCTGTAATAATATGCTGCACCACGACTGTCCCGGATTCCTGACCCTGCCTCCAAAGCCTGGCTACTGTCTGCTGGTAGAGCTCCAGACTCCAGATCATACCGAACCACACCAACGTATTGCCGCCGCTCTGGAGATTCAGTCCGTGACCTGCAGAAGCCGGATGTATCAGTCCTACCTCCAGTCTTCCTGCATTCCAGTCCTCAATGCTCTGATCCGAATCCAGCTTTCCGTACTTCACACCCAGGGCTTCCAGCCTGTCGATGATCCTTGTCAGATCGTGCTTGTACCAATACGCCACCAGAATGCTCTTGCCGTTTGCCGCTTCGATGATATCCTCCAAAGCATCCAGCTTCTTATCGTGAATGAACTCGATACCGCCGGCATCGGAATAGACAGCACCATTCGCCATTTGTGTCAGCTTCCCGGAAAGCGTCGCTGCATTGGCAGCTGTAACTTCACCGCCCGGAAGATTGATCACCAGGTCGCTGGCCATCGCCTCATACTTCTCACGCTCATCCGCATCCAGATATACCGGATATTCAGAGTTGATCAGTTCCGGCATCTGCAGGTGGTCGGTTCCCTTCATGGAAATCGTGATATCGGAGATCCTGTCATAAATCCTCTTATCGGCACCCTTCCGGAGCCGGTAGTTGTAAACGATCGGACCGTTTGTCTGATCCGGCACGAAATACTCGACTCTGTACTGGCTGATAAACCTTCCAAGTCTCTCTCCCATATCCAGAACCTTGTATTCTGCAAAGAGATCCATCAAACCATTGCTGGAAGGAGTGCCGGTCAATCCCACAATCCATTTCACTCTCGGCCTTACCTTCATCAGTGCCTTGAACCTCTTCGTCTGCCAGTTCTTGAAGGATGACAGCTCATCGATCACCACCATATCGTAGTCAAACGGCAGCCCGCTCTTCTCGATCAGCCAGGGAACATTCTCCCTGTTGATAATGTAAATGTCCGCATCCGCCTGAAGCGCCTTCATCCTCTCTGCCGCCGTACCAACCGCTATGGAATATCGAAGCCCACGCAGCTGATCCCATTTCTGTATTTCCGCTGACCAGGTATGCTTCGCCACTCGAAGCGGCGCGATGATCAGAACCTTCGTCACATCAAAGCTGTCAAACATCAGATCGTTCAGTGCAGCCAACACGATACTGGTCTTGCCCATACCCATATCCAGCAGGATTGCCGCTATGGGATGCTCCTTTATAAAATTGATCGCATATATCTGATAATCATGTGGATTGTATTTCATCCAGTATTCCTCCAATCTGCTCCGGATCATCAAGTACATAAACCCGGAAACCTAATCTCATCAGAAGCCGGTGCCGTGAAACCTGCAGCGGTCTCGGACGTTCACCCGGAGCCTTGACCTCCACCAGTCCAAAATGTCTTCCCGGAAGAAGCACGATCCGATCAGGCATTCCGTCAAATCCCGGCGACACCCACTTCGGGCAGATGCCGCCTCTGGACTTGACCGCCAGCACCAGCTTTTTCTCAACTTCTTTCTCTCGCATACTCAGCCCACGCTTCATCAAATGCGTCCATGCATCCGCTGCAGGCGTGACAGTCTTCCAGGTACTGACGGATTTTCTTCTTTCCTCCGTCACGTGGAAATTCGCTGTCTTCTTTCATGTCTCTCGCAAGGTCGCCCACCGGTGCCATTGTGTTTATGTGCTTCTTTAATATCCATCTGTAAAAGCTCATCGCTATACCTCCATCAAATGATGGTGCAGGGTGTGCATGACGCCGCATAACCCTCTCTACAGGAATTTTTTCAAGATTTTCCCTGTACGCGTATTAATGTAAACATCCTGCATACCCTGCACCTTTTAGCTTCAGTGCAGGACAAAAACAGAGATAATCCCCGTTTTCGTCCTGCACCGGTTCACATCAATCCGCAAAGTCCGTGTCTTTAAGCTGCAATCCCTGCACCCACATACCGGACTTTTTCTTTTTGCGCATAAAACCGCGCTTCTCGATCTCAGCAATGAAGTCAGCATTGTTACGTGCATACTCACCGGTACGCAGACAATATGCCCTGTACTCCTGATAGAGGTCTCCGGACTTCTGTTCCAGGTCGTCACCGGTCACACAGCAGTCCTCCAGGAAATGCGTCAGCCAGTCGTTCATTCCGCGGTACTCTGCAATAGCGTTTGCCACCACCTTCGGCGGATCGATCTTGAACTCGCGCTCGATCACCTTCCTGGCTCCTTCGATAATCCAGCTCATAACCGCCGGTCCCGCATTGTTGTACAGGTAATCCGCGTAGTTCTTAATGTCAGAAGATCCTTCGATCTTTGCGTGAAACGGAATCACAATCAGTCTTCTCCAGGTACCGTCGTCCGATGCACTGACCTTCGGCAGATGATTGGTATAAAGCACCGCCGTATGTGACGGAGTGAAATCAAAAGGATCCTTGAATTTCTTCTCACCTCTGATCTGGTCCGTAGAACACAGCTGCTTCAGGATCGAAGTCGAAAGCCTTGTTCCCTCTTCCAGCTCCGCCGCAATAATGAGGCGTTTCCCCTTCAGCTCCGCAATCTCAGGCTTTACATTCCTTCTGCAGTTCGCAGTAAGGGAATCTGCCGACATCGCGCCAGAGTAAGTTCCCAGGACTCTGGATATCGTATTTCAGAACGTAGACTTACCATTCCGGCCTTCACCATAGGCAATGATGAGAGCTTCCACATAAACCTTCCCGACCGCTGCCATGCCGACCGTCATCTGCACATATTCGATCAGTTCCTGATCTCCGCAGAAGAACAGCTGCAGCGCATCCTCCCAGAGCTGCTTACCATCTTCGCCCGGAGTGCAATTCGTAATCTTTGTCAGAAGATCCGTTGCTTTGTGCGGCATCATGCCGTTCACGCCTTTTACAAGGTCACAGGTGCCGCCGGGCGTGTTCAGGTAATTCTCCTGAGCATCGAACAGATTGATGTCCGTTGCCACCATCGGTTTCGCTGTGTTCTGAGTATCTGCGATGTGCTTATAATTCCGATACTTCATCACAAATCCGTAATATGCTCTTGCAGCCTGCAGTTCTCCAAAGGCTTCCGCATTCTGCGGTGTGATCAGTTTTTCTAACGCCCTGCCGCCCTTCCGGACCGTAATCTCATCCAATGACGGATCCACTGCCAGCATATGAGCAACCGCTGTTTCAAACTGATCCCTCGACTCCACCAGCTGCATATCCAGAAACTCTTCAACCGCTCCCACAGCTTTCTGCCGATTCTCTCTCCAGCACATGCCGTCATAGCTTAAGAACTGAGTGGCATCCGTATATAGAAGCTCATCGCGGTATTCCTTGATCAAGGCCTTTGCCTCTCCCATATCGGAGAAGTCTTCCGGCTTCAGGGAATCGAATTCCGAATTATACTCATCCGGCTCTACATATCCAGGCTGCGTACAGACTGTGTTCTTATAGAACTTCACCGCACTGTTCCAGATCGTGTTCAGCTCATCCTCCGGAAGCGGCGGATCACATCTTCTCGCATGAAGCTCAAACGCTTCCCTTGCCCTGTCCGTCACGCCGTACTTCTTCAGAACTCTCCCGGCGAAGCGACTCATCGTATTGTTCCGGTTGCCTTCCAGGATCGGTCCGGTGCTGCTGCCGGCATTTTCGTTTTTCGACTCTTCATAGTCCGGCTCGACTTCTTCATCAATAGTCATCCATCCCTCATGCCAGACCACCTCACCGGCATCCGCTCCGAAGATGAACCTTGCAGCATCCAACGCATTTCCATCGAAGAAGTCAAAGCGTTTCTTGATCCCTCTCTTAAGCGCTGCATACCAGCCTGCATCCGCCGTCTCCGTGATCTGGAAATACACATGGAACTTCGGTCTTGCCGCCTTTCCGTCCTTCACCTTCATGTGGTTCCGGCTGAAGGCAATTACATAGGAAATGTCAGGAAGCAGCTCATCCAGCTTTTCCGGCGTGATCCACTCTGCCGGATCCTCGGTATGGTCATTGTCGATATCCATCACCACCACATCCGATCTGGTGAAGTTTCCGATGCTTCGATAGTTCCCTTTGTACTCTGCGCAGACATGATCGAACCGGACTGCTTCCTGCATTTCCTCCGGCGTGGTCACCACCCTCCGGTTCGGATAGCTGCAGTTCGCGGCCTGCCCGGTACAGTCTGCTGTAAACATGGTTATCTGCATACTTCAAACCTCTTTTCTTAAAAAGTAAGGGCATAGAGTCCTCCTAACTTCCTAAGCGCCCTGCAACTCAGATTTTCCGGTCAGCCCGCAAATTTCTTTCACCAAAAATAAGCCGGCAGCGAATCGCTTCCTTTTTATAGCGACACGCCACCGGCAACCTTTTTCAAAAATTATTCCCTCCGACCGGAAAAACCATTCCTAAACCCGCTTAGGAAGATAGAAAGGCCAAGAGCCAATCGGAAAGAGAGGTGCTGCAGATGCAGAAAGAATCTACTGTGAACAGCCAGCCGGATGAGGCTATCGATGAAGAGCTGATCGACACACTGATCGCCATCAGCGTTGTAGCGAAACGACTGGCTGCCAACCTGAGAAAACAGAATCACGAAAACGGAGGTAAATGCGATGAGCAAAATGAGTGAACTCTCCGCCATGATCGACAACTTGATCAGCTGCGGAGAAACATTGGCTGAGACCGGCAGAGCTTTGAAGGAATTCTATTCCGGAACCGAAGAAGCAGCTCCGGCAAAGCCTGAGAAGAAGACAAAGAAACAGGATCCCGCTCCTGCGGAAGCACCTGTCGAAAAGCAGTATTCCAAGGAAGAAGTCAGAGGGATCCTCGCAAAGAAAGCAAAAGAAGCAGAAGGCCGCTTCAAAGCAGATGTCAAAGCGATCGTTCAGAAGTATGGCAACGGAGGCAGCCTTACCAATGTGGATCCGAAGGACTACGCGGCACTTGTCAAAGAGGTGGAAGGATTAACCGATGCCTAAGCACGCATATCTTTCCGCCTCCGCAAGCCACAGATGGCTCGCCTGCCCGCCCAGTGCAAAGCTGTGTGCCGGCATCAATGACAGCGGCAGTCCTTACGCCCAGCAGGGAACTGATGCACACGCCCTCTGCGAATACAAGGTGGAGAAGCTTCTGGGAAGGAATCCTGAGGATCCGACAGAGAACCTGACCTGGTTCGATACGGAGATGGACGACTGCACCGATCAGTATGCAGCCTACGTCGCAGAGCAGATTGAAGAAGCAAAGACACACTGCTCCGACCCGCTGATCCTGATCGAAGAAAAGCTAGATTTCTCCAAGTGGGTACCGGAAGGCTTCGGAACCGGCGACTGCGTGATCATCGCGGATGATGTGCTGCATATCATTGACTTCAAATACGGTCTCGGTGTCCTGGTGGATGCCGAAGAGAATCCGCAGATGATGTGTTATGCCTTAGGCGCTCTGGATACCTATGAATATCTCTACAGCATCCAGACCATCCGCATGACAATCTTCCAACCTCGCCGGGACAACATCAGTACCTATGAGATCAGCAGAGACAATCTGATGAAATGGGCTGATGAAATCTTAAAACCCACCGCAGCTCTGGCCTACAACGGCGAAGGCGAATTCAACGCCGGAGACCACTGCCAGTTCTGCAAAGCAAAAGCAACCTGCCGTAAGCGTGCCGAACACAACCTGGAGCTCGCGCAGTATGACTTCGAGATGCCGCCCAACCTGGATGAAGCAGAAATCGCTGCCATCCTTCCCCGGATCGATGATCTGGTCGCCTGGGCAAACGACATCAAAGAATATGCACTCCAGCAGGCACTCAGCGGCGTTGAGTATCCCGGCTTCAAAGTCGTGGAAGGCAAATCGAACCGTAAATACTCCGATGAGAATGCAGTCGCATCCACGGTAGAAGCTGCAGGCTTCGATCCATATGAAAAGAAGCTTCTGGGAATCACAGCAATGACTTCTCTTCTCGGTAAGAAGAAGTTCAACGAACTCCTGTCCGGCTTCATCACAAAGCCGCAGGGCAAACCGACACTTGTGCCGGAGTCAGACAAACGACCGGCACTGAACACAGCCAAAGATGATTTTAGTGAAGAATAAGGAGGAAAAAATCATGGCAAACAAGGTAACAATTCCGACAAAGGTAATCACAGGCGTAAACACCAGATGGAGCTATGCGAATGTCTGGGATCCGAAGAGCATCAACGGCGGTGCTCCGAAGTACAGCGTGTCGCTCATCATTCCGAAGTCCGATACCGCGACGGTCGCAAAGATCAAGGCAGCCATTCAGGCAGCCTATGAAGAAGGTCAGAGCAAGCTGAAGGGCAACGGCAAGTCCGTTCCTGCCCTCTCCGCTATCAAGACACCTCTCCGTGACGGTGATCTGGAGAGACCGGATGATGAGGCTTACAAGAACGCCTACTTCATCAACGCCAACAGCGCAACGGCTCCCGGCATCGTGGATGCGGACAGACAGCCGATCCTGGAACGTTCCGAAGTCTACTCCGGCGTGTACGGCAGAGCCAGCATCAACCTGTACGCCTTCAACAGCAACGGCAACAAGGGTATCGCCTGCGGTCTGAACAACCTTCAGAAGATCCGCGACGGTGAACCTCTCGGCGGCAAGTCCAGAGCTGAGGATGACTTTGCAACGGCAGACGATGAGGATGATTTCCTCGACTAACCTGACAACCAATGCAGGTGGCGGCAATACCGCCGCTGCCTGCGACTATCTACAGAAAGAATGAGGTAATAATCATGGAATTTGCAAACAGTGTAGTAACTCTTATCGGTAACATCTTCAGCTGCGGCCTTATCCTGGCTTTCCTGATCGGCGTTATCTACGGCATCCGCTTTATGCTTCAGATCAAGCAGCAGGACAAGGAAGAATATGAACGCAAGAAGGCAAAGGATGAGCTGGAACGCAAGGAAACAGAGCTCAGATACCAGAAGATGTTGGAAGATAGAAGTTAAACAGACGGGAGGCGGCAGGCATGTTCTGCCGCTTCTCTTTTCATAGAAAGGACAATGATGATGAAAGAAATGTCAATCGACTTAGAGACTTACAGCGACGTGAATATCACCAAATGCGGTGCTTACAAGTACGCTGAGTCTGAAGGATTTGAGATACTGCTCTTCGGAGTCTCTGTGGATGGTGGCCCCGTCACGGTATACGACCTTGCCTGCGGCGACACCATTCCGGAATGGATCCTTGCAGCATTATCTGATGAAAATGTAACCAAGTGGGCTTTCAACGCTTCCTTTGAGCGCATCTGTCTCTCCAACTGGCTGAGGAAGCATCACCCGGAATACTTCACCGGCTACAGTATCCCGGAGGATCCTGCCGGTCAGTATCTGGATCCGGCATCCTGGAAATGCACCATGATCTGGTCAGCCTATATGGGACTTCCGCTCTCACTGGAAGGTGTCGGAGCCGTCCTGAAGCTGCAGGATCAGAAGCTGAAGGAAGGCAAAGACCTGATCCGCTACTTCTGCAGTCCCTGCAAACCGACCAAAAGCAATGGCGGACGTACCCGGAACCTTCCGGAACATGATCCGGAGAAGTGGTCACTCTTCAAATCCTACAATAAGCGTGATGTGGAAGTGGAAATGGCGATACAGAAGCGCCTGTCGAAATACCCTGTCCCGGACTTTATCTGGGACGAGTATCATCTCGATCAGGAAATCAATGACAGAGGTATCGCCCTGGATATGGATGTAGTGGAGAACGCCATCACCTTTGATGAACGGTCCAAAGCTGCCCTCTCCGAAACCATGCAGGACATCACCGGCGTAGAGAATCCGAACAGTGTGGTTCAGATGAAGGCCTGGCTCTCTGAGAACGGCGTGGAAGCCGAATCCCTCGGAAAGAAGGATGTGGCAAAGCTGATTGACGATACCGACGGTCAAGTGGAAGAAGCCCTCAGGCTCCGCCTGCAGCTGGCAAAATCCTCCGTAAAAAAATACCTGGCCATGCAGAACGCTGTCTGCAAAGACGGCAGAGCTCACGGTATGTTCCAGTTCTACGGAGCCAACCGCTCCGGCAGGTGGGCAGGCAGACTGATCCAGTTACAGAACCTTCCGCAAAACCACATGCCGGATCTTGCAGAGGCCAGAGCCATTGTGAAAGCCGGCGATTACGATACCCTGCAGTTGCTCTATGACGATATCCCGGATACACTGTCACAGCTGATCCGGACAGCCTTCGTTCCCCGTCCCGGATACAAATTCATTGTCAGTGACTTCTCCGCCATCGAAGCCAGAGTGCTGGCCTACCTTGCCGGTGAGACCTGGCGTTCCAAGGTATTCGCAGAAGGCAAAGATATCTACTGTGCCTCTGCCAGCCAGATGTTCGGCGTACCGGTAGAAAAGCACGGTATCAACGGTCATCTCCGTCAGAAGGGAAAAATCGCAGAATTGGCTCTCGGATATGGCGGCAGTGTCGGAGCACTGAAATCAATGGGAGCCTTGGAAATGGGACTGACCGAAGAAGAACTGCAGCCGCTGGTCAACTCCTGGCGGAACTCCAACCCGATGATCACCGCATTCTGGTGGGACATCGACCGCGCCGTCAAAACCACAATCACACAGCGCATCCAGACCGAAGTGCGCGGGATCCGCTTCTTTTATAAAAGCGGCATGCTGTTCATCAAGCTTCCCTCAGGCCGACTGCTCTCCTACGTGAAACCCCGTATCGGAGAAAACCAGTATGGCGGCGAATCCGTCACCTATGAAGGAGTTGGATCCACAAAGAAGTGGGAACGTATCGAATCCTACGGTCCGAAGTTCGTGGAGAACATCGTCCAGGCTGTCAGCCGCGACATCCTCTGCTACGCCATGAAGATGCTCCGGCACTGCTTTATCGTCGGTCATGTTCATGATGAGCTGATTATCGAATGCAGCCCTGACGTTGACCTGAATGTGATCTGCAAGCAGATGGGCAGATCGCCGAACTGGATGCCGGACATCCTGCTCCGTGCCGACGGCTACGAAACCAATTTTTATAAAAAAGACTGACACAAAAATAGCGGCCTGCCGGTTCATCGCCGGAGAGCCGCTATACTGTTTGTGGTTCTTAGTTCAGCGTTGTTAGTTCAGATTGATATCCATCGCATATGCATAGGAAATAATTTGTCCTGTTTTCGTAGCGTTGTATCCTGTCTCCCTATGTGAATAGTTGGATATCTCCGCAGATCCGAAGTTCTTAAACTTCTCATAAATACGTGTAAGAACTTCGATCTCTTCGTCTGAAAGAACTCCTTCAGGAACATCGCATTCGGGAACAACCTGATGATTTTCATACGCTCCATCATAAAACACTTCAATATGAGCAATATGATCTGCTGCCATCTTTCCCAAAATCATATCGAAATTGTCAGGGACCGGTCCATATGGAAGATGGGCATACTTTAATCCGGAAATAGATAATCCGTTTTCTTTATAGAAAATCATATCCGAATAATTGAGCAATTTCATAAGCTTTGTTTTTAACAAGCCCGCACTCTTATGCGCAAAAAACAAAACCATCGCACAGAGTTTTTCATAATCAAATCCCTTAAAGCCGTTTTCCTCACATGGTATCCTGGAAAAGAATAAATCAAAATAGCGCCTGCCTACTCTGAAATCAGTATCCTGCTCCAGTTTATCGACTGTATCAAGCAATTTGACTACTTGTTTTTCCTCAAGAGCAACTTCATTCTCAGTAAGATAGGTGCGCATGTTTTCAGGCTCGCGTAAGAAGAGCAGTAAACTATTGTGTGCTCGATCCTGAACAGCGCCATTCTCATATCTGCGAATAGTCTTGTCGCCCCAGTTTAAGAGCTTTGCAAAACTTCTTTGACTAAGCCCATACTGTTCTCTTATCTTTCTTATTTCCTCCGGTAGGAGAAGCTTATGACGCCTTCTGTATTCATTGTAGGCATTGATGAGTGTCGCAGAATCAAGCTCCTCGTTAAAAAGTTCTTCGCCGCACTCAGCACAGACCATCACCTGGGCATCGACTTCAATGTCTTCTCCGCATACATTAAAGATCTCTTTCCGAGTAATTATCTTAGTTTCAACTTCTCTTCCACATACTTCACAATAATCCATCATTGCCATCACCTCCTTTGCCTAACTATAATCATCCTCATGGAAACTTAGGCATTTGAGGATATCCTTCCCATTTCGATTTTGTATTTTCAATTTCACATAAAACTGTTCGCCATCAACAGTTTTCTTAAACTCCCAAATGTCTCCAGGCTGACTTCTATCAAAGTCTTGCTTAGGCCCCTTGAAGTAATCTCCGACCATTAACCCAAGCATTTCGTCTTTCGCATCTTTAATAGTAAGTCCATGATCTGATAGGGCTTGTAGATTTTTTCCTCTCGGTACAAATACATAATCCCCCGCTGCAATAAGCCTTTTCGCCTGAGCGAGAAATGATGAGATGTCCGATGTGCTCGCTTGATTACTCACTCAGTCACCTCCGTGTACTTTATATTATACTCTTGGATCCTAAAAAGTCAAGGAAAATGCGGTCATATGACCGCATTTCTTATCTAACGTAGAACACATTCAAAATTCCACTATCATAAATCGGCTTAATATGTATTGGCTCTACAGTAAAATCACTCGGCACACTCTTACTTATCCTTCTGACAACTGCTTCTCCATCGGCATTTCGGAGATACAGTTCTCCAAAATCCTTTTTACTAAAATCCACGCTTATAATGCAATCATTGATGTGCTTTCCTCTGCTTCTATCAAGAAAAACCCTGTATCCGTTCAAGACAATGCTATCAAGCAAATTATACTCATCTGATTCATATAGGACGCAGATAACCCGGAGTACTATCTCACAAATAATGTGTCCATAAAATGATTTGAAGTCACTCTGATTCATTCTATGCGCTTTGATAGTGTCCTTCTTTTCTTCATACTCATAGGTTTCAACGTCAGGAACTCTCCTCATAGAAGGCAGTTTCAAGTCCACAGCAAGCATCTTCTTCTTGGGATCATAGAACAAATACTTTTCTGGTTGAACACCAATATAATATCCCTCAATATAGCTGCAATCCTGCTCAATAACCCATGCAAAGAACTCAGCGACTTCACGTGAATCTCCAGATGTGAATAGCTCATTTCTTTTATCTATCGTAGCATTATACTCAGCATTTTTCTTTTCATACGCTGCAGCACGGTCCATATATTCCTGCATACGCTTTTCCAATTCACGCTGAGCATTCTTCTCTGCAGCTAATCTCCTCTTCTTTCTATCTTCGGAAAAGAATTCAACCACGCCGATTTTCCATGGAACCTTAAGATCCCTATTGACTTCTTTCAATGTTGGCGGAGCAGATATGTCTGAATACCTTCGGTTTCTCTTCAACCCATCATAGTAGCGATAAGACGACCATCTTTTAATATAGGACAGCATATGATATCGCAAATTTTGAATCAGCCGCGAGTTTTCTTCATCCATCTGCTGTACATTCTGATATTGTTCAGCAACATACTGTCGGCGCTCCCACTCTGCTTGCTCTTTTTCCCATGCTTTAATCTGCTTCTCGCATTTGTTATTGAGCGCATTTTCGGTAGTCGCTGTTATTTCTATCTCTTCGCCAGTATACGGATTCCGAAGCCACTGTGAAAGCTTCTTGCTATTTGCCATAGGCTTCTCCCTCTCTACAAAGTAGGTGCCGGAAGATTATTCCCGGCACCTACTATTCATAAACACACCGGTTACTTGTCAAATCCAAAATCATCCACTCTAAGCGTCCGGCAATTCTCTGACACCGTGCGGACCGTCTCCGGCGTGAAGCCATCAGGCGCATTCGCACTGACTTCCAGAGAAAGCTCCACCTCACAATTGTCAGTCGTAGACAAATGCGTAATAACTTCGTCCAGATACTTCTGAAGATCCCGGATGACTCTGGTATTATCCAGCTTCACACTCATAAAGAACCTGGTATCCCCGACCTGCTTAGGCTGAACAGTCTCTCCAGAACCAGAGCCAGTTCCTCCGGAAATCTGTTCAGATCCACCGGCAGATGCTGTTGATGTAGAATCATCATTGCCACCGGCGGTTCCAGACTGCTGCTCCTGTTTTTCCTGATTCAGCTGCTTCAGCGCATTGAGCACCTTCACAAGATAGTCACTTGGATACACATCCATAATCGAAGTATCATATCTCAGCCCGGTATACCGTTCATCACTGATAGAAGATGCGATTGCAAATGCCTCATCACTTGCTACGCCAGCACGGATTGTACTCTCCAGTACAGAGAAATTCGCAAGTCTCGGCAGATAGCAATACGTTGTGAGATACTCCCACAGTTTTTTAACCTGAATATGATTGTCATCCTTCCAAAGCAGATTATCCAATTCCATCTTCAGAAGGGACGGTGCCCACTTCGTGATGATCTGTTCATTCTGGATCATCTTTGCTGCTGCCTTGGAGACGATCGGCTCAACGCCTACCAGCCGGTCAGTGTCCCAGATGATGGTCTTCATATCAGCACCACTGTCAATGCTCGGAACGATCAGCCAGCAATACACTTCCTTCAGGCGGCTATTAACAGTTTCATTGCACCTGGAGATATTGCTTGCCGTCTCAGCATTCTGAGCAGCATCCAGATTCAGCCTTGTGCTGTCTGTCTTGATGGATTCCCATGCTAAAAGATCGCTCACAGCCTTCTGAAGGCTCGGAAGCAGCCCTTCGTCCGGTGCAACAAACGCCAGCATATTCCTATAAGTTCTCGGCGCAGTTCCTCTGTTATTCAGAATCTCTTCTGCTTTTGCAAGCGCCTTACAATTCGGCTTATTCTGCTTATATGTATCCGCCGGTCTTAAGACAACCAGTCTTACTGCCTGCTCATCAGACACATCACTTGACGATGCCGGGCAAACATGAAGGCCAGCAAACGGAGTTTCCTTTCGAAGGTCCCTGAGTCTCTTCTCGATCTCATATTCAACATCAGAGCTCGCCATCTGAGAAGAACGATCCGATGCTGTCTTCCGAAGCGTCGGACGGGTATCATACCAATAGCGGTTTCCTGCCGGATCCGCATACAGATACGAAAGCGATCCACGCAGCGTATTCAGAGCATCATTAAAGTCAGCAA
The DNA here is from genome assembly GCF_052118925.1 of Candidatus Paralachnospira sp. LCP21S3_A2. NCBI lineage: Bacteria > Bacillati > Bacillota > Clostridia > Candidatus Paralachnospira > Candidatus Paralachnospira sp. LCP21S3_A2. The sequence goes on from NZ_JBQKGG010000007.1 coordinate 59,652, forward strand.
TGTTTTCACCTGGTTGGATTACTCCAAGGCGAATACGGGATGCCTCAATGCCACGAATACTCTGAGCACGAACCGTAGGAGCACTTCCAAGCATGATCGTTCTGGCGACACGCCTTGCTGCCATCTTCTGCCCATATCTAATCGTCGATTTATCAAGCTGATATGGTACCGCATTCTTACCATCAACCTCAGAATCAATGATGGCATTCCACGTTTCCGGAAGATAACGAACCAGCTCATCCTTTACTGTCGGAATATCCAACGGCAGAGAGCCCGGCATAATCATAGCGCTGGCATCGTTTGCCATCCAAAGTTCATGAATAACTGCTGCCATCAGACGCAGAACGCCACGGGTACGCTGGAAGTGTTCCATTGTTGCCCATTCCTCATACAGACGATCGAATATTTCCGGATGAATCGGATAGCAGGAAATCAAACGATTTCTGTACTCGACTTCTCTTGCATCAATCGGGAAATCACCCTGATTATCCTGATACATCTGGCTGAACGCAGCACAAACCTGATCCCTTTCCTCTGGCTTCTTGCAATCCAGGAAGAGTCTTCTTCTTACGACCTCAAATCCTTCATTTGCTGCTACCGGCTTCCAGATGGATTCTTTACGGCCAAATGTGTGCTCGATTGCTTCCAGTGCCTTCTGGCCGGCATCTCCACCGATTTCAACAGCAGATTCCGGAATCGAAGCTACAACCATACTATTCTTGCTGGCACTTGCCGCTTCTGTTATCTCCTGAATAAAGGAAATGAAATTATCAAAAGAGCCTGAAGGCAGCCCTTCAATGCCATAGATTTTCTTTGCGTAAGCAACCAGCTCGTCCATCAAGATGAGGCAAGGCCCACATGCATCAAACAAGTTTTTCAGGGCAAGGCTTCCCGGTGATACGCCCTTCTTGTCTGCATCCTTTACGTAGTCATAAAGCTTCGGATCTCCTGCAGCAATCGCCAGCTGAGCAGCCATCTCTCCCCAGATCGTATTAATCGTAATCCCCGGAAGGTTGGTCGGTCTCTTTGACCTTGACGGATCCATAGCAGTACCAACCAGTACAGCAACCTTGGCATTCGGCAGTTCTGATACGCCGGCATCTGCCATTACTGCTTTCAGATTCGGTATTTTATCAAGCGGAACCCCGCCACGAGACATATGATACAGCGCCAGCAAGCTGTGTGTTTTACCACCACCGAAAGCGGTCTTCAGCTGCAGGACCGGTTCTCCGTCCTTCCCACCAAAGCGCTTCAGCGCCTGTATCAAAAGTCCCTTCATGCCCTCTGTAACATAAGTACGGGCAAAGAATTCAACTGGATCTCTATATTCAAAAGCTCCTTCGCCTCTGGCAACCTGAGAAAGATCTGCCGCAAACTCAGCGTTCAAATATCTTCCCTGTGCCACATCCGGATGAGGCTCTATGATCTCACGCCAACTCGGAAGCTTAGATCCATTGATCCTTGTAAGAACACCGACCTCTTCCTTTTTCTTTTTTGCCGGTGCCTGCGGCTCAGAATTGCCCTCGGTAACTGTGGTGGACCCCATGCTGGTTCCATACCTCAGTTCTCTGAGAATCGTGCGGATTTCCTCTGCCCCCTGCAGGTCAAAGTCAGCACAAAGCCGCGCCATCGTATCGAGAGCTCGTTCAGCATCATCCTTCGGCATATCCTGAGATCCGGCGTGCGAAACCACATTACGAACGCCCATAAGCTCTGTTGCCCATGCTCTCCTATCTCTAGCAAGATGGCGTCTGAAAAGTGGGCCCCACTGTCTGTCCAGTAAGCGGAGACAATTGGCCACATCCAGAGAATCCACCAGTTCTCCCCATTCTCCGGAAGTTGGGAGATCCCATCCCTGCTCACCGATAGATGACAATACTTCCTGCCACCATCCGTCTTTGTACTCCCGACTCATCTCCTGCGCTATGTACGCAGCCATCAAAGGATGAAGAATCCGGAATCCCTTCTGTACATACTCAAGATTCTCTGCCATGATCTGTTTCCTCCTCACTTACGGCTTTCGATGCTTCCTCGTAATACGCAGAGATCAGCGTATCAATTTCCTGTTCTATGATTCGGGATGCCATATGCGGCTTCATACTGGAACCGTCCGCATCCAAAACCTGCTTATTTCTTGTGTATATATTTAATGCTCGGCCGACAACTGATGCTCTTAGATCCATTATCCCGACCTTACTGCTTGTTTCTTCAATCAGTGTTGGCACTTCTCTTTTCACAGCCGCGACAAAGGAACGCCTGGTAATCTGCGAACTATCCTCTTTCTTCTTCCGCAGAACCACTGTAACCGGAATGCCTCTTGATTCAGCCAGTTCAATACTTTCTTCGTACTTCCTTCCCAAAGGCCAGGATGCTGTAACAGAAAAGCCTGCATTACATACAGCATCAATGAAATACTCCCATTCGCTGAGTTCTTCATTGTCTGAAGAATTGTTTCCCTTATAAATGAATCCGACCAATGACGGAAAGTCTGCTGATGCGCTTACATATAGATTCTTCACTGCTACACCTAAGCTCTCTCCGTAAATCATGTCCGCCTTCTTTTTATCACCCCCATATCGGTGAGAGAATGCGGTCATATCTTCCTGCTTTGGAGAAATATCTCCTGAGAAGTAGGTTGGATAAAGGTCTCCCAGTCCATACTTCATCCACACATAGAAGAAATCTGAAAGATCTGAATAGCTTGCCCTGTCGTAGTACGGCAAAGTTGTAACTATCATTGCATCCTTCACATCATTTGGCATGACTGCGTCGGCAACCTTTGTAATCCCATCAACACCGGCAGGCAAAAGAGCAAGGGTATCACATGTTCGTGACAAAGCGTTTGCGAAGCTTCCTCCGGCCCCTGCAAAAGGATTTCCTTCGGCATAATCCCATATCATTGGCATCGCTGCCCTGGAAAAGACATTTCTGAGTGAGCCACCACTGCTTGTACTCCAGCTGCATATATTGGAACACCGATCAAGTAGCTTACTGATTGTGAGTATCAGCGTAATCCTAACAGCTTCCGCATATGCAAGTGCGCCGCATCCACCATCTGCAAATGTGATTCCGTCATCAACAAAGCCCTTTTCTAATGCATCCTTTTCGATGTCCGATTGCATCTCTTTCGCCAGATCCATCATTGATGTGATGAATACTAACTGCCGGTTCGTAAATAAATCTGCATAATCTGTCAATCCAAACGAAGGCGGAGAGAATCTCTTCGGAAAATTCGGCAGGTCCCCATGAGGGACATTCTTCGGGGTATTAACTTGCGCAGCTTTCTCTTGCTCTGTAGTCGCTTCCAGGTACAATCGCTTCTTTCCATTGTCTGCTACGACTGCGATCAGCTGACTGTCAATGCTATGTTTAATTCCGCATTCTTTCACATAAGCATCTGGAGTGATCTCTCCGCAAGCTGGGCACTTAAATACTGCTGTTTGTGCGACCTTCGGTTTAAGCTTTCCTCCAGGATTAGGTTCCCTGTGCATCTTAAAGGATATCTTTCCTTCTTCAACAACAGGCTCTACCCATGCTTCGCTGCCTTTCTTCTTTGCAAGGTCATAGCTGGAAGAAAGAGGAATATTGCACCCACATGACGGATTCGGGCATTTGACAGTTCTCGCCCAGATCCAAGCAGATACATCCAGTTCCTTATCACTTTCCGGATCCTTCACCTTCGGATATAGATACCCAATCTTCTGGAACGCTTTCTCCTGTAGCTTTTCTCCATAATAGCGGACATCCTCAGCAAATCCGGAAGCGCCTGGGAGCTCTATATCCAGCGTCATTTCAGTTCTCGGATGTACCGGAACTGTATCCGAGAACCGTGACGGAATGTCAGAAACCACTGTGGTAATCATTCCGGCCACAGCATTCAGATCGGAGGAACGACTCCTTAATCCAAGTCGATGTGCCTCAACCGGAATGGTGCCGCCTCCCACAAAAGGATCAAACACTGTTGGCAGTTGCCCGGATGCATTCCTCTGAATCTCCTTTAGGGCAATCTCTAATATATCTTTTCTATCTGCGCTCTCTATCTCAGACAGAGATTCTGCAATTCGTAACAGCCTCTCCCTTTCTGTATCCTGCTCATCCTTTGTCGGAAACAATTCCGGATGCTCTGCAGGATCATCAACCAGAGATTCAAATATGGAAGTACGAGCAACAGCCATAGGATCCCGCGTCCACCAAATATGAACATTCGATGGCATCCCATTCCTGGCAGTCTTTTCCCTTTCTGTCTCTGTGTTGATTTTGGAAACAGGTATGACTGTTTCGATCAACTTCTTATATGGCATAAACACCACCTCATGTTAATTGTTATTGTTCATAAAGTCCTCCAAAGTAAGCTGCTGAGGAACAATTGCTTTCAATTCTGCAGCTCTGGACTGAATCTCCGGCCATGCAACGACCAAAGCATTGTAGGCATACGCTTCCTGAGCCCACTTCTTTCTTTCAGCAATGGTATAAAGGCGATATGCCAGATCCTTCGCCCGTTCTGCGTTGGATCCGTACATATTGGCAATTGCTACTGCACAGCCTTCAATGCCTTCCTTCTCCATCTTGTACGTCAGTTGCTGGCACAGAAGCCAGATGCTACTCTCGTTGGAATCTATTCTGGTTGGCAATTCCGGACGCTCAATCAGATGGACTTTTCCTTTTTGGGCATAAAGTGTTCCGTGGGAAGCCATGATTGCAACAGATGTATTCTTTGCCGTCGCAAGAGTATTGGCATCGCCGAATGGGATCTCATTGAAGGCACTCTGCGAATAGAGATCAACACAGAAACGGCTCTCCGTATCCAAATCGCTATCCTGTTCATTAAAATATAAGTCTAGTTCCTGATTAATGATTTGCAATGCACTTCTAACAGTCATAGGTGTACCATCTGCATCGAGTACCTGAGAATATTTAGAGTATACGCCTATGCCTGGTCCAATTGCCGACTGGGCCAAGTCCACAGGTGCTATATTACTACTCTGAAGATTTCTAAGAGCGGGTTTTAATTCTCTTTTTAATTCATTGATAAAATTTCTTCGGGTACAAACAGATGCATCGCTTGGTCTTTTGCGACAAACCAAGACAATAGATGATGCTAGCGCATTCTGGCCATTACCAACAACTCTTCCTTGTTTTTCAGTTCTTATAGGCCAAGTTCCCGTTATGGAAAAGCCCGCCCTAATTATTGCGGACAGCATTATTTCCCAACCGGTTGACGCTTGCGTCCCTTCTTCATCCGTTTTTTCAGTATCGCTCTGCTTAAATGCATAATAAATGGTTACAGGATATTCATCGCCGCTATATTCATATACTTGACTAAATGTCTCATACATGCCATCTTCAAAGAACTTCTTTGCTCCAGCAATGCCACGATCTTCCCTATATGGGTCAGCCACCAATTCTTCTTTTTTAGGAACTAACATTGTCCTAAACAACTCTGGATAAATACCTTGAATATTTTTTCTCAGCCATACATAGAAGAAATCCGAAAAATCCGCATATGGAACATTGTTATAATATGGTGGATCTGTTGATACTAGGATGTTTCTCATTCCGGTATCTGTTTGTGCATCAAATTGTTTTGCAACTCCTTCTTTTCCTGTCCCAAGCAATTCAAAGCCTTTCACCATCCTCTCAAGGAGATTATTGAAACTTCCGGTTGAGTGACTGAAAAGATTACATTCTGCATAATCCCAAGCCATTGACATTCCCGTCATTCCAAAAGTGCTTCTCATTTGTGTATTAGGGGCATTCCAGCTACAAATCGAAGAACTATGCTGTAGCACCTGATCAATTAAAAATGCCATATAAACCACTATTGCATTTTCATAATCTGCCAAATTGAAATTTCTATAAAGAGGGTTATCACTCACAAATGACGCATCTTCGTGAATATTTGATTTTATTTCATTTAAAGCATTGCACATTTCAACAAGCGTATTAAGCTGTCGATCTGTAAATATTGATTCTATAGTAGTGAATCCATATGCAGGAGGATTAATATAGCCAGGATAATGTGCTAAATCTCCCAATTCTATTTCGGGCCGCTTTACTGAGCTTGCTGCAGACTGTTGTTCGTCATCAGGCGTTATAAATAATCGTCCTCTCTGTCCTTCAGCCACTACGGCAATCAGCCTATCTCCAATCCCCCCAGCTTTTCCTTGTATACGAATATCTGCCAAGTCAACACTAGAACCACAAAATACACATTTTGCACCAGTGCGACTTATGGTTCCATCTACTTTACTCAGCCCTTTTTTCACAATAAATTTAAGGCTTCCTGTAGATGTATCACATTCCACATGTGCTTCTTTTCCCTTTTTCTTAGAAATATTAAAATTCCTAATCAGGGGCATTTCCTTTTTACATGCTGGATTTGTACAAGTACAAGTTCTTGCCCATAACCATGCTATGACTGTCGCATCCCCGCCTCCCATTTCTTTAGGAACAATCACTTTAGGATAATAACTTCCAACTTTGTCAAAGCATTTATCCCTAAGAAGATTTCCATAGTACTCCACATCGCTAGCCAATCCTTCCGAACGTGACCAGACTTCACCAAATTTCTGAACAGTACTTCTCGGGTTTATTGGAGGCATGCCAGAAAATTTCACAGGGATTTCTATCATGGATTTGTTAATAGTTACAGCAACAGGATTGAGGTCATGAGCATGTGCCTCAAGGCCCAGTCGCTGTGCCTCAAGAGGTATTGCTCCTCCACCTGCAAAAGGATCCAATAAAGCCGGAATGTTTCCATGAGAATATCTCAAAATCTCTTCTCTTGCTCTCCCAAGGATTTCTGTATTGTTAGAATTTTCCCAAACAACAAGATCTTCTAGTACTTTAAAAAGCCTCTGCCGTTCTTTATTCTGATCCTCTTCAGTTGGAAAGAGTTCCGGATGTGATGATGGATCATCAACCAATGATGACCAAATCACAGCTCGTGCCGCTGCAAGCGGACGCCTGGCCCACCATAAATGAAGTGTAGATGGATGACCGTGTCTAATTGACTTTTCTCTTGCTGATGCATCATTTATCTTCTCAAGAGGCAATGCGACCTCAATCAGCTTTTTTGTTGCCATACTGTTTCTCCTCACTCTTGGTACTCAATTTCTGCGTTATTGATCAGGTCAACAATGTCGAAGTTCACGCTTGTCGCTGTGAAATCCGGTGCATTTTTAAACGGCTTCTTCAAATAGACGGTTCTTGTCTTATCTCCATCCACTTCAACGATTGCAAGGATGAATTCATCCGGCTTATTCAGACAGGTCAGAATCTCATTCTTGGATACCGTTACTGTAGTGGAGCCCTTCTTACGGCCTTTTACCTCTATCATTCGAAGCGCCCTTGCATATGCTCTTATCCGCTCCGGAATTCGGGATTCGACATCATAACCGCATTTGGCAGCACTAACATCAGTAGGCGTATTGCCTAACCTTAACTCAATGTCCATGACCGCCTTCATTGCTGCATGTTCTACAGCCTGCCGGTCTCCCTGGCTGAATGTGTCAGGTGTTGCCTGATGCGTCAGGATATGAAGCAAGCCTTTGGGAATGACAAGAGATCCGCCTACTATAACTGGCGGCATTGCAGATATCATTCGCTCAGTATCTATTTCGGCAAGCCGTTTCTGCATCCTGGCTTCAAGTTCCTCCGCGCGTCTCGCAGCATTAGCTGATGTCAGTCGTTGATTTCCTTTGCCTGCTGCCTCTTTCTCGCGAAGATCAATTGCTCTGAAATCCCAATACTGAATCTCCTGTGTCATTCGATCCTTAACAGCCTTAGCGATCTTATCCAGCATCTCCAGTTTATGTGCCTTGACTCTTGTGAAATGCTCCGGAATGATTTCGGAGATCGCATACCCCTGAGCACGTTCTTCGACTCCCTGAGACAGCCATGCCTGAGATTTCGCATAATCCAGAATAGCTTTGGTTTCCTCTTCCGAAGCAGCACGATAATCCAGGTATGGAGCATATCCTGCATTCTTCGCAGTTCCGTCTTCTTTCAACTCTACAAAATGTACATTCTTTGAAATGACGCGCTTATTCCCGTTTGGAAGAATCACTCCATCCTGAATGGCATCCTCAATATAGAAAAGCAGCCTCGGATCCCTTCCATAATCCTCATCATCGATGAAGATGGATCCATGCTTCAGCGCATCAGCATTTCTCTCTCTTATCAGATCTACCGTTGCATCCAGGAGCAGATGTCCTGGGCAGATCAATGAAGCCGGCACAAGTCCCGGAATATTACAGTCATCTTTTTCAAAGCAGATTCGTTCATATCTCGGAAGTACTGACTCTCCGAATCCAATCTGCATATCTCTATTACGAATGGCAAAAGGCACCGATGTAATCTCGTACCTTCCATGCTCTCTCTTGTGAATTTTTCCACCAAGAGATTTGAATGCTTCGATAAAGAACGCTTCAATAAAGTGAGGCTGAAGCTTATGTGCCTCTACACGTTCCATCTCTTCCTTGATCTCCATTACCTTGGAGACGTCCATCGAATCCTCTGTGAGAGCATTCTCAGAGATCAGTTCTCTGAACTTATCTGTATTCATTGAATGATCCACTACCTGCCACAGCCGCTCACGCACCTTTGGGTCATTTCCGTAACGGATAGCTTCAATAAGCAGTTCCCTAAGAGGCTTATTCTCAAATGTCATATCGCCAAGGATATCAAATACCTTGCCGCCTAAGGCAGCTCTTTCCTCTTCCAGCTTATTGAACAGACACTGGAAGACCATACCCTCTCTTGTTTCCTGGGATACCAGATTCCAAAGATGGCAGACCTCTGTCTGACCGATACGGTGAATACGCCCAAATCTCTGTTCCAGTCGATTCGGATTCCAAGGCAAATCATAATTGATCATCAGGTGAGCACGCTGCAGGTTGATACCTTCACCGGCAGCATCTGTTGCAATCATGATACGGACATTCTTATCCTGGCGGAACATTTCCTCCACCTTCCGGCGTTCATCTCTGAGCATTCCGCCATGTATGGTAACGACGGAATCATCACTGCCAAACAAAGTTCGGATCTTATCCGTCAAATACCGTAGTGTATCTTTATGCTCCGTAAATATAATCAGTTTCTCGCGCTGGCCATCAGCTGTGAACATGCATTCATTGTCCTGAAGCAGTTTTGAAAGTTCGTCCCACTTACGGTCTTCTCCGCTGAGACGTACTTCATTAGCAATCCTTTCCAGACGCTTAAGAGTCCTGATTTCAGCCTCCAACTCTTGAATGGTTCGAGCCGCAGATGCCTGATCTGCTACATTCTCTTCTTCTCTTTCGATTTCTTCTGAGGAATAATCGTCATCATCATAATCCGCATCATAATTGATGGAAGATCTGTATTCCTCAGCTCTCTTTCCAAGCTTTTCTTCATTCAGCCTGTTTTCCAGCCGTTCCCTTCTTCTGTGCAGGGACTGATAGATAGCCTCAGGTGATGAAGCAAGTCTTCTCTGCAAAATAGTCAACGCAAAGCCAACCGTGTTCTTCCGCTCATTTGAAAGCTGATCAGCACGGTTAAACTCCTCCTGCACATAGGATGTTACTTCGTGATATAGCACTGACTCCTTCGGAGACAGATCATAATTTACAGTATATGCACGGCGCTCCGGGAACAGAGGTGTACCGTCAAACTTCAGCAGATCTTCCTTAACCAGTCTTCGCATAACATCCGAAACATCGATTGCCTGATTACTTGTTCTCTGGGCACCGGCAAATCGCTCCGGATCTATCAAAGACATAAACAGTTGGAAATCTTCATCTTTGCCATTATGAGGCGTTGCCGTCAGCAGCAGAAAATGCCTGGTTATATCAGAAAGAAGCCTTCCCAATAAGAACCTCTTGGTATACTTGACTTCTCCGCCCCACACAGTAGCAGACATTTTATGGGCCTCATCGACTACAATCAGGTCCCATTCTGTCACCTTGAGCTTCTCCTGAAGCGCCTCATTCCTTGCCAGCTTATCCAACCTGACGATGCACAGATTTACCTCTTCAAAGACATTCCCGCTTACAGCCGCTTCAAACCGGTCATTGGTGAGAATTTCAAATTTCAGATGGAACTTGCTGTAAAGCTCATCCTGCCACTGTTCAGAAAGGCTTCCAGGAGATACGATCAGGCATCTCTTAAGATCGCCGCGGATGATTAATTCCTTAAGCAGCAATCCGGTCATGATCGTCTTTCCTGCTCCCGGGTCATCTGCAAGAATATATCTGAGCGGCAAACGTGGCAGCATCTCCTGGTATACAGCAGAAATCTGATGAGGCAATGGCTCAATGGATGATGTATGCACAGCCAGATACGGATCAAAGATGTGAGCAAGATTGATCCTGTACGCCTCTGAAGCAAGGCGCACTGTATCGCCATCCGCGTCGAAGCTCCACGGAAGATTAGCATCCTGCACCTCAAGTCTTGCCTCATCTTCTCGGTACAGGAGCTGATTTGCAAGAAGTCCCTGGCTGTTCTTATATGTGATCTCAAGCACAGAGCTGCCAAACCATTTAACAGCAACTACCTGTACCGATTCATTATTCACAAGACCATTGACGCTGCAGCCAACAGTCAGTTCTTCAAGCTTTGACATATAATGTCAGTCCTTTCATCTACTTATTTCTGTTCCGTGGCATTTTTATCCGTAGTTTCAGCCACTTCAACCATCTCCATGATTTCTGAGAAATCGCACTCAAGAGCATTACAAATCTTCACCAGAACATCTGTCGTAATATTCGCGTTTTTCCCTAGCTTTGCAAGCGAAGCGGTGCTGATTCCGCTTTCCTCCTTCAGTTTTGTGCGATTCCACTTCTTATCAATCAGTTTTTTCCAGAGCTTATCGTAACTTATGGTTTTTTTCATGGCTCTTTCCTCTATCATTTCACATACAATACTTGTTACTCTTCTTCAGGATTTCTTACACTTTGCAGGAATCCATACCGCCCCTGCTCTTCATCCATCGTAAACGTTATCCTATTAGCATTCTGATAATTTACTGTCTCCGGGAGCTCATTTTCAGCCACGATCAGCTGATTATTGCCACAATGATCGATAATGTATTGGATCAACGATTCCCTCATTCCTATTGTGGCCTTCTCGCTTTCTTTGATGCTGTACTTCTTTTCCTTCAGAGACAGGATTGGCGAATCCAACACAAGAAAATGTGCCGCATACTTTCCGCTGCTCTCAAGGTACTTCATCAGGTTGAAAAGCATTATCGTATTAAGAAATGCCCGATATCCTTTACCCTGGTTTTTCTTATGTCTTCCCCCAACAACAACATCAGCTGTATTAATGTTCAGATATGACTCTGGCTTTCCGGTATAAGCGCAATCTTTTATCATTTCATTGACGGACTCACTCAAGTCCTTCCAGATATTTTTATCAAAGTTCTTCTTTGCATCAAACTTTGTCGCAGTCTCATCCTCTTCATTTTCCTTCTCGAAGACATCTGTTCCCAATTCCGTTGACATATATGCAATGGACTGCAGTTGCTGCCTTACATGCTGAATTCTACGGAACTCTGCGACAGCAGCTCTGAGCTCTGCAGCATGAGGTCTGAGATTTTGATTCAACAGTTTTGTAATATTACTGTTCTGAGCATTTAATGCCTTCAGCGTTTCTTCAAGTTCTTTTATCTCTTTTCTGGTATCTGTCTCCGTTACTTCCAGATCACCCAATTGCAGTCTGATACGTGCAAGCTCGGATTTAGCAGATTCAACGTATGAAGTACGATCCTCTTCCTCGGCATCCATCTCATGCCCGCAGAACGGACAATTATCCTTGTGATGAATGGTCTTCCCCTTAGCGTCGCCATCCACGATAAAATTCAATCTCTTAATATCAGACATATATTGTGAATGGAGTGCCCGGTATCTATTGCCCAGGAATCTGGCTTCCTGAAGCTTTGCATTCACTTCATATATTTGTGCAAGTAACTTCCGGCTTTCCTCAGAAGCATCGACAATCTGCCTTTCAACCTTTTCTATTTCAGCCACAAACTCGTCTATCTTGGCATCAATATCTACGCCATCATCAGCAGCCAAAGCTTCTTCGAGCTGTTCCTTCTGTTTTGACAAGTCCGCTATCTTCTGATTCAGGTAACTAATGACCCCTGCCTTCCGGGTAGCTCTCTTCTCTAGCTCCTCAACGCTGATTTTGGGCAGGAAACGGTTTAAATCATCGGCTGTAAGGAGATAGATAAGCGAAGTCAGACTCTTGGTAATCTTGGAATGATCCGGATTATCAAGCGGAGTTCGCTTTTCAAATATATTTTCTTCACTCAGGAAGAAGAAATGAAAGATAGTTCGAATAGTCATTTCTTCATCCGTCGGTGCCTGCGTTGCGATAATTTTAGGGACTTTATCGATACCTATAAGACTCAACAGTAACGTGCTGTATTCCCCGTTACCAACTTTATATTCGTCTTTGTCTACTCCTGGAAAATCAGAGTATACTTTTACAACGTTCGATCCCTTATCACCGCTGCTTCCGTCTTCTATCTTTCTTTCAGCCTTAAATGAATAACCATCGTCAGACTCCATTTCCAGCATGACAGTGTCGTAACCGGTATCATCTTTTGAAAAAGGTACCTCTTTCCCGGCAAACATGAAGTCAATACAGCCAATAACATAAGACTTTCCCGTATTAGAAGGTCCTTCAATAAAATTAACGCCATCCTTAAATGGTACTGATGAATACTCAACCTTCTCTCCGGAGGCAGCAATCTTTGTAATATAAAATCTGCTCATTGATGACCCTCCTGTCGATAAGATTTTCCGCCGAGCTTAAATATCTCTGCAATCAGTGATCTCTCGGACTTTCCTTTTGTTGCATTAATGACAGATTTTGCGGCTTTTCTGTACTCACGAGCATATTCACTCGTTAGAGCACCACAGTAGTCCTCCCCCTCCGGGGTGATGATATATGATAGACCATCCTTGTAGCTGACAGCCTCTGCAGTACCGTTCAAAACAAGTTCCTTTAATGCTTTCTTTACAAGATCCCTTTGCGAAGCAAACTCACTAAATTTCAGGTCATTATCGCCGTTAAGATTCTGCTCTGATAAACCAAACGGCTCACTGTATATCGTCATAAAATCCACCGCATAGAGCATATCCTGCGTCTGCGGCATATCATATTCATCCAGCAATAACAGCAGGCGTAAAGAGTTTTCAAACGTTGAATTAAACAATCGGTCCATCGTCGTCTCTCACCCACCCTTCTATAGTGCCGTCCTTTACAAGGAAGTGACATACCCCTTTTTTCTGGGGTACACCTACCCAATCTGTATCTCTCAAAAGCCAGCATCTATTCGAATTAAAACCTCGTACTCTTCTCAACACGGCTTTAAGTCGAGCCAGGCCGCTTTCTGCAGGATCCTCATAATCATCCTTGATATATTCATATGTTTCACTTTTCAGCAGGTCGAATTGATCCTCTTTGTCGTAAATATCTCGTGTGCTACGTCTGACAGCCTCTGCAGCAAAATAGTACTTACGCTGTTCTGAAAGATGCTTCTCATACTTCGGATACTCTCCGATTCTATCCATAGGAAAGGCTTTTATGTTTTCTGCTTGAGCATAAGCTGCGGCAAGCGCTGTCGTATATTCGTGCTCTTCTTTGATTATCGTTTCCGGTATTTCCGCATCCTCCAGCGGATGTCTCTTATACTCCTCTAACTCTGTATCCAGCTTGGCCTTTGCCTCAGGTGTAAGGACATTATCTCTGGTAAGAGAATACAGATACACTTGTCCTAAGAATTCATCAAATGTTTCCTTCTTGCCTAATCGAAGAAGCTCATCTTTTTTGCTGTCAGATATTTTACCGTCTGCTTTTATATCTCCCCGAAAATGAAAGATAATTTCTTCTTCCATTCCCGGCATAAAGTGCCGTGTGACATTCTTTTTGAAAAGGCTCCAATTGATGACTTAACTTCAGGATCTTGCGAATGGCCTTTTATGATTCTAAGCGGATTGCCCTGTGGTGCCCTGTTCACAATTTTGCTGGCAGTACCTTTCCCCACTTTGCTTAATGTCATCCCCAACGGTTCAGCTACACCTCTATAAAGAAGCTCTATGAGTTCAGGATCACTGATCTCATCAACAAAAGCATTCTTTATTTCTGCCACTACCGTGGCTAAAACCAGCTCCCGCAATCAGCTCACCTCCTCAAAAAGAAACTTTATGATAACTTTATAGGAACCGCTCTAACCCCTTAAAATACTGACTTTTCAAGGTGTTTCGGATATAATGACAGTGTGGGAAGAGACACTCTCCGAACAAAGCCAATACTCCAAATGACAGTATAGCACAGTTCGGGTGATAAGTAAATAAATTATTTGCGTTCGCAGATAAATATTTCATTTGATTCCCGCTGCAATTCCTACTCCGGGCAGTAGGATCACAACCAAATAACCATTAATGCGTAATGCAGCCTGACCATCGGTGGAAAGGATGCAAACCGAAACGGATTTTCCGTTCGATTTGTATGCCTTCCACCGATTTTATTTTGCGTACAAATCTATAACGTTCACAGCGACATAGTTCGGACCTTCCGTTTCGGCCCTGGGTCGAAGGAGGGCCCGAATTATGTTTCAGAGTAAAAATTTCTCAAGCAACGAAAACCAGAGTAAATACGGAAACAAGAAACCGTACAACAACATTCCGCCAGCAGCGAACGAAGAGCTTGCACCGATGCTCATGACGAAGGAAATGTTCAAAGACAAGTCCATCATCAGAGACAACATCGAGACCTGGAATATCAACGGTCACAAAATCCCCGTAGCTTTCGCTCCTATCCAGGCAGGTACCCTTGATAATTGGATGAGATTCTTCAACGCTCAGGTTCGCACATATATTGCAACCGGCGGCACAGAGGATTTTCTCAAAGAAAATGGTCATGAAGACGATCTGTCTTACAACAAGTTTCAGGACGATGCTGAAGGCGACGAAGATCAGAGTGGTTTTGAACCCGGAGAAACACCTTCTCTCGAAGACACCGTACTTCTCGGTATCATCATCAAGGACCTGATTGCAGAAGTAAAAGGCATCAACCCCAAATATGGCAGAATCCTTGAACTTCTCGGCCAGAACCGTTCAAAAGGCCAGATCCTCGAAGAATTAAATCTGGGCAAAAGCCAGGGATACGCCGATATCAAGGCCGCCCAGAAAATGGCACGAGACCTTTACTATAAAGATTGATTCATTGAGATTGCTGACCGATTAAAATAAAGGGAGAGCGGCATGCCCGGATGCTGCTCTCCTTTTTGCTGTGTGCCTCTATATTCGATTTTATCTCTTAGACAGTCTGCCCTGCATCTGCCACCGGTCGTGGCTCTGTATGCTCCGGACAGCCTGCTTCAAACTATTCGCACGACCGTGCTGGTGATATGGATGCGATGCCTTATGCTTGTGGAATATGATGCATGTTCCCGGTGTCGGATACTCAGGATTATGGATGAACCAGTAATGTCCTGTATTCCGGCTCATAACCGTTACATCAAAGGCATCTGTAAAGATGATGGAGAAATACTTCGGATCCAAAGCAGAAAGGTCTTTCGCATCAAACATAGGCCTTCCCCCTCTCCCGATCCTTTGCACACTCCGCCTGCCGCTCAGCTACAAACTGCGCGTGAAGCTCTTTCTTTTCCTTCAGGAAGCGCTCATGCAGTTTTCTGGTTCCTTTCTCCAGAAATGCCTTTTCTGCTTCGATCAGCTCTTCTCTTTCGGTGTCCAGGCTGATGATGAGCTTGCCATCCTCGCATTTAACCAATACCGGATCTCCGATATGGAAACCGGCAGCTTCCAGCCACTGCCCCATCAACCGAATCGCCGGAACGGATTTGTAGTTGTATCCGCTCTGTGCACAAACCTTCAGTTCCCGTTCGTTCTTTTTTGCCATGTGTTTGTCCTCCTTTTTCAATCGACTATTTTGGCTTGAAACAAAACAAGCTGCAGATCTCGGATCATGTCCGCATCTGCAGCTTATCTATTCAAATTCCTATTCGATTGTGAGGCTGAAACTTAGGTGGTAGAATTCTTCCCTTCGTTCTTGATGCGATAGTAATCTGCCATCTCCACATCAAGCGTAATATAGGACTCTTTCTTCTTACTCTGGGTGTTGCTCAAAAGGCACACCGTCTCCACATGCACCCCCTGGGGGAACATATCTACGGGCTGTACCCGTTCCAGGCGATAACCTCCGGCGCAGAGGGTTTTCAGATCTCTGGCGAGGGTAGCGGAGTCGCAGGAGACATAGACGATCCGGGCGGGACACATGGCGAGCATGGTATCTAAGAGGGCTGTGTCGCAGCCCTTCCGGGGCGGATCAACGACAATGACATCGGCTGGTTCCCCGTGGAACTTATACCACTCCGGCAGGATTTCTTCGGCACTGCCGACGAAGAATTCGGTGTTGGCAAGGTGATTTAAACGGGCGTTTTCGCGGGCATTTTCAATGGCCGCAGGAACGATCTCAACACCGTAGACCTTCTTCGCCTTCTGGGCGAGGAATAAGGAGATGGTGCCGATGCCGCAGTAGAGATCCCAGACAGTCTCGGCGCCGGTGAGGCCGGCGAATTCCAGTGCCTTTCCATAAAGACGCTCGGTCTGAAGCGGATTTACCTGGTAGAACGACTGGGGCGAGATCCGATAGGTCAGCGGGCCGATCCGGTCGGTAATGTAGGGCGTACCACTCAGATAGACCATGTCGCGTCCCAGGATCACATTGGTTTTTTCGCAGTTAATGTTTAAGGAAATTGAAGTCATTCCCGGAATGCTGCAAAGACTCTTCACCAGTGCTTCGCTGTGGGGCAGATGCTTTCCGTTAATGACCAGACATACCATGATCTCGCCGGTATGACAGCCGACACGGATCAGTGCATGACGGATCAGACCTCGGTGCGCAGTCTCATCATAAGGCTCAATGGCATATTCTTCCATAAAGGTACGGATCTTTTCCAGAATCTCCCGGTTCACCGGTGCACCGAGAAGACAGTCCTCGGTCTCTATGATGGAATGGGTCCGGCCGGCGTAGAAACCATAGATGATCCGGCCGTCTTTCGCACGTCCGAAGGGGAACTGGCCCTTGTTGCGGTACCGCAGGGGATAAGGCTCGTTCATGCCGATAATGGGCTCCATGGGCAGAGTTTCCTCCGGAAATCCTCCCAGACGGATCAGGTGATTCTTTACTTTATCCTCTTTATAGCGAAGCTGGCGGGCATAGTCCATGGCCTGAAGCTGACAGCCGCCGCAGGGCGCAGCCGAAGGACAGGCTGGCGTGACGCGGAACGGGGACGGCTCCAGGATCTTTATGAGGCGGCCGAAGCCGTAGGTCTTTTTCGCCTTGATAACCTTTCCCTCGATCCGGTCTCCGATGATGGCATCCTTAATAAAAAGGGTATAGCCATCAACTCTGCCTATACCCTCGCCCTGTTCGCTCATATCTTCAATCATTGTCTGAAATATCTGATTTTTCTCCAAAACAGGTCTCCTATTATTTTTATATATCTGTCGTCATTCTCACATTGGAATCCAGAAGCCGGTTGAATCCCAGCCAGTCTTTATTGTCCGCATTGCTGCGGAACAGTTCCGTCACAGTCTGCAGCTTTGCATCCGTGTTATCGGCAAAATTAAGAGCCATGGCCTCTGCCAGTGCCGGCTTCTTGGGAGAGCCATACTCAAACTCACCGTGATGAGCCAGAATACAGTGCTTGATCTCCGATGCCGTCTTGGCCGGGAAGCCAGGAATGGTCTTAATCTGCTCATCAACCATAATGGTTCCGATAACGATATGCCCCAGAAGCTGGCCATCATCGGTATAATCGTTCTCCGGAAACTCGGAAAGCTCTTTTGTTTTTCCGATGTCATGGAACAGCGCTGCAGCGATGAGAAGATCCCGGTTGAGCACAGAATAACGGGTACAGTAGAAATCACAGAGCTTTGCCACACTGAGGGTATGCTCCAGAAGCCCGCCTACAAATCCATGATGAACCGTCTTTGCCGCTGAATGAGCCTTAAACGTTTTAATAAATGCCGGATCCTCCACAAAGAACCGTTCCGCCAGGGTTCGCAGCTTCTCGTTTTTCAGGCTCTTCACAAAAGCCAGAAGCTCACTGTACATGGTCTCAATATCCTTATCGGAAACGGGAAGATAATCCGAGGGGACATACTCGCCCTCAGAGGCCAGACGAACCCTCCGTACATTTAACTGGAGCGCCCCCTGATAACTGGTCACATCGCCATCGATCTTAATATAATTCAATGGCTCAAAATGATCGATCCCGCCGGATAATTCCCAGATCTTCGCATCAATGGTTCCGGTCTTGTCCTGAAGGATCAGAGAATAATACGTCTTTCCCCCCTTCGTTTTGGCCGTCTGCTTTGCTTTACATAAATATACACCGGAGACCCGTTCTCCTTCGCGCAGTGTTTCAATATATTTCATGTCTTTTCCTCAACTCTCTGCCGTCTACCTGGTTCCCAGGTGAACGGAAAATTCTAACTGGGTATAGCCGTCTCTTCCGGCCCGCTGTGCCTTAATGATCACATCCTGTCCGGGGTTTTTGGTCTCCAGACAGCCCTGGAACATTTTCACAGTCAGGACCTCCTCGCCGTCCACCTCCGTGATCACATCGCCGTTCTGGATCCCACTGTTGTAGGCAGGACCCTCCAGGGTCACATCGGAAACATATACGCCCCTGGGGATTTTGTGCTGCTCGCTGATATCTGATGTCACATCCTGACCGATAATCCCCACATAGGCCATGCCGCCTCCATTGGAAAGGCGCTCGATCGCAGCCTTTAGTCCGGAGATTCCGACAGCAGAGGTATTGGTTCCTGTTGTCTCGTCAGTGATCATGCCGATAACCGCACCATCCATATTTAATACAAATCCGCTCGCTCCGTCTCCGGTGGAAACATCGGTACAAAGCAGCCGTACTTCCATATCTTCTTTCTGAACGCCGGAACGGATATAGGTCAGCATACCATAAGCCACAGATCCCACATAATCCTTGGGACTTCCCACCACGATCACCGGCTGGCCCGCCCTGGCATCAATGCTGTTTCCCAGCGGAACGGCACGCAGACGCCCCCGAACCGTCTCAGCAAGATTGGAAAGAGGCACGCTGACAATGGCGATCCCTGTATGGGCGTCTGCTGCTTTCATGACTGCTGCTGTCCTTTCACCGCCGCTGAACGTCACTTCCACAGTTGTCTCGTTTTCCTGCGCCCGATAAGCAGTCAGGATCAGCACCTCGCTGTCAGTGATGTTCCATACAAGACCGGATTTTTTTCCCTCGGTCTCAATGGGATTATCAAACCAGTCGGCGTCCGCTGTCTGGGTTCTGGTTGTTACCGTCACGATTCCCTGGTTTGCCTCGCCGGAAACGTTGTTCAGCGCCCGGTATAAACTCTGGTAGTCCGATACGCTCCACTGATAGGATTCCACCGCTGACTCCACTGCGTCCTTCAGATCCTCTTCACTGGAAATAGTCTCCGGTGCTTCCGTTTCTGTGGACGCTTCCGTGGTCTCCGATGCCTCATCACGTGGCACATAGATTGGAGTTTCCGGTTCTTTTTTCGCAAACCACTGCTCCGCATGGGGCTTTAAAAGGACAAAGACCATGCAGGAAACAGCGCCGAACACCACCGCCGATGCTACAAGAAGCCCGGCCCAGCGCATCCGGCGTCTTCTGGATTCCATCCGGTTCAGCACGCGTTCACGGACAAAGGAATCCTCCGGTTCCGTCCCGCTTTCCGGTTCCCAGGCAGTTCTCCCGCCGGCTGCTTTGTTCTTCTGCTGTTCTGCTTTTTTCTGTTCTTCGTCACGCTTCTTATCTGCCATAGATCTTCTCCCTGCCGTATTCTTTCTGAAAGTCCGCCCGGTCAGTTGAAAATACTCCGGATCTGTTCTCCGGTTAAAGCACTACTCTTCATTATAGATGATATTCCCGTTTTTTTGAAGTCATTTCCCCCAATTTTTTAACAAAACCAGGGAAAAGTCTGGTATACTAACAGGCAAGGAGAGTGTCTATGAATCAGAAAGCATTAAAAATCTTGGAATTTGAAAAAATAAAAGAAATCCTGGCGGGATTCGCCGGAAGTGCAGCCGGAAAAGAGCTGTGCCGCCGCTTAGACCCCATGACCCACATCGAGGATATCCGCCTGGCACAGAAAGAAACCTCTGACGCCTTTGCACGCCTGGTCCACAACGGGCCTGTATCCTTTGCCGGAATCCGTGACATCCGCGGCTCCATCCGGCGGCTGAACATTGGCGCAAGCCTCGGTATGGCGGAGCTGCTGCAGATCTCCGGCCTTCTGACTGCCGCCGCGCGGGTAAAATCCTATGGACGGACTGCCGATGAAAACGGAGCAGGCGACAGCTTAAGTGAATCCTTTTCTCTGCTGGAACCGCTGACACCGTTAAATCAGGAGATCACCCGCTGCATTCTTTCAGAAGAAGAAATGAGCGATGATGCAAGTCCGGGACTCCATCATGTGCGCCGCTCCATAAGGCTCACCGGCGACCGGATCCACACTCAGTTAAATTCGATCTTAAACAGCAGTCGAAGCTGGCTCCAGGACGCAGTCATCACCACCAGAGACGGACGCTACTGTCTCCCGGTAAAAGCCGAGTACAAGGGACAGATCTCCGGCATGGTTCATGACCAGTCTGCCTCCGGTTCTACTTATTTTATTGAGCCTATGGCTGTGATCCGCCTGAACAATGAGCTTCGGGAGCTGGAAATCCAGGAAAAGAAAGAGATCGAGGCCGTTCTCGCATCCCTGAGCAGCCAGGCCGCTGCCCAGACCCTTTATCTGGAATCCGATCTGGAGCTGCTGTCCCATCTGGACTTTGTATTCGCGAAAGCGCAGCTTTCCAGCTACTATCATTGTACGGAGCCGAAGTTCAACACCCGTGGATTCCTGCGGATCAACCATGGACGCCACCCGCTTCTTGATCCGAAAAAGGTCGTTCCCATCTCCCTGGAGCTGGGAAAAGATTTTGATCTTCTGGTGGTCACCGGTCCCAATACCGGCGGTAAAACCGTATCCCTGAAGACCGTCGGTCTGTTTACCGTCATGGGACAGTGCGGGCTTCATATTCCCGCCTCCGACGGCTCGGAGCTGGCCGTTTTTAAAGAAGTATTTGCCGATATCGGCGATGAACAGAGCATTGAACAGAGCCTCAGTACCTTTTCCGCCCATATGACCAACATTGTTTCCATTCTGGATCAGGCGGATGATTCCAGTCTGGTGCTCTTCGATGAACTCTGTGCCGGAACGGATCCTACCGAAGGCGCCGCCCTCGCCATCTCCATTCTTACCTTCCTTCATAACATGAAGGTTCGTGTCATGGCAACCACCCATTACAGCGAGCTGAAGGTGTTTGCCCTCAGCACCGACGGGGTGGAAAACGCAAGCTGTGAATTTGACGTGGAAACTCTGCGTCCCACCTATCGCCTGCTCATCGGAATTCCCGGAAAGAGCAATGCCTTTGCCATTTCCAAAAAGCTGGGGCTTCCCGCCTTTCTGGTGGAAGACGCCGGAAAACGGATCGGGCAGGAGGATGCCGCTTTTGAGGATCTTCTTTCAGATCTGGAACGAAGCCGGATGGAACTGGAAAAGGAACGCCAGGAAGCGGAACGGTATAAATCCGAAGCCGCAGCCTTAAAGGAACGGCTTTCCGGAAAGGAAACAAAATTGGATGAAAGCCGGGACAAAATCTTATCCCGCGCCAACGAAGAGGCAAAACGGATTCTTGCGGATGCCAAGGCAACGGCTGATGAAACCATCCGGCGCATCAACAAGCTGGGGGCTGCCGGAAACAATAAAGAGCTGGAAAAGGAACGCCAGAAGCTCCGGGAAAAGCTTGATAAGGTCAATTCCAATATGACCCAGAAGGCAAAGAAGCCGAAAAGGGCTCATAAGGCTGAAGAATTCAAGATCGGTGATTCTGTCCGGGTTCTGTCCATGAATTTAAAGGGGACCGTCAGCACCCTGCCCAATGCCAGGGGTGATCTGTATGTCCAGATGGGAATCCTCCGCTCTCAGGTCAACATTAAAGATCTGGAGCTTCTCGATGAGGATACCATCAATACTCCGGGCGGCTCTCTCGGCTCTAAAAAGCCCCGACAGAAAAGTACTTCCGGCTCCATCGGCATGTCCAAGTCCATTTCCATCTCTCCGGAGATCAATCTCATCGGAAAGACCACCGACGAGGCCATTCCGGAGCTGGATAAATATATTGACGATGCCTGGCTGGCCCATCTGGGACAGGTTCGTGTGATCCACGGACGCGGCACCGGCGCATTAAAAAAAGCAGTTCACCAGTATCTGAAGCGCAGCAAACACGTGGCCTCCTACCGGCTCGGAGAGTTCGGAGAGGGCGGCGCTGGCGTAACGGTAGCAGAACTGAAGGAATAAAAATTTATCAGGCAAAGCGACTGTTTCAGATTCTGAATCCATCATAAAATAGGAGGAATTTATGGCTTCCAAACAGAAAATCCTGATCGTTGATGATGACGAAAATATTGCGGAGCTGATCTCCCTGTATCTCTTAAAGGAATGTTATGACACCAGAATCGTCCATGACGGCGAATCGGCGCTCCAGGCTGTTCCGGAATTCAATCCGAATCTGATCCTTCTGGATCTTATGCTGCCTGGTATCGACGGCTACCAGGTCTGCCGGGAGCTCCGAAAGGAATCGTCCATTCCCATTATCATGCTGTCTGCCAAGGGCGAGGTCTTTGACAAGGTTCTCGGTCTGGAGCTGGGCGCCGACGACTATATCATCAAGCCCTTTGATTCCAAGGAGCTGGTGGCAAGAGTCAAAGCCGTATTGCGGCGTGCAGTTCCTGCTGCCCCCGTCCCGGCGGAGCTTCCCAAGCAGCAGGGACAGTTTGTGGAATACCCGGATCTCATTGTAAACCTGACCAACTACTCGGTGATCTGCATGGGACATTCGGTGGAAATGCCGCCGAAGGAGCTGGAGCTTCTCTATTTCCTTGCTTCCTCCCCCAATCAGGTATTCACAAGAGAACAGCTTCTGGATCATATCTGGGGCTATGAATATGCCGGCGACACCAGAACCGTCGATGTCCATATCAAGCGCCTCCGGGAAAAGCTGAGCGATCATCCCCATCCCTCCTGGCAGCTTTCTACGGTCTGGGGCATCGGTTATAAATTCGAGGTGAAACGATGAGAATTTCTCTTTATGTGAAGATCCTGATGGGTTATCTGATCTTCGGTATCCTCGGTTTTCTCTCCATCGCCTTCTTTTCGTCCAACATGACACTCCGTTATCTGGAACGGGACCGGGCGGATCAGCTGTATAATGAAGCAAATATGATCGCCGACAGCTGCCGTGACCGCTACGGCAGCACTATCACTGCCGCAGACCCGCTGAATTCCCAGCTTACCTCCATCAGCTCCACCTTCGATGTGGATATCTGGATCGTGAAAGCCGAGGGAACCATCGTTTACCGTACCGATGATATTCCAGCCGGTTCGGTCATTGAAGCCTTTGATCCCTCTGATCAGGGACGGGGCCGTTATGTTATCGGCGATTATTATGGAATGTTCGAGGATTCCATGCTCAGCGTGACCGCCCCCATCTCCGCCAACTTCAATACTTATGGCTATGTGGTGCTCCACCAGTCCTTGACCGGGATCTATGAAGTGCGTGATCAGATCCTGAATATTATCTACATCACGTTTCTGGTGATCTTTCTGCTTTCGTTTGTGATTCTCTGGATCATACGGAAAAGTATTCTTCAGCCTTTAAAGAAGATCACCCGTGCCGCCAACGAGTTCGCTGCCGGCAACTTAAATTACAAGCTGGCCCTCCATTCCGAGGACGAGATCGGCTACCTGGCAGACACCCTTGGCTACATGGCTCATGAGCTGAGCAATAAAGAGGCAGACCAGCGAAAATTCATCTCCAACGTCTCCCATGACTTCCGTTCGCCTTTAACCTCCATCAAAGGCTATCTGGAGGCCATGATCGACGGAACGATTCCTCCGGAGCTCCATGAAAAATACATGAAGCTGGTGATCTCCGAAACGGAGCGGCTGACGAAGCTCACCTCCAGTACCCTTGCTCTCCAGAGTCTGGATTCCAAGGGAAATCTTCTGGACATCACCACCTTTGACTTAAATCAGGTGATCCGCGACACGGTAGCTGCCTTCGAGGGCATCTGTAAACCGAAGCAGATCCGTTTTGACCTGATCTTTTCTGAACGCACTTTCTATGTGCAGGCAGACATGGGAAAGATCCAGCAGGTGCTTTACAATCTGGTGGACAATGCCATCAAGTTCTCCCGCCCGAATTCCACCATCTGGATCGCCACCTATGAAAAGCATGAAAAGATCTTTACCTCTGTCAAGGACAGCGGGATCGGAATTCCGAAGGACAGCATGAAAAAGATCTGGAACCGGTTCTACAAGTCCGACTCCTCGCGTGGAAAGGACCGGACGGGAACAGGTCTGGGACTTTCCATCACAAAGGAAATCCTCACCGCCCATAATGAAAACATCGATGTGATCAGTACCGAAGGGATTGGCACCGAATTCATTTTCACCCTGCCGAAGGCCTCCGGCAGCGGAAACAGTAATCAATAAGGACGCGCGTTTATGAAATCCTCTGATTTTTCCATCAAAGACCTTCTGAAAACTGCGGGGCTCCTGGCAGGCGCTTTTCTGGTAAGCAGCCTGCTGCGCCCCCTGAGCGGTTCGGAAAACAACTCCGCCCTGGTCTTCGTCCTGGCAGTTGTTTTAATCTGCCGGACCACCAGAGGCTATGTTTATGGTCTGGCCGCCTCGCTGGTCAGCATGTTCTGCATCAACTATTTTTTCACCTATCCATTTTCTCAGTTTAATTTTACGCTGAGCGGCTATCCTGTCTCCTTTCTGGCTCTGCTCATGATCTCCACAGTGATCTGTGCACTGACCTCCCAGGCAAAAAAACAGACAGAGCTTGCCCGGAAGCGGGAACAGGAGGCAAAGGATCTTCTGGAGGTCAACCAGCGTCTTTCCGAGGAGCAACAGGAGATCCGCATGTTAGCTGAGCAGGAAAAGATCCGCAGCGATATGCTCCGGGCCATCTCCCATGACCTGCGGACACCACTGACATCCATTTTCGGTTCCAGCGCCGCTCTGCTGTCTGATTCTTCCGAGCAGCTTTCCGATAACGGACAAAAGCTCCTGGAGGATATCCGTGATGACTCCGAATGGCTGATCCGCATGATCGAGAACCTGCTTACCGTCACAAAGCTGAGCGACGGCAGCGCCGCTTTAAAAGAAACAGAGGAGGCAGTCGAGGAACTGGTAGCCGAAGCCATTCTCCAGACAAAGAAGCGTTACCCTTCTCTTTCTGTGGAAGCGCGTGTCCCCGATGACCTGTTATTCGTTCCCATGGACCCCATTCTCATCGAACAGGTGCTGATCAACCTTCTGGAAAATGCCATCCGCCATTCCGGCGATACGAAGCACATCTGTCTGACCGTCTCAGTCGAGGCCCTGACCGAACAGGGAAAAGAACCGAAAGGCAGCGAACAGACAGTCAGATATGCCGTTTTTTCCGTTGCCGATCAGGGACGGGGACTTTCTGCCGAGGTTCTGGACATGCTAAGGAGCGGCGGAAAGAAACCCTTATCTGCCAGCAAGGATTCCACCAGAGGACTGGGGATTGGCCTTTCCGTCTGCCAGAGCATTGTAAAAGCGCACCATGGCTTCTTCCGGGGCGAAAACATTCCCACCGGCGGTGCTCTTTTCCAGTTCGGCCTGCCCCTATCCATTCCATCTGCACAGGAGGTACCCCATGAATCATAAACGAACGATCCTCATTGTTGAGGATGAAACCAGTATCTGTAACTTTATGACGACCATTCTTCATTCCAACGATTACCACACGCTGGTGGCCGGAACTGCCAGCCAGGCAAAGAGCATGATCGCGTCCTACGGGCCGGACCTGATTCTTCTGGATCTCGGACTTCCCGATATGGACGGTCTGGACTTTTTAGCCTCCATCCGCCAGTGGTGCCGTACACCGGTCATCGTTGTGTCCGCCAGAACCCATGAGGCCGAAAAAGTCCATGCGCTGGATCTGGGCGCCGATGATTACATTACAAAGCCCTTCGGGATCTCCGAGCTGACTGCCCGGATCCGGACAGCCCTGCGCCATGCCGACCAGATGGTTACAGCTTCAGGAACTCCGGCTGCCACGGTCTACACCGTCGGTGATCTGACGGTGGATCTGGATAAGCGCCTGATCACTCTGGCCGGGAAAGAAGTCCATTTCACCCAGATCGAGTTCAAGATCCTGGTGCTTCTCATCCAGCATGCCGGAAAGGTTTTGACTTATGATTACATTCTCCGCCAGATCTGGGGACCTTATGCCGTCAATGACAACCAGATTCTCCGCGTCAACATGGCCAACATCCGCCGGAAGCTGGAGCAGAATCCTGCCAGCCCAAAATACATTCAGACAGAGCTTGGCGTCGGCTACCGCATGATGGAGTCTCCACAGTAAAAAGCTCCGCTTCTGCTGTCCGCGTTTTGTTTCTCATCGCTTTCTTAACGCTTTCTTAACGCGTATTTTTTATTTTCTGTCACTATCTTAACAGGTTTTCCGATATAATAAAAACCGGAAAGTCACAGAAGCTGTGACCATCATCTAATTGCCCCTTTCGATCGTTTAACGATCCAATTAGATTCCATAACCAAAAAAACCTGTGTCCCCCCGGCACAGGTTTTTTATTGTTCTATTTCCATTCAAAGCTCCTGGGTTTTCCCATCAGCTCCATGTGAGAAAAGGCATTCTGGCGCAGGGCTTCGTAAAGCACCACCGCCACCGAATTCGCCAGATTTAACGACCGGATCTCCGGCAGCATGGGAATCCGGATTGCTGTTTCCTGATGTTCCTTCAGGATCTCCTCCGGGATTCCGGCACTTTCCTTTCCAAACATCAGATACGCTCCCGGCTCATAGGACACCTCCGTATACACATGAGGCGCCTTGGTGGTCGCCATATAGATCCGCGTTCTCGCTTCCGGGTTTTTCTCCAGAAAATCCTCAAAATTATCATACACCGTCACATCCAGGCTGTCCCAGTAATCCAGTCCTGCACGCCGCAGCATCTTCTCATTGATCTGGAAGCCCAGCGGCTCGATCAGATGAAGCCTGCTTCCCGTTGCCACACAGGTCCGTCCGATATTTCCTGTATTAGCCGGCATTTCCGGCTCCAGAAGGACAATATTCATCCCTCCGGCCGGACATTCCGGTTTATGATCCAGACCGTGCTCTGTTCCGTAGGCCATTATTCTGCCTCCAGCTTTTTCACAAAGTCCGCAAGTCTTCCCAGCGCCTCCTTCAGCGCCTCCAGTGAGTACGCATACGAAATCCGGACAAAGCCTTCTCCGCAGGCACCGAAGGCTGTTCCAGGCACAACTGCAACCTTCTCCTCACGCAGAAGACGCTCCGCAAACTCTTCAGAGCTCATACCAAACCGACTGATGTTGGGGAATACATAGAATGCCCCCTTAGGCTCAAAGCAGGTAACCCCCATTTCCTCCAGCGTCTTTAACACATAATGGCGTCTCTGATCGTAGGATTCCCGCATGGCTGTTACATCATCATCTCCGTTGTTCATGGCCTCCACCGCTGCATACTGGCTGGTGGTTGGCGCACACATGATTGCATACTGATGGATCTTTAACATCTGATCCATGACCAGCTCCGGTGCCGCCGCATAGCCCAGTCTCCATCCGGTCATGGCATAAGCCTTGGAGAAGCCGTTGATCAGTACGGTACGCTCCTTCATTCCGGGCATGGAGGCAATGGTAACATGGGTTCCGTTATAGGTCAATTCGGAATAAATTTCATCTGTGATAACCAGAAGATCATGCTTCAGGATCACCGGAAGGAGCGCCTCCAGATCCTTCTGCTCCATAATGGCCCCGGTAGGATTGTTGGGAAAGGGCAGGATCAGGATCTTGCTCTTAGGTGTGATCGCTGCTTCCAGCTCCTCCGCAGTCAGCCGGAACTCATTTTCTTCCTTTAATTCGATAAGTACCGGAACGCCGTCTGCCAGAACCGTACAGGGAACATAGGAAACATAGCTGGGCATGGGGATCAGTACCTCATCACCAGGATTCAGCATGGCACGAAGTGCCAGATCAATGGCCTCACTTCCGCCGACAGTCACCATGATCTCACGGACCGGATCATATTCCACGCTGCAGCGCCGCTTCAGATAGGCAGAAATTGCTTCCTTTAATTCTTTAAGCCCTGCATTGGAGGTGTAAAACGTCCGTCCCTGCTCCAGAGAATAAATTCCCTCCTCCCTCACATGCCAGGGCGTATCAAAATCCGGCTCACCGACACCTAACGAAATGGCATCCGGCATTTCATTTACAACATCAAAAAATTTTCGGATACCCGAAGGCTCCAGGCCAACAACTTTATCAGATAATGGATTTCTCATAGCATCACCAACATCCTTTCATCTCTATTTTTCTGCTCAAGGATTGTTCCATGATCCTTATATTTCTTCAGTACAAAATGAGTTGCCGTGCTGAGCACTGTTTCCATGGGAGACAGCTTGCTCGAAACAAACAGGGCTACATCCTTCATTGTTTTTTCCTGAATGATCACCATGAAATCAAAAGCTCCGGAGATCAGATACACCGCATGAACCTCATCATAGTTATAAATCCTCTCGGCAATACTGTCGAAACCTATGCCGCGCTGAGGCGTCACCTTTACCTCGATCAGGGCCGTTACCTTCTCCGCTGTCACCTTATCCCAGTTGATCAGCGTATGGTACCCGCAGATGATCCCCTCAGCCTCCATAGCCGCGATCTCATTGACCACATCCACTTCTTCCATATTTAAAAGAACTGCCAGATCATTGACATCGATCCTGCTGTTTTTCTCCAGAGCAGCCAAAATCTTCTCTCTCATAATCTTAACTCTCCATTTCTCTCATCCTGACAATTCAGGCTCTGCCTGAATCATACCAGCTTTTCAATCTCATCCGGTTCCGGCCGGTTCAGATACCGGACATTCTCTCCATTCAGAATCACACGGTCATTGCTGTCTGTGACTTTCCCGATAAACGCTGCCGGAATTCCCTGATCCAGAAGCTCCGGGATCACATCGTTGCTGTTGTCCGTCACCAGGATCGTACAGCCGCCGGACAGAAGCTCATAAGGGTTCCACTCCAGCACCTCACAGATCTCTATGGTTTCCTGGCGCACCGGGATCTTTTTCAGATATACGGTCATTCCGATTTTATGTGCTTCTGCCAGTTCCCACAATGCCGCAAAAATACCGCCGTTCCTCACTTCTTGCATGGCTATTTCACCATGCTGCCGCGCGACTGCGGCCTCCGGACTCGCCTTCAGGTATTCCCGGAAGCTCCGGGCTGTGTCCAGAAGATCCTGAGGAAGCGTTTTTTTCAGCCTGGCCTCCAGCTTCTCGACAGCCAGCACCGTTCCCTCCAGACCGATGTATCCGGTCACGATCATATCCTGTCCTGGTTTCATGTTATTCTCCTTTGCATCGTCTCACAAAAGATATTCCTTTTTGTTTCATCGGACGCACTTTCCTGTGAAACAGGAAAGAGGTCAAAATTCCTTTCCCGGAACCATGACCTCTTCAGTATAGCATACTTTTTTTTTCTTTGCACCAGGATTCTCAGAAACCCTGGCCTGCGCTTTCTCTCATTTCATGAGCTGTACGTCCTGTCTTCGAAGACGTTTCAGCCCTGAGACGGGGATTCCACAGGAGCCGGCGCCGGTGCCTCCGTAGGCGCCGCTGTCGGGGCCTCCGTGGGTGCTTCCGTCGGTGCCGGTGTGGATTCCGCCGGCGCCTCCGTAGACTCTGGCGGTGCCGCTGCCGCATCCGGTCCCTTTACGACCTTTCTCGCCGATGCACGGTACTTATCGGTATGAAGCTTGATCTTCTCCTGAAGCACGCCATCCACATAAACCTCTTTATAGGCCTCGCAGACTGCCGCCGGATAAGAGGTCGACTGGACAACGTTCTCAGTTCCGGGGGCCATACTGGGATCCACGGTTACCTCATCGGGAACATACTCTTCGCTGAGGGTCACACCATAGAACTTTAAGGTCCGGTTCGCCGGTCTCGTCTCCTTGCCCCAGATGGTATAAGTCACATAACCGCCGCCCACTGACGCTTCAATATAGATCGGGAAATCAAAATCGTTGGTCAGCTCCAGATCCTTGGAGCCGCCGTCGTTGATGGTGGCATCCAGACCCCAGTCAGTATAATTTACGATCATGGAGTGGTTGGAGCGCTTGGAAATATGCACTTCTGCCCGCAGTGCTGCGTTATAGAGGGTTGTTGCCAGCTGACAGATCCCTCCGCCGTATTCCTTTACATAACCGCCATTCTGGTATGCGATTTCCTCCACATAGCCGTTCTCTGCCGAGAATGGCGCAAGTGCATCATGCATGGACCAGGACTCCCCCGGCATGATCAGCACATCCGTCGTATGTCCTACACCAGCCTTCAGATTCTTCTGTTTCCCGGCTCCGCCTGTAACACTTGTAGAAAAGGTTCCGATCTTATCCGTGATCTGGGAAAGAAGCTCCTTGGTGCATCTCGGTTCCTTGATTTGAGCCGAAGCAGCAACCGTCAGATCTTCACCGTTCCAGTTTTCCATGGCAGTCATAATGGACTTTGCGGTTTCATCTGCATTGACTTCGATTCCGCTCTTACTGTCTGTTATCTCAAAGCCGCTGCCGACACGTTCCAGCTTTGCCTCCACCGGTTCGATGGACAGCGCCTCCGTCTTTGTATCCACGAAATTCTTTACGGTCGCTTCGTTCACAGCCAGTTCCAGATCAAAGGTATGGCTGCTTACGCTTAAATCTTTTTCTGTCTTATAACGGACGATCAGGTTTCCGCTCTTTCCAAGGGTCACAGCCTCCATGACCACATTGGAAAGATCCTTTGCATAAAGGCCAAGCTCCGAAACCGGCGCGGTAATGGGATCTACCCCGTCTGCTCCGTCAAGCGTCAGCGTCAAGGTCTTTCCTCCCAGCGCTGCAACCTCCGTCTGCACCGCATCCATGGCCTGTGCTGCCGTCATGCCGCTGACATCGGTCGTTCCGATCAGTACGCCGTTGGCCACAGTCGTCTCCTCTGTAAACGGACTTTTCGCCAGTGCCCTCTCCAGAGACTCCTCCGCATTTTCTGTCGGTTCTGTGCTCAGCGTCTGCACTTCTTCACCGTCCGCCGTCGTTTCTCCGGTCTCTGTTTCTTTTTGTGTTTCATCTCCGGTTGCATAAACCGCTCCCGAAAGAACTGTCGTCATCAGGAGCGTCCATATCAGCAGCCAAGTAACTCGTTTCCTCATTCAAACTCCCTTTCTTTCAACCCATAAATAATCTTTACGCAAATAATCTCTGCTCAGTTTGTTGCTAGTATATCAATATCTATCTCTGATTGCAAGTGTCATCACAGAATCTTAAAATACTTAAAGGAACCGCAACATCTTCCGGTATTTCTCCGGCTATATGACCATGCTGAGCACCATGGGAACGACCATAACCAGAACCAGAACTACGGCGATTACGCCAAACAGGATCTGCTTTGTCTTTTTGTTGTTCATATTCATCATGGCAGATATTCCTCCTAATCTGAAGCTTCAAAACTCCTTCTGCG
This sequence comes from Candidatus Paralachnospira sp. LCP21S3_A2, assembly GCF_052118925.1. Classification (NCBI taxonomy): domain Bacteria; kingdom Bacillati; phylum Bacillota; class Clostridia; genus Candidatus Paralachnospira; species Candidatus Paralachnospira sp. LCP21S3_A2. The sequence goes on from NZ_JBQKGG010000007.1 coordinate 91,358, forward strand.
GCACCGTATTCCGTCTGCGGTGCACGGTTTTCTCATCTCCGGACAATACCGGCTGCCTCCGCACGCATTTCTGCCGCCTGCCCTTTGTTATACCGCCAAAACCGGAAAAAGTCCAGCATTTCCCGTTAAAATATCACGCCGTTCATAGTCGAAAATACAAATTTCTCCATTGATCCGCTCCACATGGAACCGCCTTAACAGCTCCTTCATGGAAAGCTCCGGTCTGATTTTAATAAGAAGCTCCCGTTCCTCTTCATGGCTTAATTCCGGCACACAGAAAGCCGGGCGCTTTTTCACATTCTCCCGCAGATAGAAATCCAGGGTCAAAAGGCCGCGAAGCCGTTCTTTTTCCGCCGGAAACCACGTTCCTGCCGTTTCCAGAAGAAATTCATAGACTGCGGCACGTACATGCTTCTTCCCGTTCATGCCGGCCTCCCGATACGCCTTTCCCAGCGCTTCAAAAAGCCCGAACGCAGTTCCGTAAAGTGGTACCAGGACATTTAAGGTATTGGGAAACTGCCCGCTGTTATAATAGATTTCGGTCATATCCTCCACCTGCTTTAGCCGGATGACCTCTTTATGGGACAGCCACGGCGTCTCCAGGACCTCATACGGTGCTTCCGCCTGATAAAGGATCTGATACCGCTTTGCATCCTCATACATGGAGGTCCCCCGCAGAACCTTTAAAAATCCAAGCTGAAGCTGGTCGGGCTTCATCCCGTAGACCACGTCAAAGGAACGGCCGAAGCTCTCATAATCCTCCCAGGGAAGTCCGGCAATCAGATCCAGATGCTGATGGATATTATGTCCGCTCCGGATCGTTCCGGTAATCTCCTTCAGCTTTGTCAGATCGGTCCGCCGGTGAATCGCCTCCAGTGTCTTCGGGTTCGCCGACTGAACGCCGATCTCCAGCTGGACCAGACCGGGGCGAAGAGTTTTTAACAGCTCCAGTGCTTCCGGCCCCAGAATATCCGCCTCGATCTCAAAATGGAAATTAGTGATCCCGTTGTCATGATCGCGCAGAAACTGCCAGATCTCCATGGCCCGCTTTTCCTTACAGTTGAACGTCCGGTCCACCAGCTTGACCTGCGGAACCTTATGCTCCAGGAAAAAGGAAAGCTCTGAAAAGACCTGGTCCAACGGACGAAACCGCAGCGTCTTATCTATAGAAGAAAGGCAGTAGCTGCAGGAAAAAGGGCAGCCGCGGCTTGTCTCATAATAGGGGATCCTGTTTTCAAACTCTTTAAGATTCTGATAAACAAAGGGGATCTTTCCCATATCGGTAAAGGGCGCAGGCGGCGTGATCCCGATGGTTCCGTCCGGCTTCCGCCAGGCACAGCCAAAGGGAACCGGCGAAGACTCCGGCTTTCCCTGTCCACACTTCACCCGTATTTCCCCCTGGTTTTCCACATAATACTGAACCAGCCGGGGAAAACTTTCCTCTCCCTCTCCGTAAAGAATCCCGTCTATTTCCGGAATTTCGAAAAACTGTCGTTCCAGTTCATAGGACACCTCCGGCCCGCCCAGCCAGATTGGCACTCCGGGACAGAGCCGTTTTAAGTTTTTTACCAGCGTTTTTACATATTCAATATTCCAGATATAACAGGAGAAGCAGAGCACATCGGCCTCCCGCAGATAAATATCATCCAATATCTCCGCCGCCCGGTGATTGATGGTATACTCCGCCAGCTCGATCTGCACAGCTTCCTGCAATGCACAATCTGAACAGACCGGCTCCGCCGTATCAGAGACTGCCTCCTCCGGACAGGATGAACCTGACTTTCTCCCATTTTTCCATGTTTTCATTGCCTGCTCCGCGCAGGCCTTCAATGTATAAACTGCCAGATTCGAATGAATATATCTGGCATTGATCGCCACCAGAAGAATTTTCATACTATCTAAATTTCCTCAATATACCGCAGACTCAGCTGCTTCCGAAATTTCCAACCAATTGGATTGTCTTTTAGTATACTTCCCCATGCAAAGCGGTGTCAATATTTTCCTTGGCTCTGCCGCCGGTAAACTCAGCTTCAGAATCGAACCGGCCTCCGGTATACGTCTGTTCCGAAAAATTTCCGCTACAAAAAACGGAAGATTCATGTTAAACTGGAAAATACAAACAAATGATTTTTTATGAGGTTTTTCTGCATACCATAACAATGGAAGAGTTTACAGGGAAAGCCTTCCTATGAAAGGAGTCTCTCAACACATGGAACAAAATCTGACGAGGGGAAGCGTCCTGAAAAATATTTTGCTGTTCTCGCTTCCTTACCTGCTTTCTTATTTTTTACAGACACTCTACGGCATGGCTGACCTGTTCATCATCGGCCAGTTCGACCGGATCGCAGGCACTACGGCAGTCTCCATCGGCAGCCAGGTCATGCATATGCTCACGGTCATTCTTGTAGGTCTTTCCATGGGCGCTACCGTAAGCATCGCCCAGGCCATCGGTGCTGATGACAATGCGCGTGCATCTGCTGATATCGGAAATACGATAACACTGTTCATGATCGTTTCTGTGATCCTCACCGTGCTTCTGCTGTTCTTTGTGAAGCCTGTTATTTCGATTATGTCCACCCCGTCTGAGGCTGTCTCCGGTGCCAGGGCTTACCTTACGGTCTGCTTTATCGGAATCCCCTTCATCACTGCCTATAACATCATCAGTTCGATCTTCCGCGGTATGGGTGATTCCAAAAGCCCCATGTACTTTATCGCCATCGCCTGCGCTGCCAACATCGGACTGGACTATCTGTTCATGGGAGTGCTTCGCATGGGACCGGTCGGCGCAGCACTGGGTACGACCTTATCCCAGGCCATCAGTGTTGTGATCTCCCTTGTGGTAATTCTGAAACGAAACACCGGACTCCGACCCTCCCGCAAAGATTTTCGTCCCGTTCGCCCCGTCATGAGACAGCTTCTCTCCATCGGTCTTCCCATCGCTTTTCAGGACGGACTGATCCAGATTGCCTTTATCATCATTACCATCATCGCTAATCAGCGCGGGCTTACGGATTCTGCTGCCGTCGGCATTGTGGAGAAGCTCATCAGCTTTCTCTTCCTGGTGCCCTCGTCCATGCTGTCCACCGTCTCTGCCCTAGGCGCCCAGAATATCGGTGCCGGAAAACCGGAACGGGCAAAGAAAACCCTGGGTTATGCCGTCATGATCACCGTCTGCTTTGGCCTGATCATCGCTGCTCTGATCCAGCTTATCGCAGAACCGGTGGTGAGACTGTTTACCAGAGATACCGGTGTGATCATCGCCGGCGGTCAGTATATCCGCGGCTACATCTGGGACTGCTTGTTCGCCGGGATCCATTTTAGCTTCAGCGGTTACTTCTGTGCCTGTGGAAGATCCATTCTTTCCTTTATCCATAACATTACCGCCATCACGCTGGTGCGTATTCCCGGCGTGTATCTGATGTCGAAGCTGTTCCCCTCGACCCTGCTGCCCATGGGACTTGCCACCGCCGCCGGATCGCTTTTGTCAGTTCTCATCTGCCTGATCGCCTTTTTTATTCTGGAACGGAAACAAAAAATTCCCGGGCGGGCCGCAGCATAATTGGGGTTGTTTCTGTGCCGGTACTCTCGGTACCTCCTGAACCTCGTCAAAAATTAAAGATGTATGATCCGGATCAATTTTTCGTCCGGCATATAATTCCAGTCCCACGATCAGGCGGTTTGTGTCCAGATCCGATGCAAAAAGCTCTGACATTCGGGAGTTGGGATAAAAAATCCGACCTCTGTATGCGTTTATCACATACAAAGATCGGATTTTTTGTTTACAAATTATTGCCGGAAGCTGTTTCGGATCTCACTCCGGACAGTCCCGCTATCTCATTTTTACGCTGCCACAAATCCCACGATCAGATAGCCGATGGTAGCCAGCGTACCGCAGATCAGTGCGTAGGGAAGCTGTGTCTTTACGTGATCCAGGTGGTCGGATGCGGAGCCCATGGACGAAAGGATCGTCGTATCGGACAGGGGGGAGCAATGATCACCGAATACGCCGCCGCCTGCAACTGCCGCGAATACCGCAACAACAATGGTGGTAAGTTCACCGCCGCTGAAGCTGAATGCCAGAGGCAGAGCAATGGGCATACAGATCGCGAAGGTTCCCCAGGAGGTTCCGGTCGCGAATGCCATGATTGCTGCCACAACAAAGATCAGCGCGGGAAGCACATGAGGGGTCATGAAGCCTTCGCAGATGGAAATAATATAGTTCGCGGTTCCCATCTGCTTGCTCAGGGCGTTGATGGAGTACGCCATGGCAAGGAGTACAACGGCGGGCAGTGCGCCCTTGATGCCGTCCATCATGGTCTTCATTACTTCTTTGAATGGAATGCCCTGGATCATCATGCTGATCATCATAAAGATTCCCACATAAAGGAAGGCTTCCATGGTCTTTGCGGACTTGAAGGCAATGTAGGTTCCCAGTGCGGTGCTGATGATCATCAGAACCGGAAGAACAAAGTTCAGGAATACCCTGGGCTTGAAGCCGGGATAGGGCTGCATCTCCGTCAGCTCTCGGCCGGTCAGAGGCTCTGCGCCGTCTGCCAGTACCTTTCCCTCTTCCATGGCACGCTTCTCGGCCTTCTTCATGGGACCGAAATCCTTGACGATTCCAGACGCAATGAGACCAACGAACAGAACCGCGATGATGGCATAGAAGTTAAAGGGGATTGCCTTGATAAACAGCGATGCGCCGTCCGCCTCGGTGGCGATGCAGCCAACGCCTACCGCCAGACCGCTTAAATAAGCAGCCCAGCCGGTGATGGGAACCAGCACGCTTACCGGTGCGGAGGTGGAGTCGGCGATGTACGCCAGCTTCTCTCTGGAGATCCGCGCCTTGTCGGTGATGCTTCTCATGGTACAGCCGACAAACAGGGGGCTGAAGGAATCGCTGAAGTATACGAACATGCCCAGCACCCATGCCATGAGCTGTGCGCCCTTCCGGCTTAGCTTCTTGTCATTGACCCACTGGGAAAAGCCCTGGATCGCACCGGTTTTCTGGAAATATGCAACCAGAATGCCGATGAAAATGTTCAGCAGCATAACCCAGGAAAAGCTTGTGGTTCCCAGGCTTTCTTTCAATAAGGTGGGGAATCCGAACAGTCCCTGTCCTGCCAGCAGCGTTCCGGTCAGGCAGGCAACACCGAGGGAGACGATGGTATTCTTTGTGGCAAAGGACAGCACGATTGCCAGGATCGGGGGAATGATGGATATAAATCCCATGTTTACTAACTCTTTCATACTCTCTCCTTCTTCAGGTTATTAAAATTTAACGTCTTCTTTTGCGATGAAGTTTTCGGACCGTGTTACCGTTGCGGGCGGTGCGGGATCCAGCTTCTGATCCGCGATTCCGAGAATATCCTCCGGACGGATCCATGCACGGTTCTGAAGTGCACTGGTCTCCTCATGAGTCAGATAGCCCTTGTACGTTGTCAGGCTTCTTCTTAAGAAACCGTCTCTTCTGCATGCTTCCGCCACGCCGTTGTTCATGATGCTGCGGAAATGAGGAAGCACCGATGCCGCATAAGCCACGGAGGTGGAGTTTGCGATGGCGCCGGGAATGTTGCTTACACAGTAATGAACCACGCCCTCTTCAATGTATCGGGGATCCTCATGAGTTGTCTCATGGAAGGTCTCGATCACGCCGACATCGTTGCTGATATCAACGATAACAGAGCCCTTTGCCATGCTGCGGACCATTTCCCGGTCGATGAGATGATCGGTACGGTTCTTCGGCCACTTTACACAGTTGAGCACCATGTCAGTCTCCGGCAGCAGCTTGGCAATATTCTCCTTGGTGGAGATCATAGTGTTGACACGCTCCTGATACTGACGGCTCAGGGTTCTCAGCGTACCAATGTTGATATCCATCACGGTCACCCATGCGCCCAGTGCATACAGCACAGACAGAGCAGCCTGTCCAACCACGCCGCCGCCAAGGATCAGCACCTTCATGCCGGGTGCTCCGCCGAGACCGCTCACGAATTTACCCTTGCCTCCGTTGATGGAAAGCATGGATTCCAGACCCATGAGTGCGCCCTGCTTTCCGGCTGCCTCGCAGTTAGGGGAGCCGTAGCGGTGGGAATCCTCTGCAGTAAACGCGATCACCTTCTTGTCCAGAAGTGCCTGAACCTCCTCGGGATGAGCCGCCGGATGAATACAGGTGAACACGATCTGATTTTCCCGGAGCATATCAAACTCACAGGGCTCAAACTCCTTAACCTTTGCGAGAAGATCACTTCTCTTATACATTTCCTCGGCAGTATCCACAAGCTCTGCGCCCATGGCTACATACTCCTCGTCCTCGAATCCGGCCTTTTCGCCGGCGCCCTTCTGGACAAGCACCTGATGGCCGTCTGCAACAACCGAAGCAACCTCAGAGGGGGTTGCAATCACGCGGTATTCGCCGTTTTTAATGTCCTTCAGTACACCAAATACCATTTCTTTTTCCTCCTGAATAAAATAAAAACGGACCCTGCGCGCAGGATCCTTCATTTACGGCCGCAAAGCCTTTGCTCCGCCGCCACAAGCTCGTTTTTATCCTTCGCCGCGCATATACAGCACTCTTTTACCGACTGGCTGTTCTGTTTCGGTAAAAACAGTCCTGCACTTCTTCAATGCAGGCCCAAGCAGGCTCGCTGCTTTCGGCGGATCACCCTTTTGCCTTCGCTACTCATGTCCTCCGCGCCTCTGAATATGCCTTATTTATTCTACTCTAGCTGTTCTGGATTGTCAACTGTTGTTTCGCGGGCGGCGCGGATAATCCATGCTGGCCGGATCTGGCATATTGACTGCGAAGGGGACGTCCCGAACCCCGGCACTAATATTACCTGTTTAATATCGCATTTCTTCGCGGCTCCACCCAGGCCAGCCAGAGGCAACTTTGGATTGTGCCGATTGGCTGGCCTGGGTGGAGCCGCATAAAGTACAAATATTGATCAGGATTGGGGACGTTCCCGCAGCAGCACCAGACTGAACCAGACTACCACATTCCCGCCCTCAATAAATTCGATCCCGCACTGCTCCGCCATGTTTGTTACCAGGATTCCGTAGCTTTCCACACAGGGAAACATTTTATCCGGATGACGGCAGGGGGCATCCGGATAGGCGCACTTCTTACAGATGGCACAGGACTCTGTCGAAAGCGTCAGAGTCTCAAAGCCTGCCGCCTCAAACTGATCCCGGACGGTTCTGGTGATTTCTTCATGATCGGCCCGATAAGTAAGGGTCTGTTCCAGATTTCCGATGTCCGGAACCTCGCACATGGTTGTAAACAGGAACACATCGGTATATTCCATGCACCGGGCATGGCACTCCTCCACGGTTCCCACCGCCGGCGGGCAGGCCCAGGTCGTCCCGTATCTGGGACACTCGGTTTCACATACATAGCGGACCCGGTCGGAAAATACAATCTGCTCCGGCTTTAAAAATTCATATTGTACGATCGGCAGCCCAGCCAGCTGCTCCTCGATTTCTGCTTTTTTCTCTGCGCTTATCATACTGTACCTTTTCTGTCCGGCTCTACCGGATCACAACCTGTTTTGCTTCTTTTCTCGGCGCAGTCCGGAAATAGCGGACCGCCGGATAACCAATAAGCATACAGATGGAAAGATCCCGATCTCCCAGTTCCAGCCATTCCCGCAGTACCGGAGACCGGTTGATGATCCTGGTTAAATAACCGCTGTACAACACGCCGCAGCCCTCACAGACTGCCATTATCTCCATGTTTGCCGCCGCCAGTCCGGCGTCCAGCTCCGATTGTCCCTGGATTGCCAGCAGCACTGGCGCACCAAAAAACAGAGAATCCTTTCCGTCCGCCGCGTGCGCTTTCGAAAATTCCAAAAACCGTGCAGCCATGGCAGGCGCCTCTTTTTCAAACAGCGGAATCACACCGGGAAGCTCCTCCCACAGTGTTTCCTTTAATTCATCAAGCTCCTTCTGCACCCAGATCAACCGGTTATCCTGGCGGTTCGCCGCCGTTGCCGTATACCGGCCGGTCTCCAAAATCCGGTCTCTCGCCTCGTCCGAAACCATGGTTTTCTGAAACTGCCGGATACTTCTCCGGAATTTCACCGCATGAAGAAACTGCCCCGGTTCCACCGTAAAGGTCTCCGGATCATATTCTTCCGTTTCCCCCATGGCACAGCCGGAAAGACTGACCGCATTCTTCGGACAGACTGCCACACAGTGACCGCAGAGAATGCACCGTTCTCCCGCAGTCACAGTACCTCCCTCCAGCTTCAGATTTGCCATAAGACAGTCTTTTACACATGCGCCACAGCCGATGCAGCGGCTCAGATCGATCGTTATCATGATTTACTCCTCTCCGCTTCCATCTCTTCGATGTACGCCGCGATGCTCTTCATATGCTCCTCCATACAGGCTCTTGCCTCCTCCGGCTGATGGGATACAATGGCGGCTACCAGACGGCGGTGCTGTTCATCCACATCGGCACTGGAATTTTTCTTTTTCATGATATGGGCGCGGATTCCGGTGATCATATTTTCAATGAGCTGGTTGGAAGCACTGATGACACTGAAAATCATAGGATTTCCGGCGATCTGGCCGATCCGGATATGAAGATCTCGGTCCAGATTGGCGCGCATTTTCTCGTCATCGGACGCATCCAGCTTCGCCAGGATCAGCTGAAGCTCTGCCGCCTCTACCTCACTGCAGTTTTCCGCAGCCAGACAGGCCGTCTCCCGCTCCAGGGCGGCACGCAGCTGCTGGGTCTGGCGGGCGCTGCTGTTTTTCAGACGGAACAAGGTAGAGAGTGGGCGGATCAGACAGTTGTCCAGATCCTCGGAAATATAATTGGCGCCGCCCCGTACCGAGGTGACAACTCCCATAAATTCCAGTGAGCGGAGTGCCTCCCGCACCAGCGGTCTCGATACACCGAGAAGCTGGGCCATGGTACGCTCCGACGGAAGCGCATCTCCCTTTTTCAGTGTCCCGTTCCGGATCTTTTCAATGATCTGATCCAGGATCTCATCAACGGCCCGTTCACCTGTTATTTTACTGAACATCTCAAGCTCCATCCTGCTTCTCCGTTTTCCCTGATTTTTCTTCCTGTGCATATCTGCAGATATCGGCAAGACAGCACCGCTCACAGTGAGGTGTTGTCCGCGCCGTACAGACTTCTCTTCCGTGGTTCACCAGCCGGTGGCAGAAATCGCTGCCCTTTTCCGGCGGAATGATCTTCCACAATGCCATTTCTACTTTTTTAGGATCCTTGATCCCGTCCACCAGGCCGATGCGGTTACAGAGACGGATACAGTGGGTATCGGTGACGATGGCCGGCTTTCCGAACACATCACCCATGATCAGATTTGCACTCTTTCTCCCCACCCCGGGCAGCTTTAAGAGGGCCTCAAAATCCTCCGGCACCTTTCCGCCATAGTCCTCCTTCAGCATCCGCATGCAGGCACTGATATCCCGCGCCTTGCTCTTTCCCAGCCCGCAGGGACGGACGATTCTTTCAATCTCCTCCGGAGACGCTGCCGCCAGGGCATCCACGTCGGGAAACTTCTTATATAAGTCTTCCACTACCACATTGACCCGCGCATCGGTACACTGCGCTGCCAGCCGGACGCTTACCAGAAGCTTCCAGGCTTCGTTATAGTCCAGCGTACAGTCTGCATCGGGATATTCCTTTTCCAGCCGCCTGATCACCTCAATGGCAAGTTCCTGTTTCGTCATGGCTTTGTCTCCTTTGTAAAATGTCAGGGTGCCGATCCGTTATGGCCCCATATCAAACGGGAAGTACAGACCGAAGAGGTAATCTATCCGGATCTGCGCTTCCCGCTTTCTTACGATTTCTGCCTTCTTTTGAAGGTTTATTTAACCGCCTTCAGACGTGTCAGTGCTCTGCGCAGTGCCATTTCGGCTCTGGCAATATCCACATTCTCAGCATGTCCCTGAATCCGGCTCTCGGCACGCTCTTTTGCAGCCTCTGCCCGGTTCACATCAATCTCGTCGGGCCACTCCGCGGCCTCGGCAAGCACGGTTACTTTATCCTTCATAATCTCTGCAAATCCGCCGTGGAGCGCCGCTTTTTTCGTCTCGCCGCCGCCAAGATGGATCGTCAGAACTCCGGGGTAGAGGATACAGGTGGTGGGAACATGCTCCTTATAGATGCCGAGCTGTCCCTCCTTGGTATTCATCTCCACCATCACAGCCTTTTCCCGACAGAATACTCTGTCCGGAGTGATCACTTCCAGATCAAATACTTTTTCTTCCGCCACCTGAACACCCCCTTATTTTACGCGGGCCAGTACATCGTCGATATTTCCCGCATTAAGGAAGTAGCTCTCCGGAATATCATCGTATTTGCCTTCGATGATCTCCTTGAAGCCCTGAATGGTTTCCGATACCGGTACATACCGTCCCTCCAGTCCGGTGAACTGGCCGGCCACGAAGAAGGGCTGGGACAGGAATCTCTGTACCTTTCTTGCTCTCGATACGACCAGCTTCTCCTCCTCGGAAAGCTCATCCATACCAAGGATTGCAATGATATCCTGTAATTCCTTATACTTCTGAAGGATCTCCTGAACACTTCTTGCCACCTTGTAATGCTCCTCGCCGACGATCCGAGGATCCAGAATTCTGGAGGTGGATTCCAGAGGATCCACAGCCGGATAAATACCCAGCTCCACGATGGAACGGGAAAGCACGGTAGTCGCATCCAGATGAGCGAAGGTTGTTGCAGGCGCAGGGTCAGTCAGGTCATCGGCAGGCACATAAACCGCCTGTACCGAAGTAATGGATCCGTTCTTTGTGGATGTGATACGCTCCTGGAGCGCACCCATCTCCGTCTGAAGGGTGGGCTGATAGCCTACCGCGGAGGGCATACGTCCTAACAGTGCGGATACCTCAGAACCAGCCTGGGTAAAACGGAAGATATTGTCGATGAAAAGCAGCACATCCTTGCCGCCCTTATCACGGAAATACTCCGCCATGGTAAGGCCCGTCAGGCCGACTCTCATTCTCGCTCCCGGCGGCTCATTCATCTGTCCGAATACCATGGTGGTCTTATTGATAACACCGGATTCCGTCATTTCATGGTACAGATCGTTACCCTCACGGGTACGCTCACCTACACCGGTGAAAACAGAATAACCGCCGTGCTCTGTGGCAATGTTTCGGATCAGCTCCTGGATCAGTACGGTCTTTCCTACTCCGGCACCGCCGAAGAGACCGATCTTTCCACCCTTCTGATAAGGGCAGAGCAGATCAACGACCTTGATTCCAGTTTCGAGCATTTCCGTATTGGTAGCCTGCTCCTCAAAGGAGGGTGCCTTCCGGTGGATCGGAAGATGTTCCTCAGTCTTGGGAGCTTCTTTATTATCAATGGGCTCACCCAGGACATTGAAAATCCTGCCCAGGGTATTCTCCCCAACGGGAACGGTGATGGGAGCGCCGGTTGCGACTGCCTCCATGCCGCGGACAAGTCCGTCCGTGGGGCCCATGGCGATACATCTTACGGTGTCGTCACCCAGGTGCTGGGAAACCTCCACAACCAGGTCGGTTCCGTCGTTTCTGTGAACGCGGACAGCCTCGTTGATCTCGGGGAGCTTTCCTTCACTGAACTTGATGTCCAGAACGGCACTGATGATCTGGGTGATTCTGCCGATATTGGTCTCTGCCATTCTTTGCTCACTCCTTTATAATTTTTTCCTTGCGCCTTTGTTAATCCAGCGCATCTGCACCTGCAATGATCTCCGTCAGCTCCTGGGTAATGGAAGACTGTCTTGCACGGTTGTACTGGAGGGAAAGCTTGTCGATCATCTCCTCCGCATTGCTGGTCGCAGAATCCATGGCCTGCATTCTGGCTCCGTTTTCGCTGGCGATTGATTCCAGCATACCGCCATAAATCAGGTTGTATACATAGCCGGGGATCAGGGCATCCAGAACCTCGTCCTCATCTCCGTCAAAATTCATCGGGCAGTCTCCGTCGGCCTTTGTCTGGCCGGACTGGATCTCCTCATCCGAAAGCTCTATGGGAAGAAGCTTGATCAGCTTCGGTTCATGGCTCACCGTATTTTTAAAGGAGGTGTAGGCAAGATAGATCTCTCCCACTTCGCCCTTTTTATAGGCCTCCAGAACCTGCTTTCCGATGGCGGCTGCGTCTGCATAGGACGGCTCCTCGATCACATCGGAATAATCCTCCGTCAGGGCAAAGCCACGGTGGGTCAGGGCATCCTTTCCCTTCCTGCCAATGGCATAAAGACTTGCTCTCTCCGGACGGATCCCTCCCATGACAGCCTTCACGATATTGGAATTATAGCCGCCTGCCAGACCTCTGTTGGAGGTAATGGCAATGACCGCCTGTTTTTCCGAGGCGCCCTTGATGAGATAAGGGTGGCGCAGGTTCTGAGTATGGGCCAGAATGGAGCACACGGTCGCATAGGTCACATCAAAGTACGGGCGGGTATTTTCCGCCTTGGCTCTGGACTTCTGCAACTTCACCGTAGACACCAGCTTCATGGCATTGGTGATCTGCTGGGTGCTCTGGATACTGGCCTTTCTTCTCTTGATTTCGCGCATTGTCGCCATAGGATCACCTCAAATCAAACTGTCCCTTAAACTCGGTAACAGCATCGGTCAGCTTCTTCGTCAGCTCATCGGAAAGCTCTTTCTTTGTACGGATCTCTTCGGGGATTTCCGGATACTTGGTATCAATGAATGCAAAGAGCTCTTTCTCAAACCGCTGTACCGCATCAACCGGAATGTCCAGCAGGAACTTTCTTGTTGCCGCGAAAATAATGATAACCTGGTACTCAACGCCCATGGGCTGATACTGAGGCTGCTTTAAGATCTCACGGATCCGCTCGCCCTGTGCCAGCTTCTCCTTCGTATCTGCATCCAGCTCGGAACCGAACTGAGAGAACGCTGCCAGCTCACGGAACTGTGCCAGCTCTACACGGATCGGAGCGGAAATCTTCTTAATTGCCTTGATCTGTGCAGCGCCGCCAACTCGTGATACGGAAAGTCCGGCGTTGATGGCAGGACGGAAGCCGGCGTTGAACATTTCGGTTTCCAGATAGATCTGCCCGTCTGTAATGGAAATTACATTGGTCGGAATATAGGCAGAAACATCGCCTGCCTGCGTCTCGATGATGGGAAGCGCCGTTAAAGAACCGCCGCCCAGCTCATCCGACAGCTTTGCCGCACGCTCAAGCAGTCTGGAATGAAGATAAAAAACATCTCCGGGGTATGCCTCACGTCCCGGCGGTCTGCGGAGAAGTAAGGAAAGTGTACGGTAAGCGGTTGCATGCTTGGACAAGTCATCATATACCACCAGTACGTCTTTTCCCTGTTCCATCCACTCTTCGCCGATGGCGCAGCCCGAATAAGGGGCAATATACTGAAGAGGAGCCAGTTCGCTGGCAGTTGCCGCAACGACCGTTGTATATTCCATCGCCCGGTATTCCTCCAGGGTTCTCACGATGCTCGCAACGGTAGAAGCCTTCTGGCCGATGGCAACATAAATACAGTTGACTCCCTTTCCCTTCTGATTGATGATTGTATCGATGGCAAGAGCCGTCTTTCCGGTCTGTCTGTCACCGATGATCAGTTCTCTCTGTCCTCTTCCGATGGGCACCATGGCATCGATCGCCTTGATACCGGTCTGAAGGGGAGTATCTACGGATTTTCTTGAAATAACACCGGGCGCCACACGCTCGATCTGGCGGAATCTGTCCGTATGGATCGGTCCCTTTCCGTCAATAGGCTGTCCCAGGGCATTGACTACACGCCCCAGCATGGCGTCTCCGACGGGAACCTCAACTACTCTTCCGGTAGTCTTTACGGTATCACCTTCGGAAATATTTCTCTGGTCACCCAGAAGAACAGCTCCGACATTGTCCTCCTCCAGGTTCAGGACCATGCCGTATACGTCTCCGGGAAATTCCAGAAGCTCTCCCTGCATTGCTTTTTCAAGGCCGTGAATACGCGCGATGCCGTCCGCAACCTGGATCACCGTGCCCACATCGGACACCTCCAGCCGGGAAGCATATCTCTCAATCTGCTCTTTGATCACAGAGCTGATCTCTTCCGGTCTTAAATTCATGGAGCTTTCGCACCTTCTTTCTATGATAGTCAGGCGAGCTGTATTTTCATGAGCTCACGCTTCATCTCATACAGCTTTGTCTTAATGCTGCTGTCTACGACCCGGTCACCGATGCGGATCATCAGTCCGCCGATCAGGCTTTCATCCACGGAGAAGGTCATCTCAATGGATTCATATTCCGTTGTCTCCAGCAGCCGCTTCTCGATCTGCTTCTTCTGGTCCTCCGAAAGCTCAGACGCCGAGGTGACAGACGCTTTTCCGATATGCTTGTATTCCTTTACCCGGTCAATAAACCAGTTAAGAATCGCCGGAAGCTCACTCTCACGGTCCTTTTCAATGACGACCCGCAGGAAGCCTGTCATTTCGGATGACACGTTTCCCTCGAATACAGATTCCATAACCTTTAACTTTTCTTCTTTGATAATATTCGGGTGATGAAGCAGTTTTAACAGATCCGGATTTTCGTCAAAAATCCTGTTCACAAATGCTGCTTCCTCAAAGAGCCCGTCCACCTTTCCGGTGTCCAGGGCGGTCTCAAACAATGCGTCGCCGTATATTTTTGAAATCAGCTTTGCCATGTTTCCTCACCTATTTCCTTTAACGTCCTGTCGATCAGCTCACTCTGTGTCTTCTCATTCATGGACGCTGCGACCGCCTTGCCTGCCATCATGGATGCAATGGCGATCATCTCCTGCTTCATCTCGTCAAGAGCCTTCTTCTTCTCCAGCTCTGCCTCACGGCCCGCCTGCTCGATGATCCGTGCGGACTCGGCCTTGGCCTCCTCGATGATCTCCTCCTGGCGCTTCGCCGCCTTCTTTCTCGCATCGGAAAGAATGGCTTCGGCCTCCTTATCGACCGTTTTTAACTTTGCTTCGTATTCGGTCTTTAAGCCGGCTGCCGTTTTCTGATCCGCAGCAGCGCTTTCCAGTTCATCTTTGATCTTTTCGGTACGCTTTTCCAGCATACTCCGAACCGGGTTGAAGAGCAGATAGGATAAGGCAAAAAACAGGATAAAGATATTGATCCCGAGAAAAATCGCATCATGGATCAGCTGGGGATCCAGCCCGAGGATCTTTTCATAATCTCCGCTGGCGATCAGCATGTTTCCTGCTGCCATTATGGTTCCCAATGTTCTGCCTCCTTTCGCAATATACAGTTTCTGTTATTAGAAAGGCTTTACGAACATCAGAATGATCGCAACGACCAGACCGTACAGACCGGTGGTCTCGGCAACTGCCTGTCCAAGAAGCATCGTAGATCTGATATCATTCAGCGCACCGGGGTTGCGTCCAACGGCTGCTGCCGCATGTCCAGCTGCAATACCCTGGCCGACACCAGGTCCGATGCCGGCGATCATAGCAAGACCTGCACCAATAGCTGAGCAAGCATAAATTAAATCCTGTCCTGAAATTCCCATAGTAAATCCTCCTTCATGTCTTGTTGATTCTCATAACCTTCCGGGTCCCGTTTTCTACATCTTATCATCCACATAAACCATAGTCAGCATGCAGAATACATAGGTCTGGATACAGCCGGAAAACAGATCCAGATACGCGTGCAGAAACGCCGGAATACCCAGCTTTGCAATTACCAGCGGTATGATTCCATACCACAATGCCATTATGATGGTTCCAACCAGCATATTGGCAAACAGACGCAATGACAATGATATCGGTGTTGCGATCTCGCCGATCAGATTGATCGGGAAAAACAGCGGAATCGGCTCAAACAGGCTCTTGACAAGGCCGAAGCCCTGGCACTTGATCCCGTTGTACTGGATCATGAAAAACGTGATCAGACCCAAGCCAAGTGTGACACCATAATCCGCGGTCGGCCCCCGAAGGCCCAGCAGACCGGACAGATTACAGATCAGGATAAACAAAAACAGCGTTCCCAGATAATTCAGGAATTTTTTCGGCTGTTTCATATTTGTTTTGACCATTTTGTCCAGCATCTCCACAATGGTCTCCGCCACATTCTGGAATCCGGTGGGAACTTCCTTCGCCTTTTTCATGCAGCGATTGACTGCAAAGGCAAAGATTAAAAGCACCACGGTCACAATGATCAAGGAGACATGGGTCGTCGTCAGCCAGAACGTATGTCCGAACAGCTGGTAGCTCACCAGTCCGTGAATCACGAAATCCGCTTCACATAAAATCATTCTCATGCTCTCACCCCTTTCTCGTTGAAGTAGGTTGTGCATCTATCTTTCAGCCTCGGGATCCTTTTTCCCGAAACGGCAGAAAGCCTTATGAATAAGTGGCCATACATACACCCCAAGCTTCAGGGTAAACAGGCCTGCCAGGATCGCCAGCATGTGAAACCAGCCGGATCTCCAGGCCAGAATAAAAATTACCGCACTGGCGGCCACCCGGATGATCCAGGCACGCATGGCATGGTTTTTCGCAGCCCTTTCCTCCATCAATTCCAGGGAGGTTTCCAGGGTTATGCTCATATGAAGAAAATAAGCTGCCGCCATGGCGGTTCCGAGAAGAAAGCCGGGAAGAACCCCGTCTCGAAGCCCCCAGAAGATCAGCACCACGACGGTTCCGACGATTCCCCAGAGCAGAATCCCAAGAAGAACCTCCTTCACCACCCGGTCTGTATGTCTAAGCATCCCGTTTCTCTCCTTTTTCCGTCTTGTCCTTTTCCCCGCGCGTTTCGCTTCGCAGCTCCTGCTCCAGCGTTTCCTCTTCTCCCGGCGTCACAAATTTTTTCGCCATGAGATAGGCGCTTCTCGCACCCGCCAGGACTCCCAGGATCAGCCAGATCAGGGTCGTATGAATGGAAAACTTATGATCCATCCAGATTCCGACCGCCACGCAAAGGACAACCGGAGTTACCATGGTAATACCAAGCTGGCTCACCAGGCCCAGCGCCTTGACCAGCTCTCTGTGATTTTTTTTCATGGTTTCACCATTCCAATGATTATAGCACCATCAAAATTTCGGTTCAATGGGCAAATTATGACAATTGCCATACCAATTTGATATACTGGTTATACCTGTACATTCAAGCTTCTGCCCGAGCGCTGATACCGGACGATCTCAATTCCAGCCGACCGAAGCATCCGCTTGGATGCACGCACGGCCGCTGTATCTGCATACTTATCATCTGCATAAATAATCGTTTTAATACCACTCTGGATAATGGCCTTCGCACATTCGTTACAGGGAAACAGCGTCACATAGATCTTGCTTCCCTCCAGGCTGCCGCCGCGATAATTCAGAATGGCATTGAGCTCGCTGTGGGTGCTGTAAAAATACTTTGTTTCATAGGGGTCTGCGCCCTCCCGCTCCCAGGGGAACTCATCATCAGGGCAGCCCTTGGGGAAGCCGTTGTAGCCCATGGAAAGGATCTTGTTATCCTGGCTCACGATACAGGCGCCCACCTGGGTCCCCGGATCCTTGGAACGCATAGCGGAAAGCTCTGCCACGCCCATGAAATACTCGTCCCACGAAATATAATCCTGTCGTTTTCCAGACATACTGCCTCCGGAGGACTCAGTCCTCGATCTGTGCGATTCTTCTCTTATGGCGTTCCTCGCCGGAGAAGGGTGTATTTAAAAAGGTATCAATGATCTTGATCGCCAGTCCGGGGCCGACTACGCGTGCTCCCATGGCAACGATGTTTGCATCATTATGAAGTCTTGTCGCTTCCGCAGAGAAGCAGTCGGAGCAGAGCGCCGCCCGGATTCCCTTAAACTTATTTGCGGTAATGGAGATTCCGATTCCGGTACCGCAGATCAGGATTCCCTTTTCACATTCACCGCTCTGAATGGCTTTCGCCACCAGCTTTGCATAAACCGGATAATCCACGGCCTCGGTGCTGTAGCAGCCGAAGTCCTTATATTCCAGTCCGTTTTTCTCCAGATAAGCGATCACTTCCTGCTTTAATTCATAACCGCCGTGATCACAGCCAAGTGCTATCATGTCTCTACTCCTCCTTAAAAATAATTTCTGCCGCAACCTTTACCAAAAGGTCTATATGCTCATAACAGGCTCCGTAGTCGGCCAGACTGCCGCCCATGGGCTCTGTGATATCGCCCTCCTGCCCGGTGAATTCCCGAAGGGTAAACACATTGGGATTCTCCGGAAACAATTCCTTCACCTGCTGTTTTTCCGCGCGGGTCATGGTTAAGATCACCGTTCCGGGGATCAGATCCTCGCGGGTTAAAGGCCTTGCCGCTTCATCAAGAAGCTCCAGCTGATGGCTTTTTAAGATCGCCACTGCTTTCTGGTTAATGGGCTCCGGGAACAGAACCACCAGGCCTCTGGAAGCTACCTGGATCTCCCGTCCTCCGCGAACACCCTCAAATACTGCCGCCGCCATGTTGCTGAGACAGGTATTGGCCGTACAGACAAATAAAACCTTTTTTACCCTGCCCATCTCCTCACTCCCGACATTCTATAATCCGATGACCTGCCGCCTTAGTCAGTCGGTTCATGATCGCGCCGCTTAAGGGACTGTCATCAAAGCTCTCCGAAAAGATACAGTCCACGGCCTCCTCATCAAAGGCCCGGAGCACATCATATAAATTATGGGCAATGGTCTCCGGCTGCGTTCTTGTTCCGATGATCTTCTTCACCGGGGCCTCATAAAGCCCAGCAGACTCCTCGGTACAGATCACTCCGGCCCTCTTTCCCTCTGCGGCCGCCGTCCGGAGCGCCTCGTTTATGGCTCTTGCCGCCGCAGGAACGCCTCCGCGGTAAATCGTCAGCTCTGCCTTCGGCGCATAATGGCGATATTTCATGCCCGGTGCCTTCGGATGAACCCCCGGCGCCATCTGTCCCAGGCTCGCCCGGTCAAGCGCCACCCCGCCAATAACCTGTTCCAGCATTTCTTTTGTAATATACCCCGGCCGTAGGATCGTCGGCGTATCCTCAGACACATCAATAATGGTCGACTCCAGACCGATTCCCACCTCGCCGCCATCTACGATCATATCGATCTTTCCATCCATGTCCTCAACCACATGGGAGGCCTTCGTGGGACTGGGCCGTCCGGAGGTGTTGGCACTGGGAGCCGCAATGGGCGTTCCCGCCGCCTTTATCACTGCCCGCGCCACCGGGTGGCTGGGCATCCGTACCGCCACGGTATCAAGACCGCCGGTCGTTCCGTAAGGAACGAGGTCACTTTTCTGAAAGATCATGGTCATGGGCCCGGGCCAGAACGCCTCTGCCAGCGCTTTTGCTGTCTCCGGGATCGCCCGCACCAGCGGCACCAGCTCTTCCATGGATGTAATATGAAGGATCAACGGGTTATCCGACGGACGTCCCTTGGCCGCATAAATCCGCTTTGCCGCCGTCTCGTTTAAGCCGTCTGCGCCAAGCCCGTAAACGGTTTCCGTCGGGAACGCCACCAGACCGCCCTCCGCCAGAATCCTTCCGGCTTCCTCCGCCGCAGCATTATTGATATTGTTTTCATCGATTTGTATAATTTTTGTTTTCATCATAATTTCTAGTATAACATTTTGGAGAGAAAATGAAAAGGAGATATTTTCGTGATGAAAGGAGATTTTGAGAAAGAAGCTGTATTTTTTCCAAGACTTTTAATGCTATATCCGGAGCAGCAGACGCCTGTATATTATTCTCCCCAGAAATCAGGATTTTCCTGTGTTCGCAGCGGAATCCGAAAAAGCTTCCAGAGGAAGTTTTCCCGTTCATCATAAATATCTGTCACATATACGGTATCGTTCTCCAGTCTGTAAAATACATAGTTTCGTCCTGTATGGAGACAGCGATACGGTGTCGGAACTCCCAGCAGTGCCTCCACAGACACTCCCTTTCTCGGCTGATCCTGGAGACCTCTGATTCCACCGGTAATCCTGGATATAACTTTTATGGCCGTTTCCTGTCCGTACATTCCAGTGATCTGTCGCTTTAATTCGGACAGTTTATCTCTGGCATTTGGAGAATATTTTAATTTATAGGTCAAATTCACCCTACCCCCAGTTCTTTTTCCAGCTCATCGGCATCGATCCAGCCCTCGGCTTCGGCTCTTTCTTCTGCTTTCTGTAATTTCAGAAGAAGCGCATAAGCTGCTTTACAGCGATCCAGTTCGTCAATTTCTTCCATCGTAAGAATCCCATATTCACCATGGCCGTTTCTTGTCAGGTATACCCGGCTTGTGCTATCGACTTCTTTTAATACATCGGTATAATTTCTCAGATCGGAAATTGGTTTTATATTTGGCATATTCATTCCTCCTTTCCTTTATTGTACTCCCCATTTCCATAAACAGCAACAAATTCACGTGTGAATTTATCAGCATATTTTCTTTTATTCCCCTGCTGCCTCCCCCAGATACTCCAGTATCCCCTTCGCCAGTGCTTCTGCCACCTGATCCTGATACGCTTCGTCGGACAGCTTCTGTTCTTCGTCCGGATTGCTCAGAA
This sequence comes from Candidatus Paralachnospira sp. LCP21S3_A2, assembly GCF_052118925.1. Classification (NCBI taxonomy): domain Bacteria; kingdom Bacillati; phylum Bacillota; class Clostridia; genus Candidatus Paralachnospira; species Candidatus Paralachnospira sp. LCP21S3_A2. The sequence continues at coordinate 111,835 of NZ_JBQKGG010000007.1, forward strand.
ACCCGCACTCGGCGATGACAATGGGGCATTTGACATGAATGAGAAGATAGTAGGAGGTATTTTCCTTGATCCGGCGGTTCTTCTCCCGGCTGATGGTATCGTTGAACACGGTCTGGAGCGCCTCTGCCAGCTTTTTCCCTTCTGCGGAGCTTTTGTAATAAAAAACCTGGGAGCCGCGGACAGACGGATCGCTGTAGCTGTTCTGATGGATACTTACGGCAAAGGCCGCTCCGCTTTCGTTGATGATCCGGCAGCGTTCTTCCAGATCCGAGAGCTTTTGGTTTTTCGCGGAGGCATCGGAAAGCCCCTGATCTGTCTCTCTCGTGAGTATCACGGTGATTCCGTTCTTCTCCAGAAGCGCCTTCGTTTTACAGGTAATAGAACGATTGATATCCTTTTCCTTCGTCCCGGAAACACCGATCTTCCCCGGATCGGAACCGCCGTGCCCCGCATCCAGCACAACAACCGTCTGCGAAGCTCTGCTGTTTCCGGTTTCTCCGCGGTTTTCCGCCTCCTGTTCTCTTCCGTTTTCCACAGGAATGCCGTTTGTCTGTTTTCCGGCCATCTCCCAGACGGGAAACGGGCCGGTGAAGGCGAACACTGCCAGTAAAAGCAGAATTCCCATCAGCAGTTCCATATGCCGCTTCATAAAAAAAGTCCCCCAAATGCTTCGTTTTTTCATCATATGCCGAAGCGTTTGGGGGGTATGACAGCCTACTGCCAGTCTGCGGGATAAACAAAGTATGCATATCTCGTCTTCGCAGGTGTCTGGAAATGGATATGGGAATCCTTCGGAATATAAATAATATCTCCGGGATTTCCGGTCACCACACGGCCGTCGATCTCGATCTCCAGCACGCCATCAATTACCATATCATATTCATCATAGGTCAGAGTCCACTCAAAGCTTGTATGATCCAGCTCCATGATGCCGCAGCCCATTCTGGGGGCTTCTTCCAGTGTCACCACATCCTTCAGCGCCACGCCGTCCTGTTTGAACGGCTCACACTTCACGGTATCCGTCCTGATCTTAATGATTCCGCTGGGATCCTTCTGTTTTTCAAAGCTCTCTTTTGCGGGGCCTGCCTGCGCGGACTCCTCAAGAACCTTCTGAATGACCTGCTGGATCAGCTCTTCACTTACATTCATGTCATTCTCCTTTCTGCCTGTTTCGATCTGTTTCTGTCTGTTTTTATCTGTTTCTGTCTGTTTACGCCTCTTCCCTGCCGTCCTTATCCTCTTTTTCGACAACCGCCTCTACCTTGGAGAGCAGCTTGGGGGAAAGAAGGTTTGCAAGAAGCAGTGCGGTGATACCTGCCACCAGCTTGCCGACGATAACCGGGAAAATCATTTCAGAGTTTACACCTGCGGTAAATCCAAGATGATCACCGAATACGAATGCCGCACTTACTGCAAATGCCACGTTGAGCAGCTTGCCCTTCGCATTCATCTGATCCATGATGTTGAACATAGCGATGTTATTTGCCAGGGTTGCGACAAGACCGGCAGAGCCATTCTCGTCCATGCCAAACCTTCTTCCCAGTGCGTTCAGTGCTTTTCCGAAGGTTCTTGTGATCCACAGTACCATGGGGAATGCGCCGATCAGGACAATGGCAATCTGTCCGCAGGTTAAAAGTCCGGACTCCAACGGGATTGTTCCGGCTGCGTCAGGCTCTACCATAAGATTGAATAACGGAAGCTTGATTTTGGTCTGATACTCAAATACTGCGATCATGGTAAGAATCGTAATTACCACCGTAACACCGGTACCGAATTTATTGAAGCCGTTAATCATCTTTCCGGGCTTGAACCAGAGGCCGAGAACAATAAGACCCGCAATAATGATAACCGGAATCAGGTTTACAAGGATTGTCCCCATACCGATCTTGTACTGGGTCATGTTCATGACAAGACCTCCGACGATACAGCCGATGGGAATCGTGATCATACCGGCAAGAACACCTGCACCGAGATACGGCCGGTCTTTCTTTTTAATGATCGACAGCGCAACGGGAATGGTAAATACCAGGGTCGGTCCCATCATGGTTCCGAGAATCAGGCCGGCATAGTTTCCGACTGCCTGATTGGAAGCAAGCTCCATGGCCAGCGGATAACCGCCCATGTCGCATGCCAGCAATGTCGTTGCAAACATGGAGGGATCAGCGCCCAGCAGCTCATAGATTGGAACGATAATCGGCTTTAAGATAATCGCCAAAACCGGTGCTGCTGCCACAACGCCTGCCATTGCCAGCGCCAGAGGCCCCATGGCATTAAATCCCTCTTCAAACTTTTCACCATATCCGTGTTTGTTTCCACGGATCTTGTCAATCGCACCTACGATCATAAAAATCATCATAATAAACATGATGACTGAATTGATGGAAAGATTAGAAATCCACTCCTTCAAGCTCCCTGTCAGGACATCCATGTTTGTAAGATTATCAAGCAATTCCTGAAACATATTCCTCCTCCTGTCTCTGTTATTTTTATACGTCCACGATCTCCTGATTGTCTACGATCCCCACGATGGTAGCGTCAACCGGAATATCCATGCTTCCGGCTGCGCCACGCGCAGAGCTTCCGCCGACATAAAGCACCTTTTCTCCGACACCGGCCCCGATGATATCGGCAGCCACGATAGGCGTCTCAATGGGTGCTTCATTCAGGAGATTGATAGGCTGAACCACCAGGAGCTTCAGGCCTGCAAGTTTCTCTTCCTTCCTTGTTGCCCAGATATTTCCAATCACTTTTCCTGTTTTCATGGTTCTCCGCCCTTTCTCTCATTTTCCGCTGCAATCGTACTTATGCCGATCCTGCCTTTACCAGTCATTCCTATCTCTCCGGTTCCAGGACACAGTTCATGGCAATCCCGGCCGGAGTCACAAGGAACGGATTCTCCGGTTTGATTGTCCGGATTCCGGTTTCCTTTTCAATAATCTTCTCAATGCCGGTCAAACAGCAGGTTCCGCCGCACAGGTAGATCGTATCCACATCCTTTCCGCTTACATAGCGGCGAATGATCGAAGCAATCTTTTCCGCGACCGGCTTCAGCACCGGAAGAATTTCCTTATGCCGGCTGTAATCCTGCTTAATCTGCTCCGCCTCTTCAAAGGGAATATGGTAATTGCCAGCCAGTACCAGGGAGAGGTGCGTTCCCCCGGTGGGTTCGTCCTCTACCTGTACCACTCTTCCGTCATGAATCACCGCAAGCCCCGTCGTTCCGCCGCCCACATCAACAATCACGCCGTTGTCGATCTTGTAGACCGCGTTGGCGGAAGAAGGCTCATCGAGGACTGCCGTAACCTCAAACCCCGCTCCCTCTGCCACATACTGATGGGTCTTTATGCTGCTCTCCGTACCGGCGGGCATGGCAATGGCGCACTCGACAAGCTCCTGCCCCAGCCGTTCTTCCAGCTTTTCCTTCAGCTCTTTTACAATCCTCAGCGCGCCGGAATAATCGACCACCACACCGTCCCGCAGAACTCTGGCCGCCTGCTTCTCACAGGCTACCGGACGATTTTCTTCGTCCAGAACTACTAAAACGATGTAGGCAGTTCCCAGATCCAGTCCGGTCTTTAACCTGCCCTTATGGGGAAAGGTCTTTGTTTCGGACTCTCCTACCTGTTTCATGAATGCTTCCACTGCTTTGATATCCATAGTAACTCCCCTTGTCTGTTTCTTAATGGCGGATAATCTGTCCCAGTGTAAACCCGCTTACCTCCGCTGCATTCGCCTCGTCAAAATCCACATGCATCTTAAATGTAAACCTGTCGCTGACACGAATGATCACATCCTCAAACACCACCGGCCGGTCTGTCAGAACCCGGACGCTTACCCGCTCCTTGTCTGCCAGTCCCAGTCGTTTTGCGGTCTCCTCAGGAACATGAATGTGGTTGTGGGCGATGATGGTTCCCTCCGAAATCTCGATGGTCCCCTCCGGTCCCACGATCGTCATGGGTGCGGAGCCTTTTACATCCCCCGATTCCCGGATGGGAGCCTTTACGCCAAGTGCCACACAGTCGCTCCTGGAAAGCTCCACCTGAGTTGCTTTCCTCACCGGTCCAAGAACGGCCACACGGGTCTTTTCTCCCTTCGGTCCGCGGATCGTTACCCGTTCCTCACTGAGAAACTGTCCCGGCTGGGAAAGCGGACGCTTCGGATGAAGCTTTGCCCCTTTCCCAAACAGGCGCTCCAGATCCTCCTGTGTCAGATGAACATGTCTTGCCGAAACCTCAACCTCAACAAGACCGGCATCTGTCAGCGCATCCAGAACCTTTTCTATGAGCTGTTTCATGCTTTATACCTCTTTAATCTGTTTTGTATTCGCCTGCCAGATACTTGCACATCAGGATATGCATGGCACTGGACATTCGGTTCAGCTCCTCGATAATATCCTCCCTGGTATAACTCTTTCCTTCATGGAAGGCGGTCGCCGCTGCCACCTCGGTCTCACGCACCGCGCTCCGAAGCTGGTTTAACAGGGCATATGCCTTTCCCAGGGTATGATCCGGAAGAAGCATCTGCTTAACCTTATAATACTTCATCGGATTGTGAGAATGCTCCCGCAGCTCCTTATGGCTGAGACCGATCATGTAATCTCGCCGGAACGGCTCGTCCAGGACATCACAGCGCATGATCTCACGGATACTTGCCAGAACGTCCTGAAGATCATCTACCAGCGTCTTCGGCTCACCCATCTCCTCCAGGATCGTCTGGTTGACGATGAACAGGCTTTCCAGACTGTCCAGTTTTCCACGGAAATAGATCCGCCTGTGATCCTTTACTACAAGATAATTTCCAAAAAGCTGAGTCATATGCTCCGGCTTCTCAAAATAATACGCCCCGGTCTCAAAATCCTGGTATTTCGGCTTTACCGGTATAGCTCCATCAGACGTTTCGCTGTTCACAGGCTGCTCACGCTTCGAAGCATCGGCCGGTTCCTCCACCGCCTTCTCTACGGGTGCAGGAGCGGCTGCCCTTTTCCTTCCGTCAAGGATTTTCACCTTACACTGCTGAAGATATTCTCTGGCGGCAGGCGATAAGATCTTTCCCTCCGGAATCGTATACGTTTCCGGAATCTCCGCCCGCAGTTCATTGCGGAGTACTGCTTCTGTAATCACCTTCATGATCCTTCACTGCCTCCTTCTCTTCGTTTTTGCGGTTCCATAAATCATAATCATGTTTCAGCACCCAGCTCGATTTCGCTGTGCAGAATGATTACCGGTTCAGAGAAGGCAGGATTGCCTCAACCTCCTCATGAGGTCTGGGAATCACATGAATCGATACCAGCTCGCCTACGCGCTCTGCTGCCGCTGCGCCTGCATCAGTCGCTGCCTTTACCGCACCTACGTCTCCTCTTACCATAACGGTTACAAGTCCGCCTCCTACGTGCTCCTTCCCGATCAGCGTTACGTTTGCTGCCTTTACCATTGCATCTGCTGCCTCGATGGAAGCAACAAGTCCTTTTGTTTCGATCATTCCAAGTGCCTGCTGTGCTGCCATATCTGTTTCCTCCTTCATAATTCTTACAGTTCCGGTCTGGTTTCTTATCGTGCTCGCTTTATCAGCATCCGTTTCCATGAATCCCAGTCGATTCTTATTCTCGGTTCAGAGAAGGCAGGATCGCCTCAACCTCCTCATGAGGTCTGGGGATCACATGAATCGATATCAGCTCACCTACGCGCTCTGCTGCCGCTGCGCCTGCATCGGTTGCTGCCTTTACCGCACCTACGTCTCCTCTTACCATAACGGTTACAAGTCCGCCTCCTACGTGCTCCTTCCCGATCAGCGTTACGTTTGCTGCCTTTACCATTGCATCTGCT
>NZ_JBQKGG010000008.1:0-102220 GCF_052118925.1 Candidatus Paralachnospira sp. LCP21S3_A2
CTTCTTTCGCCATAGGACCTCCTTCTGCAGGAGGATACCTATTCAGTATACCATTGCATGACTAACTTATGGTTTCTATACCCAAATCAGATTTTTAAAATTCATTCAACGAATTTTTTCATTTTCTACTTGCCATTCGTTTTCTGATCTGCCGTTTACCTTCTACCAGACAGTTGAACAGTTTTGTCGTGACAGACGAAAATATCTCTGCGGAAAGTCCTCGAATTCTACTGCTTACTAACAGGGATAGTGCCTTGTCGCAATAAAAAGGAGCTGAGATTCTTTGTCCCAACTCCAAAATATTTTATTCCCTATACCATTCTCAAACCATACAGTAATCTACAAAGCTTTTCTCCATCTGATGTACCTCCCCACGTTATCTCGTTGACATTTCAGCCAATCTGTTATACAATAAATTACAAGTTAAGTACCATACTAACTTACATCATAAGTTCAAATACGAATTTAATTCAAATCGTTGCGTTCAGCAACCCACAGTGTGTGGATCAAGCCTGCTATGCAGGCTTTTTTTCTTAATCCTCGCTGGTTTCTTTCCTCGTTTATGTCTTCTTTTTATTTAGTGTTTATTTTCTTTTATTATGCCTTATTATGTTATGACTTGCAACTGCTTTTCATCTTTCCCTGCAAATACTCCAGTAAAATCTTCGACACAACAGAGCTGGTTGTTTTGGAGAATGCCAGCCCGATGGTACGGCAGCAGGAGGGCTCCAGGGGACGGGAAACTACATGATGGGCAAAGGCCTTCAGAACCAGATCCTGGGAAATGGTCACGCCGAGATGGCTCCGCAAAAATGCCATGATCAGCGTATCGTCCCGAAAGCGGTAACTGATCTTCGGCTTCACCGGACAGGAATCGATCAGATGCTGGATATCATTACTGCAGCCCGGCGTTTCGATGATAAACGGATACTGAAACAGTTCCTCCAATGTAACGCTGTCTTTTGCTTCCAGCGGATGACCTTCTGGAAAAACCGCACAGAGCGGATCATGAAGCAGAGGATAAAAGGTCAGATCATCTGCTACGATGGCCGACAGGAATCCGCAGTCTACCTGTCCGTGAATAATCCAGTCCCGGATCTCATTATAGTTGCCGTCCTGGATTTCTACTTCGATCTTTGGATAATGCTCATGAAAAAAATGGATTACCTCTGGCATCCAGAGTGCTGTGATGCTGGAGAAGCTCCCGACACGCAGCTTTCCCTCAATCTTATGGTTGATGTTGAAGGCTGCCTGCCTGAGCTTCGCTTTCTGGTTCACCATCTCCTGGATGTACGGAAACAGTCTTGTTCCGTTGTCCGTTAAGCACACGCCCCGCTTGACCCGGACAAACAGCTGCACGCCCAGTTCCTCCTCCAGCCCCGCCATCATCTGGCTGATGGCGGACTGCGTATAGGAAAGTGCTTCCGCAGCCCTGGAAAAGCTCCCTGTTTCGCAGACTTTTAAAAAAATTTCATATCGGTCTTTTTGTTCTTTCATCGTTTTCACCTATAAGTTTTTTTTATGTAGTGCATTAAAATCATTCATTTTCCTAATATCTTACCACATGATATACTGGTTAGCAAACTGTATAGATTGGAGTCTGAATTATTTATGGAAAAGAAATCAAATCACTTTTCAGGACAGATCGGATTTATCCTTGCGGCAGCCGGAAGCGCCGTCGGTGTCGGCAACCTCTGGCGTTTTCCCTATCTGGCAGCCAAGGATGGCGGCGGTCTGTTTCTGATCATCTACCTGGTTCTTGTATTGACCTTCGGCTTCACGCTTCTGACCTCCGACATTGCCATCGGACGCCGGACAAAGCAAAGTGCCATCGGCGCCTATACGCAGATGAATCCCAAATGGAAATTTCTCGGAATCCTGACATTCCTGGTTCCGGTTCTCATTATGACCTATTACGCAGTCATCGGCGGCTGGATCTCGAAGTATGCAATCCTTTATCTTACCGGTCAGTCCGGTGCTGCTGCTCAGGATAACTTTTTTACCTCCTTTATCACCTCTCCGGTGTCTCCTGTGATCTTTGCCCTGTTATTCATGGCTGTCACAGCATTCATCGTTTACAACGGCGTGGAGGGCGGAATCGAGCGGGTATCGCGCTACATGATGCCGATCCTGCTGGTTCTGGTCGTTGTTATCGCAGTCTACTCCCTGACCCTGAAGCATACAGACGCTTCCGGCCAGGTACGGACCGGCATGGAAGGCTTTCTTTATTACATCACCCCTCATCTGGAGGGTCTGACCCCCGGACGTTTTCTTCAGATTCTTCTGGATGCCATGAGCCAGCTGTTCTTCTCGCTGAGCGTATCCATGGGCATCATGATCACCTACGGTTCTTATGTGAAGCCGGAGGTTAATCTGGGAAAAGCCGTCAACCGGATCGAGCTGTTTGATACCGGTGTTGCACTGATTGCCGGCGCCATGATCATTCCCGCCGTCTTTGTCTTTTCCGGTACGGACGGTATGGGAGTCGGCCCCAGCCTGATGTTTGTTTCCCTGCCGAAGGTGTTTAATGCCATGGGAACGGCCGGGATCATTGTCGGTGCACTGTTTTTCATCGCCGCGATTTTTGCAACCCTGACCTCCTGCATTTCCGTGCTGGAATCCATCACCGCAAACTGCATGGAAATTTTTCATTCCAGCCGGAAAAAGACCGTCCTGGTTCTGGCCGTTATCTATCTGGCTGCTTCCGCGGTGATCGCCCTCGGTTACAGTATCTTCTATTTTGAAGCAACGCTTCCCAATGGATCCGTCGGCCAGCTTCTGGACATCGCCGATTACATCAGCAACAGCGTCATGATGCCTTTTATCGCCCTGCTCTCCACGATCCTCATCGGCTGGATCAAAAAGCCGGACTATGTCATCGAAGAAATGGAGCAAAACGGTCATACCTTCCGCCGCAAGAGACTGTACCGGGTCATGATCCGCTATGTTGTCCCCGCTATGATGCTGATCCTCTTTTTACAGTCCACCGGTATTCTTTCCTGGATCATGTAAACATGAAACCTGTTTCATCCGGAGCTGCTTTTGATACAGTTCTGGTGTTTTTATAAAAAGGAGCTCTCTGAATTATGTCAGTGTTTCTTCACAACACCTTAAACGACCGCCAATGCCGACAGATCAAAGGACTTCACGACCGCTGTCTTTCTGCCGTTCCGGTTTCATCTGCCCAGCTCAGCCTGGTGCTTCCGGAGGAAGGTGAGGTCTATGAGGACACCTTCTATCTGACCTTTGAAGCCAACGGAAAACTGCTCAGTTTCCTTTCCGTATTCTGCCCCGATGGTGATACTGTTGAAATTTCCGGCTTCACGGATCCTGCCGAGCGTCATCGCGGCTATTTTTCCAGACTGTTATCCGCTGCAAAAAAAGAGGCGGAAAAACGCTTCCAGCCTCTTTATTTTCTGTACCAGGGACTTTCCGAAGATCCCGATACGGCCTCCTTTTGCCGGCACCATCATCTTTCCCTGTCGTTCCGGGAATGTATGATGAGCCATCCAGGATCTGTGGGAACAAGCCTTCCATCCGATTTCTCCATCCGCCCCGCCAAAGCTTCCGACCGGGAGCTTCTGATCCGGCTTCATCTCGGTTCCTTTCTCCCCGGAACCCCCGGTTTTATGACGGAAGAAGAGGCTGTCGGATACATGGACACGCTTCTCTCCGATCCCGCCACAAACTCATTTTTATTATTTCTCGGATCGGAACCTGTAGGACTTTATCATCTTACCTCCGGAGGAAAATCCTTTTATTTTATGGGGCTGGGAATCCTCCCGGCGTTCCGGCGCCAGGGACTGGCCGCTCAGACCCTGAACCATGTTCTCTCCCGGATTCCGGAAAACCAGAATCTGCTTTTGCAGGTGTCTACACGAAACACCGCCGCATGGGAGCTGTATCAGAAGCTGGAGTTTCAGGTCGTCAATCAGGTGGAATATTTCGAATAAAAAACAGACTGCGTATCGTTCTTGGGATAGCGCAGTCTGCCTGAATCTCATTTTCTATATTTCTTTCACTTCTACACCGGATTGGAATAGCCCATCAGACTCTCATCCACGGCTCTTGCTACTTCACGCCCTTCGCGGATCGCCCAGACGACCAGAGACTGGCCACGGTGCATGTCTCCGGCGGTAAAAACGTTTTTCACACTGGTCTGATACTTGCCGGGCTCAGTCTTTACATTGGTCCGTTCGCTGACCTCCACACCAAATGCCTTTGTCACATAGGACTGGCTGCCCAGAAAGCCTGCAGCGATGAGGACAAGATCCACATCGATGGTCTCCTCGCTTCCGGCGACAGGAACCATGTTCATGCGTCCCGTCTTTTCGTCCTTTTTCGGCTCCAGCTTCACCAGAACGGCTTTCTTTAAATTGCCCTTTCCATCGGCAATAAACTCCTTCACCGTGGTCTGGTAGATCCGGGGATCATGACCAAACACGGCAATGGCCTCCTCCTGACCGTAATCGGTTTTCAGAATCCTGGGCCATTCAGGCCAGGGATTATTCGGAAGTCTTGTTTCCGGCGGTTTCGGCATCATCTCAAGCTGAACGATGGATTTGCAGCCATGGCGAATCGAGGTTCCGACACAGTCGTTTCCGGTATCGCCGCCGCCGATGACCATGACACGCTTTCCCTTGGCAGAAATAAATTTTCCGTCCTTCAGATCCGAATCCAGCAGGCTCTTGGTGGTCGCTGTCAAAAAGTCTACGGCAAAATAGATACCCTTTGCCTCTCGTCCGGGAACCTTGATGTCTCTCGGATTGGAAGCACCGCAGGCCAGAACCACGCTGTCAAACTGCTTCAGGATTTCCTCCGCTTTCATGGTATTTCCTACATCAGTATTTGGCACAAACTCCACGCCCTCTTCCCGCATGATTGCCAGCTTCCGGTCGATGATCGACTTATCCAGCTTCATGTTGGGGATTCCGTAGCGAAGAAGACCTCCGATCCGGTCCCGCCGTTCAAATACCGTTACCAGGTGCCCGCGCTTATTGAGCATATCGGCCGCTGCCAGGCCGGAGGGACCGCTTCCGATCACGGCAACCCGCTTTCCGGTGCGGACTTCCGGCGGCATGGGCTTCACATAGCCGTTTTTATATGCCGTTTCGATGACACACATCTCATTTTCCTTAATGGAAATCGGCTTTCCGTTCAGGTTGCAGGTGCATGCCACCTCGCAGGGCGCCGGGCAGACCCGGCAGGTGAATTCCGGAAACGAGTGGGTCTTATGAAGCCGGTTATAAGCCTGTCTCCAGTTTCCATGATAGATCAAATCGTTCCACTCCGGAATCAGGTTGTTCAGCGGACAGCCGGAAACCATTCCCTTAAACAGCACTCCAGACTGGCAGAACGGCGTTCCGCAGTCCATACATCTTGCTCCCTGAAGCCGCTGCTGTTTCGTCGGGAGCGGCAGATGAAACTCCTTAAAATTCTTGATCCGTTCCAGAGGCGCCACGACAACGCCGTTTTCCCGTTCATAATCCAGAAATCCAGTTGGCTTTCCCATCTTTTAGCGTCCTCCTTCCGCTTCACCCTTTGCATTGGCAAAGAATGCTTCAATCTGTGCCTGCTCGCTGCTCAGTCCCTTTTCTTCCATCTGGACAATGGTATTGAGCATCCGCTTATAATCATAAGGAATGATCTTCTTGAATTTCGGAAGGTATTCGCCAAAGTGCTCCAAAATCTCTTTTCCGCGCTCCGAATTGGTGTATGCCACATGATCCTGAATCATCTTTTTCAGTTCCAGCACATCATATTTGTTGGTCAGTTCTTCCATGGAGACCATCTCCCGGTTCAGTCTGCGGTACAGATCGTTTTCCTCATCCAGCACGTAGGCGATTCCGCCGCTCATGCCTGCGGCAAAGTTCTTCCCGGTCTTTCCGAGAACCACCACACAGCCGCCGGTCATGTACTCACAGCCATGGTCTCCCACACCTTCCACAACGGCTCTGGCTCCGGAATTTCTCACGGCGAACCGCTCACCGGCAAGGCCGCTGATATAAGCCTTTCCGCCGGTAGCACCGTAAAGAGCCACGTTGCCGATAATGATATTTTCATCTGCCCGGAAGACAGCACCCTGGGGCGGATAGATCACCAGCTTACCGCCGGATAAGCCCTTTCCGAAGTAATCGTTGCTGTCACCCTCCACTTCCAGTGTCAGCCCTGCCGGGATAAAGGCTCCGAAGCTCTGACCGCCGCTGCCGTTACACTTCACCGTAAAGGTATCCTCCGGCAGTCCCTCCGGATAATGCCTCGTGATTTCTGCGCCGAACATGGTTCCGAAGGTCCGATCGGTATTCTTGATGTCTACCTCGATGCTGCGCTTCTGTCCGGCCTCCAGTGCAGGAAGCAGCTTCTTAACCAGCACCCGTTCATCCAGCGTCTTCTGAAGCTCAAAATTATATACTTTTTTATGATGATAACCGGCCAGCTTTGTTCCCACATAGGGGTTATCCAGAATTCTGGACATATCCACGGTCTTTGCGCGGTCAAAATCCAACTCACTCTTTACCTTTAATAAGTCAGTACGTCCAACCAGCTCATCCACCGTGCGGACACCCAGCTTTGCCATGTACTCCCGCAGCTCCTGTGCCACAAAGTGCATGAAGTTGATCACGTACTCCGGCTTGCCGCGGAACCGCTTTCTCAGCTCCGGATTCTGGGTCGCAATGCCCACCGGACAAGTGTCCAGGTTGCAGACCCGCATCATGACACAGCCCATAGTCACCAGAGGAGCCGTTGCAAAACCGAATTCCTCAGCGCCCAGCAGCGCGGCGATCACCACATCGCGTCCGTTCATCAGCTTTCCATCTGTTTCCAGGATCACCTTGTCGCGAAGCCCGTTCATGATCAGCGTCTGATGGGTCTCCGAAAGTCCCAGCTCCCAGGGAAGTCCGGCGTTGTAAATGGAATTTCTGGGCGCCGCACCGGTTCCGCCATCAAATCCGGAGATCAGGATTACCTGGGCTCCGGCCTTTGCTACACCGGCCGCAACCGTTCCCACACCGGCCTCGGAAACCAGCTTTACGGAAATCCTTGCATTTTTATTGGCATTTTTCAGATCATAGATCAGCTGTGCCAGATCCTCGATAGAATAGATATCATGATGAGGCGGCGGGGAGATCAGGCCCACACCAGGCGTTGAGTGTCTTGTTTTTGCCACCCAGGGATATACCTTTTTGCCGGGAAGCTGGCCGCCCTCTCCGGGTTTTGCCCCCTGTGCCATCTTGATCTGAATCTCATCCGCACTGACTAAAAATCTGGATGTTACACCAAACCTTGCAGATGCTACCTGCTTGATGGCCGAACAGCGGTCCTGTCCGATGATTCCCTTCGTAGCCAGACGCTCCAGTGCCTCGCCGCCCTCACCGGTGTTGGACTTTCCATGGATCGCATTCATGGCAAGCGCCAGCGTCTCATGGGCCTCCTGGGAGATAGAACCATAGGACATGGCTCCGGTCTTAAATCGTTTCACAATAGAATCCACACTCTCCACCTCGTCGATGGGAATGCCCTTCTCCGGATAATTGAAATCCAGAAGCCCGCGGAGGTTCATGGGCTTGCGCTCCTCATGGAGCAGCTCCGAATATTCCTTGAACATCTCATAATTTCCGGTCTTTGTGGATTCCTGGAGCAGATGGATCGTCTTGGGATTGTATAAATGCTCCTCTTTTCCGGCACGGGATTTATGACTTCCTACACTCTCCAGGGTCAGATCCACCTGTAACCCCAGCGGATCGAAGGCCGCCGAATGGAGGGCATCCACATCTGCCGCGATATCCTTTAAGGTCACGCCGCCGACCCGGCTCACCGTATCGGTAAAGTAACGGTCGATAACCTCCTTGGAAATACCCACTGCCTCAAAGATCTGGGATCCCTGATAGGACTGAATCGTGGAAACGCCCATCTTGGACGCGATCTTCACGATCCCATGGAGTACTGCGGAATCATAATCGGCCACAGCAGCGTAATAATCCTTGTCCAGCATGTTCGAATCGATCAGATGACGGATCGACTCATGAGCCAGATACGGATTGATGGCACAGGCGCCGTAGCCCAGCAGCGTTGCAAAATGATGAACCTCTCTCGGCTCGCCGCTCTCTAAGATCATAGCCACCGAAGTCCGCTTCTTGGTCCGTACCAGATGCTGCTGCAGCGCCGAAACAGCCAGGAGTGACGGGATCGGTACATGGTTTTCATCAATGCCGCGGTCCGACAGGATCAGGATATTGGCGCCGTCCCGGTGTGCCCGGTCTGCCTCCAGGAACAGATGATCCAGTGCCTTCTCCAGGGAAGTATTCTTATAATAAATGATCGGGATCACCACCGGCTTTAAGCCGTCCACCTTCATGCTTTTGATTTTCAACAGATCCGTATCTGTTAAGATCGGGTTATTGACCTTTAAGATCCGGCAGTTTTCCGGTGATTCCTTTAACAGGTTTCCGTCACAGCCAATGTATACCGATGTGGAGGTTACGATCTCCTCACGGATCGCATCGATGGGCGGGTTGGTAACCTGCGCAAACAGCTGCTTGAAATAATTGAACAGGGGCTGATGCTGTCTGGAAAGAACCGCCAGGGGACTGTCCGCTCCCATGGAGGAAATCGCCTCTGCACCGTCCCGTGCCATGGGCAGGATCATAGTCTTATACTGCTCATAGGTGTAGCCGTAAGCCTTCTGAAGCCTTGCCCGCTCCTCATCGGTGAAGCCCGGCACCTTCTGGTTGGGGATCTTCAGCTCCTTTAATTCCACCAGGTTGCTGTCCAGCCACTCGCCGTAGGGCTGGCGGTTGATGTAGCGCTCCTTCAGTTCCTCATCGTCAATGATCTCGCCCTTCACCGTATCGACCATAAGCATTTTTCCGGGATGGAGCCGTTCTTTCTTTAAAATATTGTCCACAGGAATATCCAGCGCACCGACCTCGGAAGCCAGGATCATGTAGCCGTCCTTTGTCACATAATACCGGGAAGGCCGCAGACCGTTCCGGTCAAGGACTGCACCCAGAAGGTCACCATCGGAGAAAACGATGGATGCAGGACCGTCCCAGGGTTCCATCATGGTGGCATAATACTGATAGAAGTCCTTCTTCTTCTGGCTCATGTATTTGTCATTTGCCCAGGGCTCCGGAATGGTAATCATTACTGCCAGCGGAAGCTCCATGCCGCTCATAACCAGAAATTCCAGGGTGTTATCCAGCATGGCCGAGTCAGAACCGCTTTCGTTGACCACCGGAACGACCTTTAACATTTCCTCCTTGGTAAACTCGGATTCCATATTTTCTTCTCTGGCGATCATCCGGTCCACATTGCCGCGGATGGTGTTGATCTCACCATTATGTACGATCAGACGGTACGGATGAGCACGCATCCAGCTGGGCGTCGTGTTGGTACTGAACCGGGAATGGATCACGGCGATAGCCGTCTCATAATCAGGCGACTGAAGATCCTCAAAGAACAGACGCAGCTGCTTTACCAGGAACATGCCCTTGTAAACGATGGTCCGGCTGGAGAGCGATACCACATAGGTATCATCATTACTCTGTTCAAAAACCCGGCGTGCCACATAAAGCTTCCGGTCGAAATCCAGCCCTTTCTCCACATCCTCCGGCTTTCCGATAAAGCACTGCTCGATACAGGGCATACAGTCCAGTGCCCGCTTGCCAAGGATTCCTTCATTGATGGGAAGCCTTCTCCAGCCGAGAAACTTCATGCCCTCCTTCTCCACAATGATCTCAAACATCTTCTTCGCCTGGGCTCTGGATAATTCATCCTGTGGAAAGAAAAACATGCCGACACCGTACTCCCGCTCATCACCGAGGGTGATTCCGCACTGCGCCGCCGCTTTTTTGAAAAACTTATGGGAAATCTGCAAAAGGATTCCGACACCGTCTCCGGTCTTTCCCTCCGCATCCTTTCCTGCACGATGCTCCAGGTTTTCCACGATCTTCAGCGCGTTATCCACCGTCTTATGAGTCTTGATGCCTTTAATATTCACAACCGCGCCGATTCCGCAGTTATCATGCTCAAAGCGCTCCTCGTAAAGACCGGGCACCATTCGTTGTTCCTTTGCCTGTACCGCTTGGTTTCCTTCCATAGTCAGCTTCCTTTCTCTGTTCAGATTCGTTTTGCAATTTTCTCCTGATCAATTGCACGTTTTATTCATAAGACGAACTTTCCTATGAAATAAAAAAGTGCCTGCAAAACCAAATCGTTTCCGATTCCGTTTTACGGCACTCCTTTGTGTCTGATCATATCCTGTTATGCAAAAACGCGTCCGGGACGGTTCCTCCGCCTGCTTATGCTTCGTTCCTGTCTCGTTTTGACTTGTGCATTATCATACACCTGTTGTTTTCGATTGTAAATAAAAACTTTTTGCTTAATTGTCTGATTATTTGAATTTTATTATTTATATCTTGTATTGTCTGTCTTATTTCGGCTTTTTCCCAGTATTTTCTCCTGTCTAATACAATTGATATCCTCCACGGACATGATTGTACCTGTAAAAAAACATAAATTACATGCGAAAATCCCTTTGATTTTTTTCGGAAAATCCTTTATAATTCCTGTAATAAATTGATCAATCGTTCCAGGAGGACTCTATCATGCACGAATATGAAATCATCATCGAATCCATTAACCCCTGCGGCGGCACAAAGCACGCTCAGAAGGAAATCATTGAAGCTGAGGCCGAAAGCCCTGAAGCATATGTAAACGAACACGGATTATTTCCGATCCTGGAGCAGTTCCAGAACGAGGACGGCGACACCATCATCGTCACCGGAGATTCCCACGGCTACTCCGTTCGATATACCTTTACCGAATAACCATAGAAAATGAACCATAGAAGGCCGGCAGGTATAACATTCTGCTTCTTCCGTCTGAGGCGGTCCGCAAAATTCCATACAACGCCGGCCTTTAAATGGCTTAGCCGACAAATTCATAATTACTTATCCAATATTGGTCTGAAATAAAAAAATGTGCTTTCCGATTGGTCTTTAACCATATATCAGCAACCTCATTTAGATCTACTTTCTGTAACTTTCTAATCATAATAATCGATTCTCCATGCAAACAGATTGATTCCCGCAATAGCCAGCCCCGTGCTGCTTTCCATGCACGACAGAGGCAGCTTCGATATGTGCCTGCTGGCGGGCTTGGAAGCAGCTCGGGGCGTCGATTCCAAAATTTCCTACTGTTTGCCCAGATACTCCTCCAGACAGATCCCCTGCTCCATGATTTCTTTTGCGGCTTCTTTCCCCACATACCGGTAATGCCACGGCTCGTTGATGACGCCGGTGATATCGGTCTTGTCCTCCGGATAACGGCGGATAAAGCCGTATTTCCAGCAGTTCTCATTGAGCCAGTCCCAGACAATGTTGGCGTCCTGGGTTTCCCAGTTGTTGGTGGTGATATCCACCGCAAGACCCAACTCATGCTCGCTGGTTCCGGGGATCGCCACCCATTCCTCAGCGGCGGTTTTTGCCTCGTCTGCAGAATAGCCCTGGGCTTCATACTCGGCAATCTTATCATCCATGATCTCCTGCTGCTCGGTATTTGTCCGGTAGGAGGAGGAAATATGAGGCGTAACTCCCTCGGCTCTCGCATCGTCAAACATCTGCTGAAGCTCCGGATAAATTCTTGCATCCACGGCCTGTCCGCCGGAAAGCTCCTCCTTCTCAAACTGGTAATCCGACGGCAGCGGATTCCACCGGTTCACCAAAATAAGCCGCCAGTCCGATTCTTCGGCTGCGGCACTGCTTTCCGCCGCCTGATTTCCTCCGGCCACAGCGGTTTCGCCGGAATTACTGCCTTTTCCCGGAAAGGCACAGGCAGAGGCAAACAAAAGAAGAGACAGCATAAAGCAGACCGCCGTTCGTTTTCCCGCCATAGAATCGTTTCCTTTTGTTCTGCAATTCTTCATGTTTCCTCCTTATCTGAAAACGGCTCCCTCCCGCAAATCCGGGAAGAAGCCGCTTTTTATGGAACAGATGCCTTTACTGCGGATCAACAGGCGTATTTCCGGTCTGCCCGTCTTCCATGACCGGAGGCGTCTCCGGCAGGATTTCCGTTGAATGAACAAACCGTTCGATCAGATAAACCATCACAACAATCAGCAAACAGCAGATCACCGTCACTCCCCAGAACACACCGAGGGAACCGTACATCCAGTCAAGTGCTCCCGTCTCCGATCCCAGCACAGACAAAAGGTTTGCCGCCATATGGAACAGGATCGGTGCCGCCATAGTATGATACCGCTCATACACATAGATAAACAGAAGTCCCAGAAGGAACGCATACACACCCTGCACCAGATTTCCGTGATAAATACCGAAGATCAGTGCACTGAGCACCGCACCGGTCCCCAGACTGGTATACTCCCGGAGTCTCCGATAAATGAGACCACGAAAAATGAGTTCCTCCACAATGGGGATCAGAAATCCCAGTCCCACAAACTCCAGCACAAGCTTTCCGCCGTAAAGAACCTCGGAAACCTCATCATAAGCGCTGGACACGCTGTAAAGGCCGCTCACCATGATCAGATTGTTTCCCGCAAGGCAGGTCACGGCACCAAGCACCGCGATCAGTACAAACAGCGGAGCCGAAACCTTTGTATAGCAGTGCTCTCTTCCGGCGATCCGATCCCGTTTCCGGTCCATGCGGTAAAACAGGATCAGAAGCGGCAGGGTAAGTGCCGCTCCGATCACCTGGAGCTCCAGCGCCACAGAAAGCGTCCGGTTTAATATTTCATTAAATATCTCGTTCATCTGGCTGCTCAGACTCGCCGAATCATAGCCTGCAATGGTCTGAAACGAGATATACAGAGTTACAAGGGTCTGCACAAAGAAACAGATACCGTAGTATACAAGTCCCGGATAAAGCAGTCTCCAGACTCTCCTTCCCCAGCTTTCCTGTTTCATAACCACGCTCCTATTCTGCCTTTCCCCTGCTCTTTACTGTCGCAATATCAATCAGTGTCAGGCCGTCCTCCCGGTTTTCCAGGCTGGTAACCAGTGCCTTTGCCGTATCTATGGCTGTCAGAACATTCACACCAGTCTCAATGGCATTCCGGCGGATCACAAAGCCGTCATGGCTCTTCGCTGCTCCCTGATTAGGCGTATCGATAACCAGATCGATGTCATGCTCCAGGATCAGGTCAAGAAGGTTGGGAGACTCCTGCTCCAGCTTATTGATCTTGATGGCCTTTACGCCGTTCTCATTGAGAACCTTCGCCGTGCTTCTTGTGGCATAGATCTTATAGCCGAGGGCTGCGAACCGGCGTCCGATGTCAACGGCCTCCAGCTTGTCAGCATCCTTTACCGTCATGATCATCTTCTTGGTCTTGGGCAGGTTGAAGCCTGCACCGAGGAACGCCTTGTAAAGTGCCTCATTAAAGGTCTTTGCAATACCGAGACACTCACCGGTGGATTTCATTTCCGGGCCCAGTCCGATATCTGCGCCGCGGATCTTCTCAAAGGAGAATACCGGCATCTTAATAGCGATATAATCTGCCTCCGGCTGCAGTCCGGGCTCATATCCCAGATCCTTAATCGTAGAACCGATGATCACCTGCGTTGCAAGCTTTACGATAGGAATACCGGTCACCTTGCTGATATAAGGAACCGTACGGCTAGAACGGGGGTTCACCTCAATGACATAAACCTCTTCGTTGCTCACAATGAACTGGATATTGATGAGGCCCCGTACATGAAGCGCTCTTGCCAGCTTTCTTGTATAATCTTCGATGACTCTCTTTGTCTTATCACTCAGGCTCTGTGCCGGATATACAGAGATACTGTCACCGGAATGGATTCCGGCACGCTCAATATGCTCCATGATACCGGGAATCAGAACATCCTCACCGTCACATACCGCATCAACCTCGATCTCTTTTCCGATGAGATACTTGTCTACCAGAATCGGATGCTCCTGTGCGATCCGGTTGATGACACCGATGAACTCGGTGATATCCTGATCGTTGATGGCGATCTGCATACCCTGTCCGCCCAGTACGTAGGAAGGACGAACCAGAACCGGGTAGCCCAGATCATGTGCTGCCCTGATGGCTTCCTCACAGGTAAATACGGTATGTCCCGCCGGTCTCGGAATACAGCATTCCTCCAGGATCCGGTCAAAAAGCTCACGGTCCTCTGCCGCATCAACATCCTCTGCGGAGGTTCCAAGGATCGGAACGCCCATCTTCATCAGTGCTTCTGTCAGCTTGATGGCTGTCTGGCCGCCGAACTGAACCACAGCTCCGTCAGGCTTTTCAAGCTCAACCACGTTCTCCACATCCTCGGGAGTCAGCGGCTCAAAATACAGCTTATCGGCAATATCAAAGTCGGTACTTACCGTCTCCGGATTATTGTTGATGATAATGGTCTCATAGCCGGCTTCGCTGAACGCCCAGGTACTGTGAACGGAGCAGAAGTCAAACTCGATACCCTGGCCGATCCGGATGGGGCCGGAGCCGAGGACGAGAACCTTCTTTTTGGTACGCTCGCCTGCAGCTTCGTTCTCACTGCCAAAGCAGGAATAGTAATACGGAGTTTCTGCCGCAAACTCAGCCGCGCAGGTATCAACCATCTTGAACGCCGCATGAATGCCATACTCGTTCCGCAGCGCCTTAATCTCTTTTTCTGTCTTTCCGGTAAGCTTTCCGATCACATTATCGGGGAACTCAATCCGTTTTGCCTCTGCCAGAAGTTCCTTCGTTAACGGCTCTCCGGCAAGGCGCTTCTCCATCTCAGTCAAGATGGCGATCTTATCAATAAACCACTTGTCGATCTTTGTAATATCATGGATCAGGTCATAGGAGAATCCGCGGCGCAGTGCCTCCGCAATCACATAGATCCGGCGGTCATCTACCACATGGAGACGCTCCGTTAACTCTTCGTCGGTATCCTTGGTGAAGTCCACACTTAACAGGCTGTCCACATGCTGCTCCAGAGAACGGATGGCCTTCATGAGGGCGCCTTCAAAGTTGGTGCAGATACTCATAACCTCACCGGTTGCCTTCATCTGAGTCGTCAGCGTTCTCTTGGCACTGATGAACTTATCGAACGGCAGGCGGGGCAGCTTTACCACGCAGTAGTCCAGCATGGGCTCGAAGCTTGCATACGTCTTTCCGGTGATGGCATTGGGAATCTCGTCCAGCGTGTAGCCCAGCGCGATCTTTGCTGCCACCTTGGCGATGGGATAGCCGGTCGCTTTGGAGGCCAGAGCCGAAGAACGGCTTACACGGGGATTTACCTCAATAACACAGTATTCAAAGCTCTCCGGATGAAGAGCAAACTGTACATTACATCCGCCGGTGATCTTTAACTCATCAATAATATTCAGTGCGGCGCTTCGGAGCATCTGGTATTCTTTATCTCCCAGGGTCTGAGACGGTGCCACAACAATACTGTCACCGGTATGAACACCGACAGGGTCAATGTTTTCCATATTGCAGACGGTGATCACATTTCCATTTCCGTCACGCATTACTTCGTACTCGATCTCTTTCCATCCGGCGATACACCGCTCTACCAATACCTCGCCTACACGGGACAGACGCAGACCGTTCTGGAGGATTTCGATCAGCTCCTCTTCATTATCCGCGATACCGCCGCCGCTTCCTCCAAGGGTATAAGCCGGACGCAGAACAACCGGATAGCCAATCTCACTGGCAAAATCAATACCTGCCTGAACATCATGAACGACCAGAGATGCCGCACAGGGCTCACCGATCTTCTCCATGGTATCCTTGAATTCCTGTCGGTCTTCTGCCTTTTTAATCGTCTCCGGTGTGGTACCGATCAGCTTTACGTTGTGACTTTCCAGATAACCGGAGTCAGCCAGCTCCATGGCAAGGTTCAGTCCTGCCTGGCCGCCCAGGGTCGGCAGAATGCTGTCAGGCTTTACTTTTTCAATGAGCTTCTCCAGAACCGGAACGGTCAGGGGCTCAATATAAACTTCATCTGCGATGTCTTTATCGGTCATAATGGTCGCCGGATTGGAATTCAGCAGAACAACCTCAACGCCCTCTTCTTTTAAGGAACGACATGCCTGGGTACCGGCATAGTCGAACTCTGCAGCCTGGCCGATGACGATGGGGCCGGAGCCGATTACAAGTACTTTTTTAATGTCAGGATTCTTAGGCATTAGTCATTCACCTCCATCATCTTTAAGAAACGGTCAAACAGATACGCCGAATCTCTCGGTCCGGGGCATGCCTCGGGGTGGAACTGAACCGTAAAAATGTTCTTTCCCGTGTAAGCAAGACCCTCGTTTGTCTTGTCGTTGACATTCACAAACGCCGGTACCGCAATCTTTTCATCCAGAGAATCGGTATCCACCACATAGCCATGGTTCTGGGACGAAATATAGACTCTTCCGGTGGCCAGATCCTTTACCGGGTGGTTTCCGCCTCTGTGGCCGTACTTCATCTTATAGGTGTCTCCGCCGGTTGCCAGCGCCATGAGCTGATGACCGAGGCAGATGGCAAAGATCGGAATATCGGTATCATAAAGCTTCCTGATCTCGGCGATGATCTCCACACACTCCTTGGGATCTCCGGGGCCGTTGGAAAGCATGATTCCGTCCGGTGCATCGGCGATGATCTCTGCCGCTGTGGTGTAAGCAGGATAAACCGTTACCCGGCAGCCGCGCTCATTTAAGGAACGGGCGATATTGCGCTTCGCCCCAAGGTCCAGAAGCGCCACTCTGGGACCGTCCCCCTCCAGCACATATTTTTCCTTACAGGTGGTCCTCCGGACAACACCGGTAGGCGTATACGCCTTGATCTTCGGAAGGATCTCATCCAGGTCATAATTTTCATTGGTCGTGATCATTCCGTTCATGGTACCCTTTTCTCTCAGGATCTTCGTCAAAGCTCTGGTATCGATCCCGGCGATTCCGGGAATATCATGCTTCTCCAGGAAATTCTGAATCGTATCCTCGCACCGGAAATTGCTGGGCATTCTGGAAAGCTCTCTCACGATATAGCCATCAGGCCAGGGACGTTCCGATTCCATATCTTCATAACAAATTCCATAATTACCAATCAGGGGATACGTCATTACTACTGCCTGTCCGGCATAAGAAGGGTCTGTAAGAACTTCAAGATATCCTGTCATTGAAGTATTAAAAACAATTTCACTGATGATTTCTTTTGCCGAACCGATACTGGTGCCGGAAAAGACGGTTCCATCTTCTAATATTAGAAATGCGTTCATTAGTCCACCGTTTCCTTTCGTAGTCCTGCAAAATGCGCGGAAACCGCGCATTCACCAACTTAAGCTCAAATTGTAAAGATTCTACCACAACGTGCTCTACAATGCAAGCCCTTTTTCCCGGAATGTCTGCGGCGATTCCGATCTGCGACCGATTCTGTTTTTCTCCGAACCGCTGCTGTCTCATTTGCTTTTCTTATCATAGCACAGATCCCGGATGATTTCCATATTTTAATAGAAACAAACCTGTGGAGATTTTCCCTTGAAACTGAGACTTGCGCAGACCGATCCCGTGGACAGCGGGCAGCTTTCCGTTTCTGTCCTTTCCGCCCAGAATAATTTTCCCATATCCGGCGCCAAGGTCCGGATCACCAGAACCGGACCGGAGGAACGGCCCGTTGAAGAGCTCCGCACCGACACCTCCGGACAGACAGAAGAGATCACCGTCGGCACACCGCCGCTGGAATACAGCATGGAGCCGGGTGAATCGCGCCCCTATGCCGAATTCACCATTACGGTCTCTGCTCCCGGCTATGAATCTCAGACTGTCGAGGGCACCGAGGTTCTCCCGGAAGCTGAGGCTCTCCAAAATATCCGTCTCCGTCCTCTGTCCGAAGACGAAGGCGCCGCTCCGGTGATCCAGATTCCCGATCATACCCTCTACGGCTTTTATCCGCCGAAGATTGCCGAACCGGAGGTAAAACCTATCGCCGAAAGCGGAAGCATTGTTTTAAGCCGCGTCGTCACACCGGAGACCATCATTGTCCACGACGGCGCTCCCACCAATTCTTCCGCAAAAAATTATTATGTTCCTTATAAAGACTACATTAAAAATGTAGCCTCCAGCGAAATCTATGCCAACTGGCCCGAAGCTGCCATCACCGCCAATGTGCTGGCGATCATGTCCTTCACCATGAACCGGGTCTACACGGAGTTCTACCGGAACCGTGGCTACGATTTCACCATTACCTCCTCCACGGCCTACGATCACAAGTGGATCTACGGACGCAATATCTTTGAAAGCATCTCTGTCATCGTTGACGAGATCTTCAGCGATTACCTCTCCCGGCCCGATGTCAAACAGCCGATCCTCACCCAGTACTGCGACGGACGGCAGGTTTCATGCCCCGGCTGGATGACCTTATGGGAAAGGAACTGTATTTTTTTCTGTCATACGAACTGAATTTTTTCTTTACATTTTCCAAGATTGTGCTAAAATAAATAAGCGTGAGGGGCATTAGCGCAGTTGGGAGCGCGCAACATTCGCATTGTTGAGGCCAGGGGTTCGAATCCCCTATGCTCCATATGGAAAAAGCTCGGAAAATCAATGGTTTCCGGGCTTTTTTGATTCTTTCCGGTTCTTTTCTACCGTGCCAGCAGTGCGTTTACAAATGCCAGATAGCAGGCGAAGTCTCCCATGGCCTTCCGGTTATTGGTGTCATCCTCCTCATATCCCAGCTGTTCCCGCCAGGCGGCCTCTTTTCCCTGCTGCCGTTCATACCGTGCAAGCATGTTCAGATGGGTGATTACTGAATTATGACAGGAGGTACGTCCGGGATCCTGCTCCGTGCGCTCTTTGGGACTCAACAGGCTCCAGCCTGCACGGATTGCCGCATAACGGACGGCTGTTTCCAGAAGCTCCTCATAAAGCTCCTGTCCATCCGCATCCGAACCGATCTCCGAAAGCAGCTCCTTATGTAATTGTTCCATTTCCAATCCTGTCAATGCCTTTGGTTTTGTCTGATACTCTTCTATGGTTCCGTTCATACTTTCTGCCTCTCTTTTCTTAAAATCCGAAATCCTCATAATCTTCCGGCAGGAACCGATGATAAATAATATGACAGCCTTCGTCCTTAAAACAGTAATAGTAGCGGTCATCTCTGCCACGGAACCGGATCAGGATATCAAACTCGCCGTTATTCACCGGCTCCACCTCACAGGCTTCATCCCAGGATTTAAAAAACGCCGTTATCTGCTCCAATGTAATATCATGGCGGCTGAGAAGTGCCACCAGCTGCTCAATGAATTCATTTTTCGCTTTCTGCTCATGGACATACTCCGAAGCTTCCGGTGATAAATGAAAGCAGAACCGTTCTGCCTTATGAGTCACGGTCGTCTTCCCCAGCCGCTCACCGGACGCGTCCGAAAATCCGATCAGTGCCTCCTGCATTTCCTCCGCTGAAAACTGTGCCGCAAAAAAGTGGTTTAAGGTCGATAAGGGATAATATAACCGGATCTCTTCCTTTCGGTATCCCAGCTTTGCCTGCTCCTCTGCCACCAGATCCGTCAGGCTTTCTTCCAGTCTTTGATATGCTGTCTCATACATGGTCGTTCTCCTTATTTCAAACCGTCCTGTATCATTTTATCGTCTGCCGCTGCCTTCCCGGATTTTTCGGCTTATAATCCCGCATGCCGGGAACCGCACCGCCGGAAACTGCCCACAGATATAAGCTTGCCGTGCTGCAGTACGGGCTGAACCGCCTCCGGTATTTCTCAAAAAGCTTCCGGTCAATGGCTCGATGATGATATACCATGCGCAGCCCCCGCTGAATAGCAAGATCATCATAGCTGAAAATATCCGGCCGCTGCAGGCAGAACAGTAAAATCATCTCCGCCGTCCAGACACCGATTCCTTTTAATGTACTCAGTGACCGGATCGCCGCTTCATCGTCCATCCGGCAGACCGCCTCCGGGTCAAACTCCCCGCTTTTCACCTTTTCCGCGAAATCACAGATGTATTCCGCCTTTCGAAAGGTAATTCCAAGGGACTGAAGCTTCGGAATGCCCGCATCCAGAAGTGTTTCCGCATTCACCTCGCCCAGTGCGTCCTGCATCCGTCCCCAGATCGTCGCCTGGGCCTTTGTGGAAATCTGCTGGCCGACGATGTGATGGACCACCGAGGATACCAGATCCGGATCTGCTTCCCGCCGGATCATTCCAATCTGATCGATCACCGCACAAAGCCTGGAATCTTTCTTTCGAAGGTAAGAAAGCTCTGTCTCGCCGTATTCAAAATATTGTTTCTCTGCCATGCTCCGTTCCTCTTTTGAATTCATTTGCCTTCGCAGATACCGGATTACTCTGCACTGCCTGCCCTTCGTATCTTCCATATCATAGCAGAAATACGGGAGTTTTTCCAGATGAAGTTTTCTCAACTGCTCCCATTATCCCAGTTCCTCTGTCATCGCTGCGGCGGCGGCCGCTCCGTCTCCGACGGCAGTTGTCACCTGGCGAACCTGCTTTTTTCGCACATCACCAGCAGCATAGACCAGTGGAAATCCCAGGTTTCCGGTTTCATCGGTGAGCAAATATCCATTTTTATCGGTCGGAAGCTGCCCTTTTAAAAATGAGGTTTCCGGCTCATAGCCTGCAAATACAAATACACCGATTCCGGTTTCGGACGATACGGAATGAAGGATTCTGCTTTTCTGATCGCGATACCACAGCTTTGTCACCAGCTCATTGCCCTCTGCCCGGACTGCCTCACACTGAAACAGTACTGTGATATTCTCATGTTTTATGACCTGTTTTGCCAGTGCCTCCGGACAGGAAAACCGGTCACGGCGGATCAGCATGGTCACATGGCTGGCAAACCTGGTCAAAAACAGACTTTCCTGCACAGCAGACAGCCCGCCGCCGATCACAACCACCGGCTTTCCTTTATAAAATGCCCCGTCACAGACGGCACAATAGGAAACACCTTTTCCGGTAAACTCGGTTTCTCCCTCGAATCCGACCCGTTTTGGATGTGAACCGGACGCGATCAGAAGCCCACGGCTCCGCAGGATTTCTTTTCCTGTTTCCACCTGTTTCTCTTCCCCATTTACCGAAGCCTTCTTTACCTCAGCCTGAAGAAACTCCGCTCCGAACTGCGCGGCCTGCCGCTTCATCACGTTTGTCAGCTCTGCTCCGGAGATTCGCTCAATCCCCGGATAATTTACCACCTCGTCCGTCAGTGCGATCTGTCCGCCGAAGTATTGCTTTTCCAGTACCAGAACCCGCTTTTTGGCACGCGCCAGATACATGGCTCCGGTCAGTCCCGCCGGGCCGCCGCCGATCACGATCACATCATACCTCTTCTGATTTTCCATTTTTCTGCACTCCTGTTCTGATTTGTTGCCGGATTACCCTCTCAGTATGTGCAGATTTGTTCCGGTCTTGCATACAGATAGAAAAAATGCATTTGTTCAAAATCATGTCAAACCAGATTTCTCCAACCACCTCTTCCCATTCAGATGCAGCACGCACCGCCGCCCTCTATATCCGGGTTTCCACCCAGGAACAGGCAGAGCTTTCCCCGGAATCACAGAAACGGCTGCTGCTCGACTATGCCGCCGCCCATGGCCTTTCCGTCCCGGAGGAATACATTTTTACGGAAAGTGTTTCCGGACGACGGGCAGATAAACGCCCGAAATTTCAGGAGATGATCGCCCTGGCGAAGCACCATGCATTTCAGGTGATCCTGGTCTGGAAATATTCCAGGTTTGCCAGAAATCAGGAGGAAAGCATTGTCTATAAAAACCGCCTGAAACGGGATGGCGTGGAGGTGGTCAGCATCAGTGAACCCTCTTTATCCGGCCCCTTCGGAAGCCTGATCGAACGGATTATTGAATGGATGGACGAATATTATTCGATCCGCCTGTCAGGCGATGTATTCCGCGGCATGAGTGAGCGGGCGCGAAACGGCGGACATCAGGCCCGGGCACCGCTCGGCTACCGGCTCTCCGTCCCCGGAGGCACACTTCTTCCGACGGAACCGGAGGCCGGTCTGGTACGGCGGATCTTTGAAGAATTTCTGGAACAGAAAAAAAGCCCCCGCCGGATTGCAGAAGCCTTAAACCGGGAAGGACTTCGTACCGGCTCCGGCGGAGCCTTTGAATCGCGGGCTGTCCGTTATCTCTTATCCAATCCCGCCTATGCCGGGATTCTTTGCTGGAACCGCCGGGGAAATACCGGTGCTTCCAAAAACGCGCCGGAGGATTGGATCTGGGCAGATGCAGCTTTTCCGCCGCTGATTTCCAGAGAAGCCTTTTTCCGCGCCCAGGCACGGCTAAATACCGGTTCTCCCGGACACAGACCTCAGACATCCGCCGCAGCTTCCCGTTCCTGGCTCTCCGGATTTGTGAAATGCAGTGCCTGCGGACGCTCTCTGGCAATTTCCTCTCACAAAGGCTCCCGCGGGCAGATCTACCGAAGCCTCCAGTGCTGCGGCTATCTGAAAGGCCGCTGTCCTATTTCTCATCAGATCAGCGAACGGGCACTCTGCACCATGATCCGGACGGCACTTTCAGAAGAGCAGAAAGCAGGAACTCTCCCGGAGGCACTGCTGCCACTCCGGGTGGTTCCTGCTGCTGTACCTTCCTTATTCTCAGAACCGGAAGGCCGTCTTATCCGTATGTTTTATGGTTCCATCGTCTATGATGCCGGGCACCAAACCGTATCCCTAACCGAATCCACTGCCGCATCAAGTGATACATTCTCATTTGGAAACTTTTTCTCTGATAAAAACCGATTCCTTCCCTATAAGGATGACCCAGTGGGGCTCGAAGGCTCTCGGTGACCAGGGCTACTCAGCGATCCGGATTCTCCGAAACTACTACGGACAGGATCTTTATATTAACTCGGCAGAGCAGATCTCCGGAATTCCCTCGTCCTGGCCCGGTGAAGATCTCACCATCGGCTCCAGCGGCCAGAAGGTTCTTCAGCTTCAGGAGCAGTTAAACACCGTTGCCAGCGTGTACTATGCCATTCCCTCTTTGACGCCGGACGGGATCTACGGCGAAGCAACCGCCAATTCCGTCCGCGCCTTTCAGTCGGTATTCGGTCTTTCTCAGACCGGCGTGACCGATTTCCGTACCTGGTATAAGATCTCGGAAATCTATGTGGCCGTTTCCCGGATCGCGGAGCTGAACTGATTACGTTTCGGAGGTTTTACTTCCGGAATCCGGAACCGCCCTGGTTCCCGGCTCTGCGATAACCGGCAGTCGGACGGTGAAGGTTGTTCCCACATCCACCTGACTGTCCAGACTGATGGTGCCGCCGTAATATCCCACAATATGCTTTACAATGGCAAGTCCCAGACCGGTGCCGCCCATCTTCCTGCTTCTGCCCTTATCCACCCGGTAGAACCGCTCAAAGACACGCCGCTGGGCTTCCTTGGGAATTCCGACACCCGTATCACTGACAATCAGAATCATATCCTCCTGCTCTGAGGTGATCGTCAGACGCACAATTCCCTCAGGGCGGTTATATTTAATGGCATTGACCAGCAGATTGGAGATCAGCTCCCGGAGCTGCTGTGGATTCATGATCACCGTCAGCGGACGGCACTCCGTATAGACTTTAATATCCTGCTCCGCCGCCATGGGCTCCACCGTTCCTAAAAGATCCTCCAGAAGCGGATAAACTGCCACAGGCTCCTTTTCAACCTCAACCTCCCTGGTCTCCAGCTTGGATATCATGAGAATATCATTGATCAGATTTGTCATGTGGTCCGTCTCACTCTCGATCCGACCCAGGAAATCCTTCTGGACCTCCGGCTTCGTCACAAGGCCGCTCTCCAGAAGCTCTGTATATCCCTTGATGGAGGTAATGGGCGTTTTTAATTCATGGGACGCATTGGAAAAGAACTCCTGGCGGATAATCCGTTCCAGCTCCAGCTTCTTCACATAACCGCTGATCTCCGTGGACATCTGGTTCATAGCCTCAATAATAACATTCAGCTCCTCATACTCATAACGCTTCATGAAGATCTCGGTATCGCCCTTATCCACCTTCCGAAGCTCTCCGGCGATTTCATTTAAGGGGTTCGTGATGGAAGCCGCAAACCGCTCCGCCAGGAAAAACGAGGCCAGCAGCGCCACACCAATACCAAGAAGCACCGCCGGGATCAGAACTTTTAAATAGGTATACAGCCCTTCATACGGAAGCGCCAGACGGAGGATATGCTGACCGTCACTGCTCTGGATCGCTGCATAAAGCATCTGGCGGTGGATCGTATCAGAATACCGTCTGGCAAACCCTTCGCCGCCGGAAAGCGCTGTCTGAACCTCCTCCCGGTTCAGATGATTCTCCATCTGATCCACATCTGCCACGCCGTTATCGGCCAGTGCCGTTCCGTCGGTAAGGATCACCGTACAGCGGCTGTCCCTGTTTCCGTCTATGGCACAGAGATCCGCGATCTGCTGTTCCAGATTTCCCTCATAATCCAGAGCGTAGTCCATCATATGAAGTGTATCCACCATCTGCCTTTCTGTATTCTTTAAGCTTTTCCGGCTCATAACCATACAAAACACGGTACTGCTTACCACCAGTGCCAGCAAAATCATCCACACAAACTTTCGGAAAATAGCTTTTTTCACGATTCCTTCTCCTGTCCGCAGAACCGATAGCCCACACCACGGACGGTCCGGATCATCTCGGCATTTCCGTCTTCCAGCTTCTGGCGCAGGCTCCGGATGTGCATATCCAAAGTCCTCGACTCACCCTCATATTCATAGCCCCAGATCTGATTCAGGATCTGCTCCCTGGTCACGACCCGGCTCTTGTTTTCCATCAGATATTTTAACAGCTCATATTCCTTTAACGTCAGATGGATCAGCTGATCCCTTAAATAGACCTCTCTGGTCTCCGGACAGATCGTCAGATCTCCTTCCTTTATGGAATCCGGCTGCTTTGCCTCCCGTCCGCTTTCCCGTCTTAGCTGGGAACGGACTCTGGCCGCCAGCTCCAGCACACTGAAGGGCTTTGTCATGTAATCATCTGCACCGCGGTCCAGGCCGATAACCTTGTCAAATTCCTTGTCCTTTGCTGTCAGGACAATGATCGGAAGATTTCCGATCTTCGGATCCTTTCGGATCTCCTCAATGGCCGAAAGCCCGTCCATGCCGGGAAGCATGATGTCAAAAATTGCCAGGGACGGCTGATCCCGCACGATGCTCTCCAGCGCCGGCTCTGCCGCTTCAAAGGCTTCTATCTGATATCCATAGCTCTCCAGAGCGGCTTTGATCAGCTCTCTGATATTTTCGTCGTCTTCTATCACATAAATCAGTTCCATCGTATCCTCCCAGACCTGTTGTCTTACTGCAAAGCAGGGTGAACAGGAAACCTGCTCACCCTTTCAGTGTAAATCATTTTATCTGCTTTGTAAACCTTGGAATCTTAGTCGGGAATGATCAGGCCTACGGACTTGATGATCTCCTGTCCCTCGCTGCTCTTGATGTACTCGAACCAGTTCTGAACCAGCTCACTCTGCTCGGAGATCTCACCCTTAGTTGCCATTACGAAGGGGCGGCTTAAGCTGTAGCTTCCTGCCTTGATGTTCTCCTCTGTGGGCTCCACGCCATCCAGCTTTAACGTCTTTACGGTATCATCAATGACATCCAGAGATACATAGCCGATTGCTCCGGGTGTAGCAGCAACCTTTGCCATAACTGCACCAGTGCTGTCAAGCTCAGAAGCATATACACACTGATCTTCAACCTTCAGAAGCTCCTCAAATGCGCCTCTTGTACCAGAGCCGGACTCTCTTCCGATTACAACGATAGGGCTGTCAGAACCGCCCAGATCCTTCCAGTTTGTGATCTCACCTGTGTAGATCTTGGTAAGCTGATCCTTGGTCAGATCCTCAACCTTGCTGGCCGGATCGGTAACAACTGCAATTCCATCGATAGCAACAATGTTTTCCACAATGCCGTTTGCCTTTTCTTCATCCTTCAGGGCTCTGGATGCATTCCCGATATCTACCGTGCCAGCAGTTACGGCCTCGATTCCGGCACCGGAACCAACGAACTCTGCATTTACCGTCACATTTTTATTCTTTTCCATATAATCCTGGCTCAGTGCTGTTACCAGCTTTTCCATGGAAGTAGAACCGCTCATGGAAATGCTTCCGGAAAGATCACTGCTTCCTGTATCCTTGGATGCATCTGCCTTCGTGGTCTCAGCTGCCTTGGTAGTCTCTGCTGTCTTGGTCGTTTCTTCTGCCTTCGTGGTCTCAGTTGCTTTGCCGCCGCATGCTGCCATGGACATCACCATCATACCTGCCAGAACGGCTGCAAGAAATTTCTTTTTCATTTTGATACTCTCCTTTTACTTTCCTTTTTGAATTTTCTTTTTCTTTTTTTCGGAACACCCACACTATAACACCGGAGTTTTCCGAAAGCCATCACAGTTATCTGTGATTTCTGTAAAGCTTCTGTAAACCTGCCTATAAGAACGGTAAACCTCTTTTTTTAAATCAGACGGATATTTTTCACTGTTCCTGTCTCATTAAACTCCGTCCATTCACAGATGTTCGAGGCATGATCCCCGATCCGCTCCAGATATTTTGCGATCATAAGCACATCCACGCAGTCATCCACAGACTCCTTTCCTTCACGAAGAAGGACCGATATCTCATTCTTGACCTGATTGAACAGCTCATCCACCTCATCATCGGAAGCAGCCACCTGTGCCGCCAGCTTCGTATCACGGTGAATATAGGCCTGGATTGCCTGCTTCATCATCGCCTTTGCCTTTGCTGCCATCTCGATGATATGACCTACATTATAGGCCACATTGGCATCCGTGATCCGGAGCACCAGCTCCGCAATATCCTGGGCATGATCCCCGATCCGCTCCAGATCCGTCACGATCTTCAGTGCCGAAGAAACCAGTCTTAAGTCACGTGCCACCACCGGCTGCTGATGAAGCATAAGTGACAGACACTGCGCCTCGATGGACCGCTGCATGTCATCCACCGCCCGATCTCCGTGAACGATCTCCTCTGCCAGCTCCACATTCCGCTTTTCAAAGGACACCAGTGACTTTTCGATGTTATTTTCCACCAGCCCTGCCATGTCCTCCAGCGACTTGTTTAAAATTTCCAACTCCTTTTGAAAATTCACTCTCGTTGTCAAGATTCTCCTCCTTTTCAACCAAATCATCCAATTTTTCCATAATACCCATCAAATCATCCAGCTTCTCCATAACACCCATGCAGGCCAGGCCACCTGTGCGCTGTCTGCTTTAGTCTGGCCACCTGTATACGGTCTGCTTTAGCCGAACCGGCCGGTAATATAATCCTCTGTCCGCTTATCCTGCGGTCTTGCAAAGATCTCATCCGTGGTATTGAACTCAACCATCTCGCCTACCAGAAAAAATGCCGTGTAATCCGAAATTCGGGATGCCTGCTGCATGTTGTGTGTTACGATCACTACGGTATACTGCTCTCTCAGCTGCGCCATCAGATCCTCGATCTTCAGGGTGGAAATGGGGTCCAGCGCCGAGGTCGGTTCATCCATAAGAAGCACCTCCGGCTGCACCGCCAGCGCTCTTGCAATGCAAAGCCTCTGCTGCTGTCCGCCGGAAAGTCCCAGGGCAGACTTTTTTAACCGGTCCTTTACCTCATCAAAGATAGCCGCATCCCGAAGACTCTTTTCCACGATCTCATCAAGCTCTGCCTTATGACGGATCCCATGAATTCTGGGACCATAAGCAACATTGTCATAAATACTCATCGGAAACGGATTCGGCTGCTGGAACACCATACCCACCTTTTTCCGAAGCAGGGTGGTATCCACGCCCGGATCATAGATGTTTTCTCCGTCAATGGTTACTGCTCCGGTGATCTTCACCCCCTGGACCAGATCATTCATCCGGTTCAGCGTCTTTAAAAAAGTGGATTTCCCGCAGCCGGAGGGACCAATGAATGCGGTAACCGCGTTCTCCTTAATGTCCATATTCACCGACTTCAGTGCGTGGTTTTCTCCATAATATAAATTAAGGTCTTTCGTAATAATTTTATTGACAGGCATATGCTTCCTCCATTCTTATCTGCTCTTTTTCGTTTTTCGTTCATCCAGCCTGGTTACATCAAATCTCTTCGTCAGGGCTCTGGTCAGGGCGTTAATTCCCAGTACGATCACCAGAAGCACCAGTGCAATTCCGAAGGCATCATCATACTTTGCCTTGCTCATGCTTAAATACATCTGGATCGTCAGAGTTCCGCCGGATTCCAGGATCTTGTGAAAGGCTCCGCCGATGGTCTTCGGAAGGATATAACCGCTTCCTGCGGTAAAAATAAGTGCGGCTGACTCGCCGACAATTCGGCCGATGGCAAGAATGACACCCGTGATAATTCCAGGCATGGCCGACGGCAGCAGGATCGTCCGGATCATATACCACTTTGTCGCACCGATTCCAAGTGCACCGCTTCGATAGCTGTCCGGCACGGTCCGAAGTGCCTCCTGAGTATTTCTCGTGATCAGCGGCAGGATCAAAAGCGTCAGTGTCAAGGCTCCGGTAAGGATGCAGTAGCCCAGATGCAGCGTTGTTCCGAAGAATAC
Source organism: Candidatus Paralachnospira sp. LCP21S3_A2 (assembly GCF_052118925.1). Classification (NCBI taxonomy): domain Bacteria; kingdom Bacillati; phylum Bacillota; class Clostridia; genus Candidatus Paralachnospira; species Candidatus Paralachnospira sp. LCP21S3_A2. Next base: position 28,547 of record NZ_JBQKGG010000008.1, read on the forward strand.
CATACCAAACATACCAAAGATGATCGAAGGGATTCCGGACAGCGTCTCTGTGGTAAACTCAATGGCACGGACCAGCTTCCCCGGCTTTGCATATTCGTTTAAGTAGATGGCTGCGCCAATGCCAAGCGGTGTGGCGATCAGCAGGGACAGAATGATAATATATAATGTATTTAACAGGTTTCCGGCGATTCCGAAGGTCCCCGTCTTTGTATTCTGTACGGTAGTCAGAAACGTCCAGTTAATCGATCGGATTCCGCGGACAAATACATAAACCACAATGCCGACAACCAAAAACATCGAAATGGCTGCACACAGATAAATAATTCCCATTAAAATCATATCGGAGGGACGCTTCCGCTTTTCCATGATGGTACATCCGATTCCGGCCGTTTCTGCTGCACACAGAGCCTCTTTTTTACTTGCTTCCATCTTCCGCTCCTTTCTTCATGATCCGGCTGAGCACCAGATTGATGATCATGATAAAGACAAACAATACCAGGCCGATCGTGAACAGCACCTCCCGGTGAAGTCCCGTGGAATAAGACATTTCGCTTACCATGGCGGTTGTCAGGAACCGAACCGAATTAAACGGCAGCGGCAGCTTCACCGCATTGCCTGCCACCATACAGATTGCCATGGCCTCACCGATGGCTCTTCCGACACCAAGAACGATGGCGGTTGCAATTCCCGATTTTGCCGATGGCAGGATCACCTTGAAAATGGTCTGGATCTTTGTCGCTCCCAGCGCCAGCGAAGTCATGCGGTAATCCCGTGGTACGGCACGAAGCGCCGATTCGCTGATGTTGATGACCGTTGGCAGGATCATAACGGCCAGCACCAGAACGGCACATAACAGATTGGAGCCTCCGGTCCACTGGTGGGTCGAGGAGCCCTTAAATACCCACAGCTCCAGCTTATACATAAGCGGGTTCAGAACCAGAAGTCCCACAAGTCCGTAAACCACCGACGGAATTCCGGCCAGAAGCTGTACGGCCGGACGGACAACTCTTGTAACGCGCTCCGGTGCTACCTCCGCCATGAAGATTGCCGTCATCAGGCCGATCGGCACACCGATCAGAACCGCCAGTGCCGTGCCGATGATGGAAGTCAAAATAACATACAGAATACCAAAGGACGGATCTGCCGCCTCCGGCTTCCATACTGTTCCAAACAAAACCTCCAGGATTCCGGCCTTTCCAAGCGCCGGTGTTCCTTTTAAGATCATATAGGCTGTAATAACAACGACCGCCAGGATTGCAAACATACCGCACAGGAAAAATATCCCGGACGCGGCCTGTTCGGTCCGTTTTTTGGCTTTACCGTTTCCAATGATACTGAAACCAGACTGTTTCATGAATTCTCCTCCTTTTTTTCAGGCGAAGCATCCCGCTCCGCTTTGCAGGATTAACCATAGCATGTTTTCCGGACGGCAGACACCACCCTACTCTATAGATCCGGTAAAAGAGAGGTAATCGATGTAAAATCTAAGTAAATGGTTTTCTGGCAAACAGAACCTTTCAAACGTGTTTATTCATACGGCAAAGTGTTTTTGTTTCACAGGAGGCACTTTTCCGGGAAATAAAACAGGAGCAGCTGATCAACTCAGCCACTCCTGTGAATTCATTCGGAATTTTTGTCCCAACACATGCTTCTGTTCTGATTTTCTATTCCTTTACGATATAAGGCTCTGTGGTGCTCAGTACGATATTATCATCGCTTACCTGGCTGACTGTCACCTCGTTGTCAATCTCATCCTCAAATGTTACACCCTCCGCATATAGAAGATTCGTGGACACGTACCTGGTCTCCACTTCCTTTCCGTTGACATAGATCACACTGTTTGGTGTGTAGTTCCAGCCGGTCACATATAACCCATTGCCCTCCGTCAGTACCCGGTTGATGGTAATGGGCTGGACGCCCATATGAAGATTCGTTGCCTTATAAGGCATCTCCCCCCCGAAGACATCCTGATCACCGTAAAGAATATCATACTCCAGGATCTTCATGTCCGCCAGATAGGATTCCTCCTCTGCTGCATTATGACTCTCCTTCTGCAAATAATTCTGATGGAAGCGGAACATGGTTCCCTTATGCAGCCCGATCCGGTCGGTTACATATGCTGCAAGCTGGTAGGCCTCTACGTTCGTTTCTTTCCGTTCCAGTCCCAGATTATCCCAGATCACATACTCCGTCTGGAACACATTTTTGTTTTCCAGCTTGTCCTCCGTCAGATTGAGGCTGGGAAGATGATCCCCGTACATTACTAGAACCGTCGGCTCTTTTCTGGTCTCCAGAAGCTTCACAAGATCCGCCACAAACTGATCCATTTCATGGATCTGATGGATATAATATTCCATAGCATTTGTCTCACCCTCTGTGGGCAGTCCGGTAACCGTGATATCCGGAGCTTCCAGAACCTTTTCCTGTGGATAAGCGCCATGTCCCTGAACGGAGATCGTATAGATCATATCCGCACCGGTGGTTGAATTTAAAACCCTGCTGATCTGATCCCGCAGGATCCGGTCCTTCGCCCATCCCATGTAGGTCTTGTCATAGCCGGACATATATTCTAAGGAAGTAAAGGTATCAAATCCAAGCTGGGAAAAAACCGTGTAGCGGTCATAAAAGGTTCCTGAATTATTATGGATCGCCTGGGCATGATATCCAATGTCCTTTAAATCAAAGGGCAGGCTTTCACAGACCTGCTTCTGAAGCACTGTTTTATAAGGATACTCTCCAGGACCGAAAAAGTCCAGGTTCATGCCGGTAATTACCTCAAACTCCGTATTGGCAGTCCCTGCCCCCACTGCCGGAACAGACAGATAACCAGAGGAATACTGACTCATCAGTTTCCGAAAATTGGGGATCGGATCCTCCGAACATTTCATATGAAGATATTTCAGCGGATCACTGAAGGACTCTAACTGAAGAAAAATGATATTCGGCGTCTGTTCCGATGTTGCAACGCCTTTGGTATCCACGATCTCCGGCTGATCCTCCTCAATGAGCTGCGCCCAGACATGCTCCTCCGGAACGATTTCTGCCTCCTTGATTTCCTTTACCGTCTCCGTACTGTAATCATCCGGCTTACTGATCCCGGTATTGATCACACTGTTGGCAAAGCAGTACGGAAAACCATAATCCAGATAAGCCTGTGCCAGATTTCCAAACTGGCTGGCAAGGATCCCGGACTTCATACCGATGCTGCTCAGACCCAGAAGTGCCAGAAGGGAAAATACCGAGAAGATCAGTCCCTTCAGCCTTGCCGGCTTTTTCTGCCACCTGGGAAGCTTTTTAAACAGGTACAGCAGTCCCACGATCAGGCCTATCAGTGCAATCACCATGAGCACGACATGCCACCATTTCAGGTATTTTCCGGCGACGGCCAGTGCATCCTTTGTCAGACGCAGATCAGCCGCATTAAACGGCGTGACCCGACAGCCCAAAAGCACAAAATTCGCGATGCCTAAAATAATCCAGAAAATGCTGATCACTGTGCCCAGAAAGAGTTTCCGTTTTACCAGAAGCAACAGCGAGAAACACCAGAAAATAATAATCGTATTGTAAAGAAACATGAGGGGTCTGGTTCCAAGATAAACAAATCCCTGGATCAGCGAACGACGGGACAGAATCTCCACAATCAGATTCAGTGCCAGTGCAGTCAGAAAACAGGCCGCCAGCGGGTAATGGTCCATCCATGCCCGCAGTCTGTTAAATCGATTCTTCATAATTCCACCCTTTCATCCAAAATACTTTATCCAATATATCAGATTTTCTTTTTGATTTATATAGGTGAATTTTACGATTTTTTTACTCAAATTTCAACATTTTTCTCCGCTCTGCTTCGTCTTGACATCCCTCTGGATTCCCCCTATAATTAGAAACTATATATATACTTGAAAGGACATTGCTTATGAATTTTATTCTTGACATGCTAAAAGGCGCCATGATCGGAATTGCCAACGTGATTCCCGGTGTCAGCGGCGGCACCATGGCGGTTTCCATGGGAATTTACAACAAGCTGATTTCCTCTGTTTCCCACCTGTTCAGCCAGTTTAAGAAGAGCATCCGAACGCTGCTTCCCATCCTCATTGGCTGTGTGATCGGAATTGTCTGCTTCACCTATGCCATCAAGTATTTGCTGACCAACCAGCCGCTCCCCACCTGTCTGACCTTCCTTGGCCTGATCCTGGGCGGTGTGCCGGTGCTGATCCGTGAAATGAAAACCGGGATCCGGAAAAGCCGCAGACGGAAGCTGACCGCCATGAACGTACTGGCGTTTCTGGTGATGTTTCTCCTGGCTGCCGCACTTCCGTTCCTCAAAGAAAGTACGGATACCCTGACCACCTTAACAGCTACTCCCGGAACCATGATCGTGCTGTTTTTCATGGGTATCATTGCTGCCGCTACCATGGTTATTCCCGGTGTCAGCGGTTCCATGATCCTGATGATCCTCGGCTACTATTACGGTGTGATCAATTCCATCACCGGTTTTATGGACGCATTAAAGGCCGGAAACTGGAATGCACTCCTGGGCGAGGCTGCCATTCTGATCCCGTTTGGAATCGGCTGTGTTCTGGGCATTTTCCTGATCGCCAAATTGATCGAATATCTGTTTGAGCGCCATACGGTATCCACCTATGCTGCGATCCTTGGACTGATCTTATCCTCCCCTTTCGGGATCTTCCATAACACCGGTGCCCTGGCTCACGTTACCGTGGGCAGTCTGATCATCGGTATCATTCTCATGATCGCCGGTGCTTTCGGTACCTGGTACATGGGCGAAACACGCTAACCAAACGCAGGAGGACATTTATCATGAGCTTTGAATTTATCAGCAAGCTTCCGACCCCGGCGGAGATCCGCCACCAGTTTCCTCTTTCCGAGGAACTGACCCAGCTCAAACACAGACGGGATCAGGAGATCCGTGATATCCTAACCGGAAAGGATGACCGTTTCCTGGTGATCATCGGTCCCTGCTCTGCCGACAATGAGGATTCTGTCTGTGACTATGTTTCCAGGCTGATCCGTGTTCAGGAGGATACGAAGGATCGTCTTCTCATCGTTCCCAGAGTCTACACCAATAAGCCCAGAACCACCGGCGACGGCTACAAAGGCATTCTTCACCAGCCCAACCCGGAAAAAGCACCTGATCTGTTTGAGGGACTTCTGGCAATCCGAAAGCTTCATATGCGCGTTTTAAAAGAAACCGGTCTTTCCGCTGCCGATGAAATGCTTTATCCGGAGAACTACCGCTATCTTTCCGATCTGCTTTCCTATGTGGCAGTCGGTGCCCGTTCTGTGGAAAATCAGCAGCACCGTCTGACTGTCAGCGGTATGGATGTCGGCGCCGGCATGAAGAATCCCACCAGTGGTGATTATTCGGTTATGCTGAACTCCGTCATGGCCGCGCAGCATGGTCATACCTTCATTTTCCGCGGCTGGGAGGTTCACACGGATGGCAATCCTTACACTCACACAATCCTCCGCGGTGCAGTGAACAAGCACGGTCAAAGCCAGCCGAACTACCATTATGAGGATCTTCGTCTCCTCTGTGATATGTACGGTAAGCGTGATCTGAAGAATCCGGCATGTATTGTTGATGCGAATCACTCCAACTCCAACAAGCAGTATCAGGAGCAGATCCGGATCGTGAAGGAGGTTCTTCACAGCCGAAACCACTCCATGGATATCCGGCGCCTGGTAAAGGGCGTCATGATCGAAAGCTATATCGAGCCCGGCAGCCAGAAAATCGGCGGCCACATCTACGGCTGCTCCATCACCGACCCCTGCCTCGGCTGGGAAGAATCCAGACAGCTCGTATACGACATTGCAGAACAGGTGTAAATAAAAGAATCCTGCTCGCAGGATTCTCCGCCTGCGGCGGGCCGCAAAGCGGCAATCTTCCGTTCCGCCGCAGTGCGATCCCCGCGGAGCGTTTTTTATTTCATAGGACGAACTTTCCTATGAAATAAAAAAACAGCCGCCAGTCCACTTCCCATGTATGGCCGGGGCAGCTCAACTATGTGCCACGGATATACATGGGTGGACTGGCGGCGTCAGCTTCCCTTTATTCTTCCATCGACTCCCATGCTCCTCTGAACACACTCATCTTCTCCTCATCCGCTTCCAGTTCTCCGGCCTCCCATGCCGATACCTGATAAGAGAAGGTCAGCTTCCATCCGAAATGGTCACAGATACATACCATCTGATCCTCAATAAGCTTATATTCCGGATCATCAAGAGCTGCTGCCCCGATCGTCACCAGGCCAACCTTTTTATCCAGCTTTTTCAATGCATCATCCCTGGAATACAGCTTGTCCACCACCATCTTTAACTGCGCGGACATACCCCAGAAATAAACCGGAGTTCCAAATACCAGAATGTCGGCATCATAAATCTTCTGGATCAGTTCCGCTGTATCGTCCGGCTGAACACAGGTTCCTCCGTTTTTCTTACAGCCATCGCAGGCAAGACAGGCCGAAAGCTTATGCTTTGACACGTCATAAATTTCCAGTTCTTCCGGCTTCAGCCCTTCTCTGATTCCATCTGCCACAGCTGAAAGTGCCGCTTTTGTGTTGCCCTTCATCCTGGGACTTCCGTTTAATATCAATACCTTCATCGTAATTCCTCCTTTTCTTTCAGCAGCCAGATTTCTATTTCTGTCCTTATATTCAGCTTAACACTGCCTGTTCACGCTGTCAATCTTGCTCCGGGAAATCCAAAAAGAACTCTGTTTACTTCGCGACTACCGGAAAAACAGTTTCAGAAGCAGCGGACTTACATAGCTTTCGCAGATAATTCCCGGAAGGATACATAAGATCAGAATCAGTAGCATAAGAATATCTTTCGTCATACGAATTCTCCGATACTGCCCCCAGTCCCGCTGTTTCTTCATAAACCGATAGATTCCGAAGCCTCTTCCGCAAAGCAGGAGAACTGCCGGAATATAAAAAATGATCTGCGGCAAGATACTGGCAAGAAAAAACAGGATCCCGCGTCCTCCGTAGACCAGCGTTGCCATGGAAATCCGAACTCCGCCGGAAAATCCCAGCCACAGAATCACCGCCCAAAGGCATACACCCCCAAAGGATGTCATGGATAATAACCAGACTGCTCCCACTTCCATGAGCCGAAGTCTTAACAGGTAAAAAAAATAAGTTTCTTTGGAAAAAGATACACGATTAACCGCATTCTGAAGCTGTGACAAATAAACCGAAAAACTGTCCGTACTATGTCTGCCAATCAGGTTTGCTGCGATCGTTCCAAGAAGAACTGCTCCGAAAAACACTGCTCCACCCACCTGTATCAGCCGCTTTTCTTTTCCCATGACATTCCTGTCCTTTCCGGCACAGGAACACACAGCCCCGGCCTGTCTGCTGTTCTACTATATGAACAGGCCGCCGGAAATATGAGCTATCAGCTTTTCCTTTTATCTGCCCCGCTTTACTTTATAGGCCAGAAGCGCTGCAATTGTTTTTCCATCGGTAATCCGTCCATCCAGGATCATCTGAACCAGCTCATCCAGCTCATGTGCCTCCACATTCAGAAACTCATCCTCATCCAGATGCTGCTTTGATGGGATCAGCTTCTCCGCCAGATAGATCCCGATAAACTCATTACAAAACGCCACCGTTGTGTTGACATTGATCAGCCACTCCAGCGACTCTGCCCGATAACCGGTCTCCTCCTCCAGTTCTCTGGCTGCACAGACCTCCTTCGGTTCTCCTACTTCATTTACAGCTCCCGCCGGAAGCTCCAGCGTATAACGCTCCAGTGCATTACGGTACTGGCGTACCATAAGGATCTTTCCATCATCTGCCACAGCTACCACCGCTGCAGCGCCCTTATGCTCCACATAATCCCAGACTGCTGTATGGCCGTTGGGAAGAGACATATAATCGCGGTAAATATTTAAGATCCTGCCCTGATAAGCAAGCTCACGTTTGATCCGTTTAATTTCTTCCATAAGAACTCCTTTCTGGTATATCCATATAACTCTTTTGTTACTCAAGAAAATCCTCCGGATTTCCTTGAGTCAGCCGCTTGCCTCTTTATTTATTATTTTTTTGTTACTCAAGAAAATCCTCCGGATTTTCTTGACTCATCCATGGAATTTGCTCCGCAAATTCCATGGATGAGCGCGGTTGCCAAATGGCTGAGCCTGCGCCAGCGCGGTCAGCCGCTTGGCTCTCCGCGGTAACAAAAAACGGACATCAGATTGTTATTCTGTTGTCCGTTTTCTTTTATAACTATTTTGCGTAATCCGTTACTCTGGATTCTCGAATCACATTAACTTTAATCTGTCCGGGATATTCCAGCTCCGACTCGATCTGTTTTGCGATATTTCTCGCCATCAGAACCATATCGTCGTCACTTACCTGTTCCGGCACTACCATAATGCGGATCTCCCGCCCTGCCTGAACGGCAAAAGATTTCTCGACTCCCTTGAACGAGTTCGTGATATCTTCCAACTGTTTTAACCGATTGGTATATGTTTCGATTGTCTCGCGGCGCGCACCAGGACGAGCAGCAGAGATGGTATCTGCGGCCTGTACGATGCAGGCGATAAGGGTTTCAGGCTCCACGTCACCGTGATGGGATTCCACTGCATTGATAACCACAGGGGATTCCTTATATTTTCTGCATAATTCAACACCAAGCTGAATATGCGAGCCTTCCATTTCATGATCCACTGCCTTGCCAATATCATGAAGCAAGCCAGCTCTCTTTGCCATACGAACATCCACACCAATTTCCGCTGCCAGAAGGCCGGAAAGATGTGCTACCTCAATCGAATGCTTTAATGCGTTCTGACCATAACTGGTCCGGAACTTCATCTTACCCAGAAGTTTTATCAACTCCGGATGGATTCCATGAATGCCTACCTCAAGGACAGCGGCCTCGCCTTCCTCACGGATCATGGTTTCAACTTCACGCTGGGCTTTCTCCACCATTTCTTCAATTCTGGCCGGATGGATTCGTCCATCTACGATCAGCTTCTCCAGAGCGATTCTTGCGATCTCTCTTCGGATCGGATCAAATCCGGAAAGGATCACTGCTTCCGGAGTATCATCGATAATCAAATCAACACCTGTCAGTGTTTCCAGGGTTCGAATGTTACGACCCTCACGTCCGATGATCCGTCCCTTCATCTCATCATTAGGAAGCTGTACCACAGAGATCGTAGATTCTGCCACATGGTCCGCTGCACATTTCTGGATCGCAGTAACCACATATTCTTTTGCTTTCTTACCGGCTTCTTCCTTTGCTCTGGCTTCCAGCTCCTTGACCATCTTCGCAGTGTCGTGCTTTACATCATTCTCAACAGTCTTTAAAAGATATTCCTTTGCCTGTTCGGAGGTAAATCCTGAAATCCGTTCCAGTTCCTGCACTTCCTTTTCGAGCAGCTCTTCCGCTTCTTTCTTCTTCTTCACAAGCTGTTCTTCCTTGGACGCCAGGCCGGATTCCCTTTTCTCCAGTGCCTCGGATCTTTTTTCTAAGTTTTCTTCTTTGTTTAAAACTCGTCTTTCGTAACGCTGTATCTCTGCTCTTCTCTCCCGAACCTCTTTCTCCAGATCATTCTTTGTCTTCATGGATTCTTCTTTGGCTTCTAAGAGAGCTTCGCGCTTCTTGGTTTCCGCAACTTTTAAAGCTTCATCTATGATTTCCCGGGATTTCTCTTCCGCTTTTCCGATTTTGCTCTCGTATACCTTTTTCCGGTATGCTATTGCAATGAACCAAGTAACAGGAGCTACAACGCATAGTGTAATTAAAATTGCTACGATTACAGCTATCATAGTTCCTCCCACAGGAGCACCTCCTTATTTAGTTTTCATTGTACGCTGCCCAGGTATCTTATGGCCGATAATACCATGAGCATCACAACAATACAATTTTAAACTTTTCTAAGGTTATTGTCAAGCATTATTCCGGTCTGAAAGCAAGTCCTCAGAAAAAATGGTCCTATTTATCGTTCTCTTCTTTCCGGTCTTCTTCTGCTGCTTTTTCATTTCCCCAGACCGGTGCCGGCGCACCGTCTGTCAATCCGTAATGTGCTCTTACCTTCTCGGAAATCTCAGACATGATCTCCGGATTGTTTGCCAGAAAGATCTTTGCATTCTCCCGTCCCTGTCCGATCTTGTTCCCGTTATAAGAATACCAGGCCCCGCTCTTTTCCACGATATTTTCCTTTGCAGCCAGATCCAGGATATCTCCCTCTCTGGAAATTCCTTTTCCGAACATGATGTCAAACTCTGCCTCTCTGAACGGCGGTGCCACTTTGTTTTTTACCACCTTCACACGGACACGGTTTCCAATCATCTCTCCGCCCTGCTTTAACGTCTCGATTCTTCTTACATCCAGCCGGACAGAAGAATAGAATTTCAGTGCACGTCCGCCAGTGGTCGTCTCCGGATTTCCGAACATAACTCCAACCTTTTCACGAAGCTGATTGATAAAGATCACAACGCAGTTGGATTTTCCGATCACAGCCGTCAGTTTCCGGAGGGCCTGGGACATCAGGCGTGCCTGAAGACCCACATGGGCATCGCCCATATCTCCGTCGATTTCCGCCTTGGGTACCAGAGCTGCAACCGAGTCAATAATTACAATATCCACAGCACCGGAACGCACCATGGTTTCCGCGATCTCCAGCGCCTGCTCGCCGCTGTCCGGCTGGGAAATATACAGGTTGTCAATGTCAACGCCGATGCTCTTTGCATACACAGGATCCAGCGCGTGCTCCGCATCGATAAAACCGGCGATCCCGTCACGCTTCTGGACTTCCGCAACCATGTGAAGCGCTACGGTTGTTTTACCGCTGGACTCCGGTCCGTAAATCTCCACGATTCTTCCTCTCGGTACACCGCCCAGTCCCAGAGCAATATCCAGGCTCAGAGATCCCGTAGGAATCGTCTCAATATTCATATGGGCAGAAGAATCACCCAGACGCATAACCGCACCTTTTCCGTAAGCTTTTTCAATATTTACCAGCGCCGCATCCAGGGCTTTCTGCTTCTCTTCTCTTATCATAATTTCTCCTCCGCTCAAAATCCGTCTGTTCTTTCGTTACCGTTTTATTTAGAACAAACGTTCGTCTTTCCTTATACTAATATACTTTCCTGAAAAAGTCAATGTCTTTCTCAAACTTTCCAGACTGCCTTTTTTGCCTGTCTGCATTTGTACAACAGCTTCCGCCGCTATAAAAACCGACGGATCGGCAGCGTCACAATTCTTAAAACACTATACAGGATCTTTTTCCCGATTCCCATGGGTTTTTCATGGAATGCTTCCCCTGAAACCGGTTCCTCGCCTTTCCTTACCATTCTGCTGGAGGCCATGTCGGCTTCTGCCTCCTTCCGGAGCACTGCGTTCAGCTCTTCGGAATCCACAGCCAGCATAAGCTCCGTATCCTGATAAGTACTTCGCATATCCAGATTATACGAACCGACCAGACTCATGCGGTCATCGATCAGGATCGTCTTGGTATGGCTGGAATGGGTTCCGACAAACTCATAAACCGTAACTCCGGTATGAAGGATCTTCTTTTTCTGGTTCAGATAATCGGTACATCCCCATGGATTGGCCCCGTTCTCCACGGCATTGGTGATAATCCCAACCTGGCGTCCCCGGCAGATTTCTGTTAAATCCTGATACATCTCCGGCCCGCAGATAATATAAGGTGTCTGGATTGTGATTTCTGTTCCTGTTTTCATCAGTTCACCGGCGCAGTACCAGAGTTTCGGCTCCTTATTTTCAGCTTCCACTGGATTTGACAGCAGCGTGATCTTGTTCACCGGCATGGTTTCTGCCGTCCAGTCCGGTTTCTCTTCATATACCTCCGGTAATCGTTCCGTGAGCAGCCGATACGTATCTTCCAGTTCACTCCGGGCCTTTTCTTTTTTGGAATTCCAGTGTCCGGGCTGAAACGTTTTACTGTCTTCCAGATTCCATATTTCATCAAAATAATCAAGGAGCTGGCAGACTGACCGGCCGGCCGCACCGCTTTCCGTACATACAAACAGCTCCCTGTCAATATTCTGGGATTTTGAATAATTTCCCAGAAACAGATCATCGGTATTCCGCCCGCCTAACAGATACCGGACACCGTCTGCGATCACATACTTGTCATGGAGGCGTGCCTGGAACTTCCATGGTTTTAAACCATTTACCGGATTATAGATCCGGATCTGAGCATTGTCCGATAAGGCCAGTGCCTGAAAATAGGGATTCCCGCGGACATCCAGAAATCCGCTCAGCCCGTCGATCAGCACCTTTACAGACACACCGCGCTCCGATGCTTCCAGAAGTGCCGAAAGCATCCCTTTTCCGCTGGTGTCCGCATTAAAATCAAAGGTGGATAGAATGATCTCCTTTTTTGCCGTATGGATCATACGCAGCCGGCAGATTAATGCTTCCTCATTGTCTGCCACATAGGCAACCCGCTCCTCTCCTGCCACCGTTCCGTAACAGGACGCAGCAGAAAACGACTGTTTTAGTTCTTCCGAAACTGCCTTATGGCTCACATAGGGAATGATCAGAAACAACAGGTAAATAAGAACTGCACTAAGAATCACATATTTCAGATATTTCTTCACTCTGAGAACCTTCATGAACTGCCTTTCTTTCGGGAACCGGTCTCCGATTACAGAACAGGAGCACAAACCATCCCGGCCGCGCTCCCGTTTTTTCTCTTTTGTATCATCCGCGAATCCTATGTATCCGCAGATCAGACAGACACTGTCACACCGGCCAGCTGTTCCAGCCGCGTGATCCGCTTGTCCATGATCACCAGCGTATCCTTCTCCAGACGGTTCGCATTGACCTCATGCCAGATTGCATCCAGCTGCCGATCCATACGATCGAGCCGTTCTTCGATACGTCCAAGCCGGCTCTCATGGGAATCAAAGCGTTTATAGATCCGCTCTTCCATACGGGCCATCTCATCGATGATCATGTGAACCATGTCTCTCATATCCTGATCCATCCTCGTCACCTCCGTGGTATTTCTCTTCTGTACAGCGGCAGGTCTTATTCCTGCCCGGTTTACAAGGCAACGGTATTTTATATGAAAACCGCCCGGAACCGAATCGGTCCGGGCAGGTCTGTCCAGGAGTCGAAATTTCTGATCCCAACGGCAATCGAACATATGTCTGATCACCTTTGGGATTACCTTTCGATTACCATGTGCCCAAAAGCCATGGTTTTCATCCATTTTCTAATGGACCTGAGGGGAATCGAACCCCTGTCCGAAAGTCCTTCCAGCCAGGTTTCTTCCATCACAGTCTCTCTACGGACATTCCCTCACATGAATGCCGAAAGACAGGCTTCCATGCTCAGTAGCTTCATCAGATCTTCCACCTCTGCAAAGCTTAGGAGGCGAAGTTCCCCGCATCGTCGATGCCGGTTACTTAAGCTGCGGGAGACCTAAGGCCGACAGCTGCAATTAAGCAGCGTACGCTAACTGTTCGTCTGCGTTTATATTTAGGTTTCCATGTTGGTGACGCAGTCATGGTCTACGGATGGCTTCCCAGATTTCTGAACCCCCGTCGAAACCAGTACAAGCCCTGGTTTGTGAAGAATCAGTATTGACATTATAAGCCGGAGCGCCCGGATTGTCAACCCCGCAGCGTCCGGCTTTTTTGTTTTTTTCTATTTTTTTTGAATTCTTTATAAATATTAGATTTTTTTCAGCTTTTCTCCCGCAGCCCTAAAAAGCTCCTCCATACGGCGATTGCAGGAGCCGATGGGCACACCTGCATCGATGACCCGGTCACAGGACTGAACCAGCTTCAGTGCCTCCGAAAATGCTTGGTCGCTGATCTCCTGAAACGGGGTCTCGGAAACGACTCTTGACGCCAGAACCCTGGCCAGCCGGTAATCCAGATCGTTCTCGTAAAGAATGGCCGCCGCAAAGGGGATCTGCTCCTTCTGAAGTCTGCGGTAGACCGGGATTCCCGTCCCGCAGGCTGAAAGCACCAGTACCTGCGGCTCTCCCAGAATCCCCGGAAGCTCGATGCTTCCGAAGCAGGGATCGTAGGATCCGTTATCGATCTCATACAGTTCCCGTATGATCTCCTCCCGGAAGATCTCCTCCGGCCGGCCGTAATGGGAAATATATTCACCCTTGACGCAGAGGATCTTATCAGAAACCTTCTGGGCCAGATCGATCTCATGGAGGGACATGACCACCGTGATCTGCTTCTCCCTCGCCATGGTGTTCAGAATGGACAGAAGCTCCAGCTTGTGGCGGATATCCAGAAACGAGGTAGGCTCATCTAAAATGATGATCTCCGGCTCCTGGCAGATGGCTCTGGCCAGCAGGACTCTTTGGCGCTGTCCGTCACTGATGGCATTAAAATCCCGGCTTCCCAGATTCTCTGCATGGACGGCGCACATGGCGTCCTCCACCTTTTTCTCGTCCTCCCGGCTCAGAATCCCCAGTCGTCCCGTATAGGGATAACGGCCGGTGGCAACAATGTCATGACAGGTCATCAGCTCCGGCTTCATGCGCTCCGTCAGAACCACCGCCATTTTCGTGGAAAGGCTCTTATAAGACATGGAACCGATATCATTCTGATCCAGAACGGCTTTTCCGCCGATGAGCTTCAGCTGTCTGGTAATGCTCTTTAAGATCGTGGATTTTCCGGAGCCGTTGGGGCCGATGAGGGTCACGATCTCCCCCTTCCGGATCCCGATATTGATATCATGGATCAGCGGGGTTCCGTCATAGCCCACCTCCAGATTTTCCAGCTTCAGATAATACTCTTCCATCAGCGCTTTCCTTTCTGCCGTTTTAACATCATAAAGATCACGATAGGCGCACCGAACACCGAGGTTACCGTGCTGATGTTCAGCTCCAACGGTGCAAAGGCAATTCTGGCAATGAGATCGCACAGCATACAGAACACGGCTCCGCCTAAGAATGTTCCCGGGATCACCACCAGAGGCCGCGAGGTGCCGAGACACTGCTTGATCAGATACGGCACGGCAATCCCGACAAAGGAAATGGGGCCGGCAAAGGCCGTCACACAGGCTGACAGAATACTGGACAACAGGATCAGTGCCACCCGGAACGCCTTAATATTAACCCCCATGCTCTGTGCATAAGCCTCACCAAGCTGATACGCGCCGATGGGCTTGGACAAGAAAAATGTGATGCAGACCGTAATCCCGACCACCACTGCCGCCACTGCCACATTGCTCCAGCTCATGCCCGAAAAGCTGCCCTGGGACCAGCCGTGAAGATTCACGATATCAGAATCCTCTGCAAAGGTAATCACAAAATCCGTAACCGCAGAGCAGATATACCCGACCATGATACCGGCCACCAGAAGCGTCGCCATGTGGCGCAGCCTTCTTGAAAACAGCAGGATAAACCCGATCGTGATCAGGGATCCGATAAACGCCGCCAGGATCAGCGTGTAAGAGGAAACCGTCCGGAATTTCTCCAGAAAATAAATCATGGTCAATGCCACCACCATCTTCGCACCGGAAGAGATTCCCAGCACGAACGGCCCGGCAATCGGATTTTCAAAAAAGGTCTGCAGCAGAAAACCGGAAAGGGACAGCGCCCCTCCCAGCAATGCCGCCATGAGGATCCGGGGCAGGCGGATCTTCCAGATGATGTTATACTCTGTCTGGGAGCCTCCGCCCTTAAAGATGATCCGGAGGATCTCCGGAACAGAAATATCCACATTCCCCGTATTGATATTCAGCACCGTGATGGCCAGAAAGGCTGCGGTCAGAACGGCGAACACCAGCACATAACGCGAGCGCCGTTTAAAATTTTCCATGTGAAAGTTCTGCTGCATATCATTCCTCTTTTACTGTACTTTTGTTAAGAAGGTCATCTGGGAAGCGTCCCCGTCTGTCAGCATGAGATTCAGGTCGCGGATCAGCTCTCCGACGATGTCAGTTGCCTGATACAGGGATTTTCCTGTTGTCCAGACATTCCCCTCTTTTACGGCCTTGAAATCTGCAAACAGCTCGCTCTTGCCGATCAGCTCATCCATGCTCTGGATGGGCGAATCAATGGCCGCATTATATACCAGATAGTCGGCGTTGACTGCCGTTGCATAAAATTCCTCCATAGACAGGGAAACGTTGGTTTTTCCGGAATCGTCCGCCAGATCCGCGAAGACATAGCGGCCGCCGGCAATCTCGATCATCTTGGGAATATAATCGGTTGCCTTCCGTACAACCACGGAGCCATCGGTGCTCACATAGAAGAACGCCACCGTTTTCTCGGTGTTCTGGAAATCCTTCAGGTCACTGATGACCTTTGTCTGCTCCTCAAAGAACTGCTCTGCTTCGCTTACCTTGTCGGTAAGGACACCATAAACCTTGATCCACTCGGTTCTTCCCAGCGGATGGGTCTCATAGCTGGATCGGTCGATGAATACCGGAATATCCAGCATTTCGATCATCTCCTGAACCTTGGGCGTGTGAAGGATCATGGTGGACTCAATGGCCAGATTACAGCCCTCGTCTACCAGAAGCTCATAATCCGGCTCGCTGTACTTTCCGGCATAAAGAATCTTTCCGTCGTTCATGGCAGTCACCGCATCCTCAATATACCAGCCGGATGCCTGAGTTCCGCTTAACCGGATCGAATCCAGGGCATCGATGGAATCAAACAATGCCATGGCAGAGGTGGCCGCCAGATAGATCTTATTTAACGGCTTCTGGAGCACGATGATGTCCGGATCCAGCCCCTCCGGTGCTTCCTTCCCGTCGGGAACCACCAGATATCTGGCGCTGTCATGAACATCGATCAGAGAATAGCCGCCCTCATAATTGTATACATCAAAGCACTCCGCATAGGTCAGCTCCATGGTGGATTCATAAGTCAGTCCGGGAAGCTCCGGTGCATTTTCGTCTTTCTGAGCTGCCTTGCTGCTTTCCTCAGCTTCCGTTTCTCCGTCCGCCTTTGATTCGCTTTCCTTTGTTTCCGCTGCTTCGGCCGTCGTCTCGGCCGCAGCCTTTGTGGTCTCTGTATTTTCTGCCGTCCGGCTGCCGCAGCCCCCCAGAAGGAGGACTGCTGACAGGGCCAGAGCGGTCAGGCGATAAAACTTCTTTCTCATGATCTGCTCTCCTGCTGCTTTGCTTCTTTCACGGCATCCTGGAACAGCTCGTCTGTTTTTTCCTCACAGCCGAACAGGACACCATAAACCTTGATCCACTCGTATTTTGCAAGATCCGTCTTTTCATCTGCGGAACGGTCCACGATCACCGGAATGTCAAACATGGCAAACTTCTCAGTCAGATCCTCATAAAGCTTTGTCTGTGCTTCCACAGAAAGAGGCTCATCGGTTTCCTCCGTTTCGCCTGCGGCTGCCTTGTCGGTTTTTGTTCCGGTCACAGCCTTTGCTTCAGTCTTTGTCCTGTCTGCATTCTCGGTACCGGTTTCTTCCTCCCTGGGAAGAAGCTCTGCCGGCATAAGAGCCAGATTGACTTCCTGCTTGATCAGAGTCTTAAAGTCTGGCATATCAAAGAGTCCGCCATAAACGATCTCTGCCGTCTTTTCGCCCTGCTCTGCTTCCATCTTCTGAACGATCTCGGGAACCTGGCACTCCTCCTTCTCCATGCCGACTGCTGCCACCATGTCTAACAGACCCAGCTCCTTCATGGTCTCCAGAAGTGTTTCGTCAGCCACATAGGCCTTCCGCTCTGTGATCCATTCTTCTTCATCGCTCTTCTTCTCAGAAGCAGATTCCTTATTCTTTGTATCGTCCTTCTTTGTATCAGAGGTCCCGTCTGCATCCTCGTCCTTCTCAGGCATCTGAACCAGGATCATGTCGTCCTCCAGACCAACAGGAACCTCCACGCCGGCCGGGATCAGCAGATATTTTACCACATTGCCCTTATAGAGCTCTGCGGCCTTTTCTGCCTCGCTGGGAACCAGCTCCTCACCGTCCACGATATCGCTGTCAGCCGCCTGTCCGGAGAAATCTTCTGTTTCTTCGGCAGCATCTGTCTTCTTGCTTTCCGTCTGATCTGCCTTGTTATCTGCCGTGCTCTCGGACTCCTCAGACTCCTGTTTTTCCGGATCTCTTGCCGTATCCTTTGTGGTATCGATCTCCAGAAGCACAATCCCCTGATCATAATGATAAATCTTAAAATACTCGGCATAATCCAGCTTGGTCTCGGACTGATACTCCAGACCAATGATCTCCGGTGCTTCCTCATCCAGCTTCTTGTTGCTGTTCTCCCCGATGGACTGTGCTCCGTCCACAGCCAGATATACGAAGATGCTGTATTCGATCTCATGGGCCGCGCTCATCTTCGTGGTCATGCCGATAATCTTGTTATTCTTATTTAATGCAATGGGAATCGTAACCATTGCCGATCCGCCGCTCTTTGTGGTGTAATAGGTGTTTCCGCTTGCCTTTACATACTGATAGGAGCTGCTGCTGAATACCAGTGTCGCATAAGCCTGACCGTTCTTCACGGTAATCTTGTTGCAGGAGATCCGAACCTTTCCGGTTCCGCCAGACCAGGAAAACTTGTCGGGTTTATATACGCCGTCCGCCAGTCCGGTCGCGCTGTCCACCTTAGCTGTAGAACCGCTGGTATCGGATTCATACTTGGATTCATGATCTTCCTTGCCGTCATTGTCCGGAATCGTATTGTTTCCGTTATCAGTTCCGTTGTTTCCGGGCTCGGACGGCTTTGTCGGATTCGAAGGATCCGCAGGCTTTGTATTATCCACATCACCGATCTTCTTCAGGGTATCGGAGTTAAAGGTCAGGATCCGGTCATACCAGATTTTATTTTTTGTCGAATATGCAGCCACGGAAATTCCCTTGTCCAGTGCTTCCACCGGTACGGTATAGGTATATTTTCCATCGGCATCCGTCACAAATGGAATCCACCTGGATGCTGCCGCAGCGGCTGCCTCCTCCTTGGTTCCCATATACAAATAACCGTATCCGGTTCCGCTTAAGGTCAGAACCGCGCTCATCTTTCCATCTTTAACGGTCAGCACACAGTTCACCACGCGGAACATGGCGGCGCTGGAGGTAACATCCATGGTGTAGATGCCGTCTGCCGGAACATTCACGCCGGGATTCGGATCGACCGGATTGGGATCAACCGGATCCGGAAGGTCCCCTGTCTTCGGCAGGATTCCGTTAATATGAAGCGTTCCTGCCTTGACTGCCCAGGTACCGCTCTTGGACAGATGCACCACGTAATTCAGATCCTTTCCGAGATCTGCGGTGGGAATCGTAAAGGTAAAGCTCTTATATCCGCTGGCAATATCAGAACGATCCACGGCTTCTGCCGCTTTCGCATTCTTTTCCGAATCCGGATCGAACACTTCGCCGATATACAGCTTGTCATAATTTCCTGCCTGGGTAACCATGGTCACCGTCGCGGTATCGCCCTTGATGGTAAGACTGCTCTCCCGCTCAAAATTCAGGCTGTAGGTATTGCTTGCCGGATAAGCCGATCCGTAAAGATCATAAATACCGTCTGCAGAAGTATTGGCATTTCCGGCCAGGTTGGGAATGCTGATAAACAAGTCTCTCGCATACGTAAACCAGCTGTTTGCGGTTCCCGGTGTCACCGGAATATTCATGCCCTGCTTTTCTGCCGGAACCGTAAAGGTAAAGGTTGTCAGACCGGTTTCCGCCGAATAGCTTCCACTGATCACCGGTGTTTTATTGGAATCCGCCTGGACCCCGAGGTAGAGACGGTCATACTCTTTTCCGGTCACATTCAGGGTTACGATCACGGAATCACCCTTTAATACTGCCTTGGAGCTCTGGATATTCAGCTTCTTGGAGGCAGTTCCTGTTCCGCCCTCTGTCAGTCTGATCTCATTTTCTGCGGTGGGAATGGTTTCAATTCCCTCATCAGGAATATAGATCCAGAGATCCTGGTTTGTGTACCAGCTTCCGTCCTTCACTTTATGGAGAGCTACAGGCAGAACCGCACCCTTCTGGCTCTTCGGTACGCGGAATGTGAAGCTCCATCCACCATCCGTCAGTTCTGTTCCCCGGATCACCGGAGTCTTATTTTCCTCATCATTTTCCCCGAGATACAGCTCATCAAACGATGTATTTTTTGTGGTAATGGTGATTTCCAGCTCATCGCCATCCTCTACAACCCTGGAATCAGCGATTTTAAACATTGTGAACACCGCGCCGCTGTTCTTTACTACGCAGACAGCTGTTCCGGTCACGGCCGGTGCCGTCGCGATCACCGCACTGACAGAATTGGTAGTCACCGTTGTTCCGGTGCTGTCTGTGATCCGGCAGCGATAGCTTCCTGCCATCGCCTCGCTCATAGTAAATCCATAAGAAGCGGTCTGTGCACCGTCTCCGTCACAGTTTACCCATTCGGTTCCATTGTTCTTCTGCCACTGATAGGACAGGGTCACGCCCGCTTCTCCTGCTGCCTCAACCGAAAGTGTTACAGGCTTTCCTGCCTTAACGGTTACATCCTTGGGCTGAGTCGTAATATTGATCACCGAAGGCTTCTTGAAATCGGAAAGCTTCGGAAGCTTAAACGCCAGCGAACTTGTAACACTCCAGGTTCCCTTGGAAGCACTTCTCGGGACAAAGTGGACTTCTCCTCCTGCCATGGAAACAGGTACCGTAAAGGTAAACTTCTGAAGCTTGTCGCTCATAGTCGGATCCTCTGCCCCAAGAACGACCGGCTCCTTCGTTTCATCATTCCGGTCTCCGATATAAATTGCATCATAGGAGAATTTTCCACTGCTGGCAGGCTTCACCCAAATACTTACCTCCAGACGGTCTCCCTTTACCGTAACCCTTGATGCACCGATTTTAAACATCGAATAGACCTGTCCGGGCTTCTTGGTATCATCACTCGCATAAACAGCGGATACTCCATCATCGGAAACATATCCCTCCTGTTCGCTTGCCACGCTTACCTGTACGTTCTCGGAAACGGTTCCGATCTTTCCCTCAGCTGTTACCTTGCAGCGGTACAGACCGGCCGTCTCAGCACTCATGGTAAATTCATAAACTGCCACATTGGCTCCCTGACAGTCTGTCCAGGTCGCACCGTTGTCGCTGCTCTTCTGCCACTGGTAAGAGGCCGTTCCGGCAGCTGCCACGGAAAGCGAAACTGTTTCTCCGCTCTTCTTCGATGCTGCCTCCGGCTGCTTTGTCAAAGTTGTTACATCCGGAATGCTGAGCCAGAGCTCATTATCATTCCAGGTTCCCTTATCTGAACGATACAGGGTAACGGGAATCCAGGTATTTTTCTTTGATAACGGTACCTGGATTGTAAACGTCACGGGACTTCCGCTTCCGCTGTACTGTACGGTCTTCCCTTCATCACTCTTTAAACCAAGATAGATTCCATCGAAAACTTTTTTTCTGCCTGTATGAAAGGTGATCTCAATCTGATCTCCTTTTACCGTGCAGACCGCATCTGTGATCGGAAACATCCCGTATTCGCTGTATCCGTCCTCGGACTCAGGATTACTTTTCAGCACATTAACACCGGTAATCGCCATAGTCGGTGCCACTGCAAGTCCTGTCTCCCTTGCTGCGAAAAGTGCGATCTCCTCAATGGTCTCCGCTGCATCAGCTGCAGTTTTCTGTATCTTCTTTACTTCTTCTTTTCGTACAGATGCTGTCGGCTGCACCGTTTCCGCTTCTGCCTCCGTCGGTTCTTCTGCGGTCTCCGTCTCTGCATCTGTTTCCGTTTTGGTTTCTTCTGGGTCTGTTTCTCCGGCTTCTGTCTCCACGGAAGACTCTGTTTCCGGAACCGTTTCCACAGTCTCAGATTCTTTCGTTTCCGGTTCTGTCCCGGTTTCTTCCTCCGGTTTCTGCTCCGGTGCTTTTGTTTCCTCCGGTATTGTCTCTTCCTCGGCTGCCGTTTCAGATTCTTCCAAAACCGACGATGACGATGCCCTTACATAGGAAACCGGAGAAAGCGCCATAGAGCAGGACAGCAGCAGAGCCAGAATACTCATGCCTCTACGTTTCATAATTCCTCCTGTCTGTGTCATTGCACAAAAATATCGGCCCCAGGAAGCGGCCGTGTACCCGTCGGTGAATCTGAATAAAATTCGCAGCTTTATTCGATGAACCCTGTGCTTTCTTCGGAAGCAATTCACCAACCTTTTCAGCAGGTTTCCTGACTTACAGATCTTCGTTTCCCCGCGCCTTCTCATATGGACTTTCCTCCATACAATGACATCCTGCAGGTTCACTCCCTGATTACAGTGGCCGGACCGTCCGGGCTTCCCACCCGGTTCCCTTTTACCCGTATGTCTCCCGCCATACGGCACTGAAAATCCTGTGTTCTTCCGGGTATTATAACAAATTGCTCCTGTTTTGGCAACGGGCAAGATAAATTTTACCGGCCGCTGCCTTATAAAATCTGGTTGATTTTCCCGGTGCTTCTGTATATAATCAAACTATAACTAATCATATTAGTGGCGGGATCTCTTCAAATCCTGCTGACCGATGAAAGGAGTCTCACTATGACAAAGAAAGAACAGGTACTTGCGGTTCTGAACGGCGAGCGCCCCGATGAAATGCCCTGCGGCTTCTGGCTTCACTTTCCTGCCGGAAATGAATATGGCCAGGCTGCCGTTGATACCCACCTGAAATTTTTCCGGGAAAGCGGAACCTCTCTGTGCAAGATCATGAATGAAAATACGGTTCCGAGACAGACCGAGATCAACTGTGCCGCTGATCTCAATAAGATGAAGCCCATCTCCCATGATGATCCGATCATCACCCGTGAAGTGGAGCTTGTAAAGAACATCTGCAGCAAAATGAACGGAGAAGCTGTTATGCTGATCACCGTTCACGGGATCATCGCTTCCGCATTCCATGCACTGGTAGGTGTGGAAAAGAATTTTGAAGAAAACCGTGCGATCCTGGTGGAATATCTCCGTGAAAATCCGGAAGGCATGAAGCATGTATTCGGCATTCTGGCTGACTATCTGACAACCCTTTCCAAGGAATGTCTGGCTGCCGGCTGTGACGGCGTTTACTATGCTGCTCTCGGAGGAGAAGATTTCCTGCTCACCGATGAGGAATTCGAGACCTTTGTAAAGCCTTACGAGCTTCAGATTCTGGAGGCCGCCAAGGATGCGCCCTGCAACGTGCTCCATATGTGCAAGGATCATCTGAACCTGAACCGCTACAAGGCATACGATGTTCCGGTTTACAACTGGGGCGTATTCTCCGACAATCCCAGCCTGATCGAAGGCCGGAAGATCTTTGGTGAAGACAAGGTATACTTAGGCGGTCTCGATGACCGTGACGGTGTGCTGGTGGACGGAACCGATGAGGAAATCATCGCCGCCGTTCATGAGATCATGGATACCTTCGGCGATAAACGCTGGATCCTCGGTGCCGACTGCACTCTGCCCACTGATGTAGACCTTCATCGCCTCCATGTGGCAGAAAAAGCTGCTTCGGAATATCGGAAATAAAATCCTGTCACAGCACCTCATGGAAATTGTGTGTGTGGTGTAAGCCTTCGCCTGCACGGCTCTGCTTTCTTCGCCGTTGCTTCCGGCGTTCGCCCTCCACGGCTCTGCTCGACGGTACATCCTTCGCCGTTCCCATCCAGAAAAAACTTTGTTTTTTCTGGATGCGGGCGTTCGCCCTATAAAAAGATCGGTCATCTGCCTTTCGAAAGCAAGCTTTCTTCGGCATTGACCGATCTTTTTGCACGGCTCAGTGCTTATCCCAAGTTTCTGATTTTAAATTCTTTTTCGGCTTCGCGTTTCTGATCTTTTTTGGCGATGTCGGCGCGTTTGTCATAAAGTTTTTTTCCGCGTGCCAGACCGATTTCGACTTTTACAAGGCTTCCTTTAAAATAGACCTTTAACGGTACAAGTGTGCAGCCCTTTTGCTGGATCTTTCCGATGAGCTTATTGATCTCATATCCATGGAGCAGAAGCTTCCGAACCCGGAGGGGATCCTTGTTGAAGATGTTTCCTTTTTCATAAGGACTGATGTGCATACCGTAGATGTAAACCTCTCCCTTTTCGATCTTCACAAAGGACTCTTTGATACTGCATTTCCCCATGCGGATTGATTTCACCTCTGTTCCTGCCAGGGCGATCCCGGTCTCATAGGTGTCGTCAATGAAGTAATCATGGTATGCCTTCTTATTATTAGCCACCAGCTTATAACTTTCTTTTGCCATTACGAATCCTCCTCCGGCATAAAATCAATGGTACTGCCCACCCGGTCAACTGCCATGACGCGGACACGGATCTTCTGGCCCAGCTTATAAATCTTTCCCGTTCCGACGCCCACAAGGCGGTACTGTTTTTCATCAAACTCATAGTAATCGCTGTCCATGGCTGCCAGAGCGATCATTCCCTCCACTGTATTTGGAAGCTCTACATACATTCCCCAGCCGGTCACGCCGGAGATCACGCCGTCATAAACCTCACCGATCCGATGAGCCATGTACTGGCATTTTTTCATCTTCTCCACTTCCCGCTCGGCATCGTCTGCCTGCCGTTCCTTGTTGGAGCACTGGACACAGACAGCCGGAAGGCAGTCTTCATAATGCTCCTGCCGCCTCTGATCCATATGGCCGCTCAGGGCATCGCTCATGATCCGGTGGATCTGCAGATCCGGATAACGGCGGATGGGCGAGGTGAAATGGCAGTAATACTTGGCTGCCAGCCCGAAATGTCCGATACAGTCTGTCTGATATCGGGCACGTTTCATGGAGCGCAGCGTCAAACGGCTGATGAGATCCTCCTCCGGTGCATCCTGGATCTTTGCCAGCAGCTTCTGAAGCTCTCCCGGATGGATTTCTTCCTGATTTGTCCGGAGATGATACCCGAAATTGCTGATCAAAAGCCCCAGCTCCCGAATCTTATCGGGATCGGGATTTTCATGGGTCCGATAGACAAAGGGCTGTCCCTGCCAGTAATAATCCTCCGCCACCGTTTCATTGGCCAGCAGCATGAAATCCTCGATAAGCATGGTTGCCGCATTGCGCTCATAAGCCTTGATCTCCACCGGCCGTCCTTTCTCATCCAGAAGGATCCTGCTCTCCGGAAAATCAAAATCGATGGAGCCGCGCTTCCGGCGCTTTTCCCGCAGAATATCCGACAATTTCTTCATCCGAAGAAACAGCGGCACAAACTCCTCATGCTCTTTCTCTGCCGTTTCATCACCGGAAATCACCGCATTAACTGCCGTATAGGTCATGCGCCGATCCACCCGGATCACAGACTTTCCGATTTCATGGCCCAGAACACGCCCCTTCTGATCAATTTCCATGATACAGCTGAAGGCCAGCCTGTCTGCACCGGCATTCAACGAACAGATCCCGTTGGACAGCTCCTTCGGCAGCATGGGGATCACCCGATCCACCAGATACACGCTGGTTCCGCGGCTCAATGCCTCCTTATCCAGCGCCGTTCCCTCCTTCACATAATGGGACACATCCGCGATATGTACGCCGAGGCGGTACACACCGTTCTTTTCCGAAAGGGTAATGGCATCATCCAGATCCTTCGCATCCTCTCCGTCTATGGTTACCGTCTGGAGATCCCGAAAATCCATGCGGCCCTCCCGCTCCTCCGGAAGCACCTCCGTGGGGATTTTTCTTACCTCCTCCATGACCTGCGCCGGAAACTCACTTTCAAAGCCGTAAGCCTTTGCCACTGATAAAATATCCACGCCCGGGGCATTCGCCGGTCCCAGGATCTCCACCACGCGGCCCTCGGGATTCTTTCTGGCATTTCCATAATCCAGGATTTCTACCAGAACCCGTTCCCCGTTGTCCGCTTCCATGGAAGCCTCCTCCGGGATAAACACATCGTTCCCCAGCTTCAGATTTACCGGCACAGCAAAGCCGAAATTCTTACATTTTTCATAGGTAGCAACGATCTGTTTATGGGCACGTTCCAGTACCCGAACCACACGGCCCTCGGGATTTTTCCGGCGCCCATAGGAATGTCCGTAAAGCAGCGCTGCCTGGACGGTATCGCCGTCCATGGCGGTTCCCGTTTCGGTCTCCGGAATAAATAAATCCTGCTGCTTTTCTTTTCCCGGCTCCGTTTCTCTTGTCACAAATCCAAAGCCCTTTTTATTTCCAAGAAAGGTTCCCGTGATCAGAAAGTTTTCCGCCAGTGCATACTTTCCCCTCTTGGATATTCCGATCTTTCCCTCGGACAGCAGTGCATCCAGCACTGCCTGGAGCGCCGGGCGCTCCTCTCTCGGCACCCCCAGAAGGATCGCCAGTTCCTTCACCTTCATGGGCACATAATCTTTATGATGAAACAGCTCCAGAAGCCGTTTCTTCTGTTCTTCCAAAACTTTTTTTTCTTCCATATTTCTCCATAAAATAGGACCCGTTCACCGCCAGGTTATCATCTGTGCCTTGGCCGGTAATCGGGTCCTGTTTTTTCTGTTCACAATTTCTGATTAGAGAATATTCAGAACAAGGGCAAGTACAAAGAAAAGAACCGCCGCATACTTGGTGAGCTTTTCCAGCTTTCCCTCTGCCGAACGTCCCTTGTTTTTCTCCCAGAATGTTCCGGAACCACCGCTGATGGAACCGGTAAGGCCAGACTGATCGCCCTCCTGCATCAGCACGATCACAACCATAGCCACACATATAATCAGGAAGATTACCGTTAAAATCACTTTAAGAACTGTCATTTCCACACCTCCTACAGTACAAACACAATTATCTTACCATAAAAGACTTTTCTTGGCAAGCAGTTCGCACGGATTTCGGTGCTTTTTATCGCAGTTCAACACTAATTTCGGTGCTTTTTATCGCAGTTCGCACTGATTTTAGTGCTTTTTTCTTTGCCAGCAGCTCAATACCCGGAAAAAGGATTTTCAAATCTTCCCCTTCCTCCCAGCTGCTCTTCGATCCGCAAAAGCTGGTTGTATTTGGCAGTGCGGTCGGTTCGGCAGGGAGCTCCGGTCTTGATCTGACCGGCGCCGGAGGCAGCTGCCAGATCAGCAATCATGGTATCCTCGGTCTCTCCGGACCGATGAGAGATCACCGCCCGGTAGCCGGCATTCTGAGCCATCTGGATCGCCGCAAAGGCCTCGCTCAGCGTCCCGATCTGATTGACCTTGATCAGGATTGCATTGGCAATCCGCTGATCGATCCCGCGGCGGAGCCGCTCCGTATTGGTGACAAACAGATCGTCACCCACCAGCTGGATCCGGTTTCCCAGATATTTTGTGAGAAGCTTCCAGCCGCACCAGTCCTCCTCCGTGAGACCGTCCTCCAGCGATACAATGGGAAACCGTGCTGTCAGCTCCTCATAATACGCGATCATCTCGTCCCTCACCCGCCATACCTCATGGCCCCGCATCCGACTTTCTCCGGGGAAATAATAAGCATCCCGCTCCTCATCATAAAGCTCACTGGCCGCCGCATCCATGGCGATGGACATGTCGATACCGGGACGCTGGCCGCATGCTTCCATGGCCTCTAAAAGAAGCCCCAGCACTGCCTCTGTATCCGGCAGATCCGGCGCAAAGCCGCCCTCGTCACCGACAGCAGTGGACAGCCCCCGCTCCTTCAAAAGCTTCTTTAAGCTATGATAAACCCGCGCACAGGCCTCCAGCGCCTCGGAAAAGGATTCTGCTCCCACCGGCATGATCATAAATTCCTGGAAATCGATGGTGTTGTCGGCATGACGCCCGCCGTTTAAAACATTCATCATGGGCACCGGCAGCCGCTCTCCGTGGATTCCGCCAAGATACGCATACAACGGAAGCCCCAGCGCCTGAGCGGCTGCCCTGGCCGCTGCCATGGAGACTCCGAGAATGGCATTGGCCCCCAGGCGGCTTTTATTCTCTGTCCCGTCAGCTTCGATCAGGCAGCGGTCGATCTCCGTCTGGTTGGCTGCATTCTTCCCTAAAACGGCATGAGCCAGCACCGTATTGACATGGGTTACGGCCTGGCGGACGCCAAGCCCTCCGAACCGTGTTCCGCCATCCCGCAGCTCCTTCGCCTCAAAGGAGCCGGTGGACGCTCCGGAAGGAACGGAAGCCCGCCCCATGACTCCGCCCTCCACTGTCACCTCCGCTTCCACTGTGGGATTTCCTCTGGAATCTAAAATTTCCCTTCCATGTACTCCGATGATCTTCAAATATCGCTCCATGATCCGATCCTCCTTTTTGATTAGTGTGAAAAAAAGGAGTCCAGAATATGCAGACAAAAATTTCCCATAAAAAATTTTTTCATGGGACATACTTTCCTATGAAACGAAAACAGGGCCTTGCCCCATAAGAAAAACGTCCGCAGATTACTCTGCGGACGCCTCATATATTCTGATTTTACGCACGAAGCTCGATTCCCATTTCCTTCAGATCCTTTAAGATCTTCTCCATGATGGCGCTTACATCCTTGTCTTCCAGGGTACGGTCAGCCGCACGGAATGTGATGGAATAGGCTACAGACTTGCAGCCCTCCGCGATCTGGGAGCCTTCGTAAAGGTCAAACAAATGATAGGACTCCAAAAGCTTTCCGCCACGCTTCTCGATGATCTCTTCGACCTGGCCCACCAGGATGCTCTTGTCCATAACCATACTGATGTCACGGGTTACAGCCGGGAACTTGGCGATTCCGGTGTACTTGCGTTCGAAGCTTGCGCATGCCGTCACCTCCGGCATATCAAGAACGGCCACATAGGCCCGATCACCGATATTGTAGTTATCCAGCACATCGGGATGAACCTCGCCCAGATACCCCATGCACCGTCCGGCGTAATGGATCGCTGCCTGGCGGCCCGGATGCAGGAAGGGCTTTCCTGCCTTGGGATCATAGGTGATCTTCTCCGTCATGCCAAGGCGGTCGAAGATTTCCTCGATAACCCCCTTTAAGGTGAAGAAATCACCGTCTCCGTAGAAGCCAAGCGTCATCTGCATGCGCTCGTCGGGAAGCTCGGTTAAAGGCAGAGCCTTGGGCAGATAGATGTTGCCCAGCTCATAAAGCTTCACATTCTTGTTTCTTCGGTTATAGTTCGTTGCCAGAGACGTCAGCATACCATTAAGAGAAATCGTTCTCATGATGCTGAAGTCCTCGCCCAGCGGATTCATGATGGTAACGGTCCGGCGCAGCGGAGAATCTGCCGGCAGACAGAGCTTGTCAAACACCTTGGGGCTTTCGAAGGAATAGGTCATGCCCTGGGAATAACCGCAAAACTCTGCTACCTCGCGGACGGCCTGCTCCACACGAAGCTTAAAGGAAAGCTTTCCGGTGGTCGCCTCACCAGAGGGCAGGGTTGTCGGAATGTTCGCATAGCCAAAGAACCTTGCTACCTCTTCGGCAATATCAGCTTCACATACAAGATCCTGTCGGAAGGTCGGTGCGATTACCGTATCACCGTCCACCTCTACTTCCAGCGGTTTAAAATAAGAAACCATATCTTCTCTGGACACACTGGTTCCAAGAAGCCTGTTGATCTTATCCGGATTAAACGGAATCCTCCTCGGCTCCGACTTCTTTGTGCATACGTCGATCATACCGCCGACTACCTCGCCGCAGCCAAGCTCCTCGATGAGCTGGCAGGCACGGTTGATGGCAGCTTCTGCGTTGTTGGGATCCAGTCCTTTTTCATACTTTCCGGATGCATCGGTACGAAGGCCGAGACGCTTGGCAGAAAGGCGGATATTCGTTCCATCGAAGCAGGCGCTCTCAAACAGGACCGTCTTGACATTCTCGGTGATCTTGGAATTTTCACCGCCCATGATACCGGCAATGCCGACTTCCTTCTCGGCATCGTTGATCATGAGAATGTCCTTGTCCAGGGTTCTCATCTGGCCGTCCAGAGTCTGGAACTGGTCGCCGTCCTTGGCACGCTTCACAATGATCTTATGACCGGCAATGGTGTCCAGGTCAAAGGCATGCATGGGCTGGCCGTACTCTTCCATAACGTAGTTGGTAATATCCACAAGGTTGTTGATGGGACGGATTCCGCTGGCTGCCAGACGGCGCTGCATCCACTCCGGAGACGGTCCGATCTTGATATTCTTTACCACACGACCGCAGTAACGGGGGCAGAGATCGGTGTCAGCTACCTCCACGGAAGCATAATCATGAACATCTTCCTCATTGCCCTTTACTTCGGGAACCGGCGGAACAAACTTCTTTCCGAAGGTTGCTGCTGCCTCTCTGGCGATTCCGAGGATGCTGTAGCAGTCTACCCGGTTGGAGGTAATTTCATATTCAAATACCACATCATGAAGACCGAGGATCTCAACGGCATCTGCTCCCACGGGAGTATCTTCCTTCATAATATAAATACCGTACTCCGGTGCATCGGGATACATATCCTTAGAGGAACCAAGCTCCTCGATGGAGCACATCATACCGTCAGATTCCACGCCTCTTAATTTTCCCTTTTTGATCTTGATCCCGTCCTCAGGGAGCGCACCGCCGTCATGGCCGCCTGCTACCTTTCCGCCGTCCAGAACCACGGGAACCTTGTCCCCTTCCTTCACATTGGGAGCACCGGTAACGATCTGGATCATCCTTTCACCGATATTCACCTGGCAGATGATCAGTTTGTCGGCATCGGGATGCTTTTCAATGGAAACGATCTGGCCGACCACGATCTTCTCCAGATTTTTATCAAGACGCTCAAAGCCCTCGACCTTTGTTCCGGTCAGAGTCATGGCATCGGTATATTCCTGAGCCGTTACTTCAAGGTCAGGAACGTATGCTTTGATCCAGGATAACGCTGTATTCATAACTTCCTCTCTTTCTCTTAGAACTGCTTCAGGAAACGGATATCGTTTTCATATAACAGACGCATGTCATCGATTTCATATTTCAGCAGGGCAATACGCTCCAGTCCGACGCCGAACGCAAAGCCGGAATACTCTTCAGGATCGATGTTGCACATCCGAAGCACATTGGGATGTACCATACCACAGCCGAGGATCTCGATCCAGCCGCTGCCCTTGCAGAACCGGCAGCCCTTTCCATGACACTTAAAGCAGGTCACATCCACCTCGGCACTGGGCTCTGTGAACGGGAAATGATGAGGACGGAATTTTACCTTTGTATCCTCGCCGAACAGCTCCCTGGCAAACTCCGCCAGTGTTCCCTTCAGGTCTGCAAAGGTGATGTTCTTATCGACAACCAGGCCCTCGATCTGATGGAAGGAAGGCGAATGGGTCGCATCCACCTCATCGGAACGGAACACACGGCCGGGAGCAATGATCCGAATAGGAAGCTCTCTGGTCTCCATGGTACGGACCTGTACCGGAGAGGTCTGACTGCGGAGCAGGATCCTGTCATTAATATAGAACGTATCCTGCTCATCTCTTGCCGGATGCCCCTTCGGTATATTCAGTGCTTCAAAATTGTAATAATCGTATTCCACTTCAGGACCTTCCACTACCTCATAGCCCATGCCGACGAAGATCCGCTCTACCTCATCCAAAGCAACCGTGTTGGGATGCTTATGTCCCACATGATTCTTCTTTGCGGGAAGAGTCACATCAATGACCTCTCTCTTTAACTTTTCTTCTCTTGCATGCTTGGCAAGCTTGGCTCTTGCCTCCTCCATCTTTTCCTCGATGGCGGCACGGGTCTCATTGACCATCTGACCGACCTTAGGACGATCCTCCGGTGCAACATCCTTCATGCTCTTTAATACACTGGTCAATTCTCCCTTTTTGCCGAGATAAGCAACCTTGATCTCATTTAAGGTCTCCAGCGCATCGGAATCAGCGATCCGCTCCAGCGCGGCCTGTCTGATCTTCTCCAGCTTTTCTTTCATAACGCTCTCCTTTTCTTCATAAAGTCCTATGAAACCATTGTATTTCACCGGACGCAAATTCCCGTGG
This sequence comes from Candidatus Paralachnospira sp. LCP21S3_A2, assembly GCF_052118925.1. Classification (NCBI taxonomy): domain Bacteria; kingdom Bacillati; phylum Bacillota; class Clostridia; genus Candidatus Paralachnospira; species Candidatus Paralachnospira sp. LCP21S3_A2. Next base: position 60,349 of record NZ_JBQKGG010000008.1, read on the forward strand.
AATTTTTTTATTTCATAGAAAGAACTTTCCTATGAAATAAAAAATCCCTCTGCCTTTCGGCAAAGGGACGATGTTCTCGCGGTACCACCCTGATTCCTGTTTTCACAGGCTCTCATACTCCGTCTAACGCGCGGCTTACGTTATCTCTTACTGATCACTCCGTTTCGCCGGCCGGTTTTACCGGTCTTCACCTGCGGGTTCTGTTGGGAGATACGGCTCCCGTGGGAATTTCAATGCACGCCTGAACTCAAGGGGGCTTTCAGCCGGTGGCCTCCTCTCTCTGACAGAAAGCGCTGCATCTAATAACACGTTCATCGCCTTTTTTGTATAAACCTATGACATATTTTAACATAATCTTTCTTCTTGTCAAGGGATTCTTTGCTCCGTGCCCGGCTTTCCGCTTGAAATTTCATCTGCTTCATGCTATGATTTCATGGATGAAACCGCCGGACAGCGGCAGACGAGGTGTCAAATGAAACGATTTCGGATCTTTTTGGGAAAAATCATAAACAATATCTTTGAGGATAAGCTTACGGTCTATGCAGCGCAGGTTTCTTTTTTTATTGTCATTTCCGCGCTCCCCATTATCATGCTGGTGATTCCGCTGATCCAGTTTCTGATCCCCTTTTCCAGGGAAACCATGACCAGCACGATCCTGGCAGTTCTTCCAAACTCTTCGGAGCTTCAGAATCTGGTTTTAAGCCTGATCAACGACGTTTACACCAACTCTGCAGGAACCATCGTTTCGATTTCCACGGTTACGGTCCTCTGGTCTGCATCCAAAGCCATCTACTCGCTCCAGCAGGGCCTCAACAACATTGCTCATATTAAGGAAACAAGAAACGTGGTGGTCCAGCGCCTGCTGTCCATCGTTTACACCGTTGGCTTTGTATTTGTCCTGATCTTCGCCATCGGTGTCCTGCTGTTCGGCAACCGCCTTCAGCTTCTTCTGGAATCCTGGCTTCCCCATCTGGCTCAGTTTTCCGCAGTGATCATTTTTTTCCGTGCCGGTTTTTCCGTTGCTCTGTTCATGCTGTTCTTTGTATTTATCTACACGATCCTGCCAAACACCAGGCTTTCCTTCTGGCGGCAGATCCCCGGAGCAGCCTTTACTACCTTCGGCTGGATGATCTTTTCCTATGTGTATTCGCTCTACATTGACCATGTGGCAAACTTTTCTTATATTTACGGCAGTCTGACCGCTTTAATCCTCTTAATGCTCTGGCTGTATATCTGCATGAACATCGTCCTGCTGGGCGCAGTTCTCAACAAGCTCCTGACAGACAGCGCCGATGAAAAAAAACGGCTCCGGAAAACCAATCAGACAACACCGAAGGAACCTGCATCTCCCCAGGAAGCCCCTGTCTCCGACGGAAAAGCCCCGACCTCCCATAAGGATTCCGGTTCGTGAATAAATTATCAGATAATAGAATTATTTTGTTAAAATATGAACAATATTTTCAGGGAAGTCATTAAAAACAATCGACATTTTCAAAAAAGTGAACTTTTCTGAATTTCAAGGCCGAACTGATTGATTTGCCAAAAACAGTTCGGTATTTTTGTTGTTTTTCACTGTATTTATTTTTTATAAAACATGGTAAGATTTTTGCAAAAGTATAATTTTATACGAGATAGCCAAAAATTTAACAGGAGGTCAAACCATGCTCGATCAGACGTATTACCGGAAAGCCGATGAGATCATCGACCATTACGGTCGAAAGGCTGCTTCTCTCATTCCGATCATGCAGGACATCCAGGCGGAGTATCGTTATCTGCCCGGTGAGCTGTTAACCTATGTCGCGAAGCAAATCGGCGTCACCGAAACAAAGGCTTACAGTGTAGCAACCTTTTATGAAAACTTCTCCTTTGAAGCCAAGGGAAAATATGTCATTAAGGTATGCGACGGCACCGCCTGTCATGTCCGCAAATCCACTCCGGTCCTGGAAGCACTTTTCAAAGAACTGGGACTCAACAAGAAGAAACATACCACGGACGATATGATGTTCACCGTAGAGACGGTATCCTGTCTCGGCGCCTGCGGACTCGCACCGACCATGATGGTCGGCGAGGAGGTACACCCATCCATGACACCGGAAAAGGCACTGGAAATCATTCATGAACTGAGGGGGAAAGGCTGATGATTAAAAACAGAGATGAATTAACTCAGATCCGGGAAGCTGCGAAACAGACCATTTCGTTCCAGGACTGCCGGATTCTTGTCTGTTCCGGCACCGGCTGTATCGCCACCGGTTCCGCAAAAATCCATGATATTTTCGCTGATCTCGCCCGTGACACGGATGGCGTAACCCTGGAATTTGCACCTCATGACCAGGACGAAACGAGCGTTGGCGTAAAGAGAACCGGCTGTCAGGGCTTCTGTGAACTGGGGCCCCTGGTTCGGATCCAGCGCGGAGACGAAACAATCCAGTACGTGAAGGTACAGCCTGAGGACTGCTACGAAATTTTTGAGCAGACTGTACTGAAGGGCGAGGTCGTGGAACACCTGCTCTATACAAAAAAAGAGATCCACTACCGCCATCCCGAGGACATTCCCTTCATGGCAAAGCAGACCAGACTGGTTCTTGAAAACTGCGGAAAGCTGGATGCCGAATCTCTGGATGAATACCTGGCAGTCGGCGGCTTCAGGGCTCTGGAAAAGGTTCTGTTCGAAATGACCAGTGATGAGGTTGTCGATGAGATCGACCGCTCCGGACTCCGCGGACGAGGAGGCGGCGGCTTCCCGGCCGGAAAGAAATGGAAACAGGTAGCCCGTCAGCCGGAGCCGATTCGCTATGTGGTCTGCAATGGCGATGAGGGAGACCCCGGAGCTTTCATGGATGGCTCCGTGATGGAGGGAGATCCCTTTAAGCTCATCGAGGGCATGACCATCGCAGCCCGCGCTGTAAAGGCAGCTGATGGCTATATCTATGTCCGGGCTGAATATCCCATGTCCGTTGCCAGACTGCGCCATGCCATTGCACTTCTGGAGGACGCAGGACTGCTCGGCGATCACATTTTAGGAACTGAGTTCTCCTTCCATTTACATATTAACCGCGGCGCCGGTGCATTCGTCTGCGGTGAGGGCTCGGCACTGACTGCTTCCATCGAAGGAAACCGCGGCATGCCCCGTGTAAAGCCTCCCCGCACGGTAGAAAAGGGGCTCTGGGAAAAGCCGACCGTTTTAAACAATGTGGAAACCTTCGCCAACGTACCTGGCATCATCTTAAAGGGTGCTGACTGGTACCGCAGTATCGGAACCGAGGGAAGTCCCGGAACAAAGACCTTTTCTTTGACCGGCTCCATCGAAAATACCGGTCTTATCGAGGTTCCCATGGGTACGACTCTGCGTGAGATCATCTTCGACATCGGCGGCGGCTTGAAGAACGGTGCCGAGTTCAAGGCTGTTCAGATCGGCGGTCCCTCCGGCGGCTGTTTAACCAGGGATCATCTGGATGAACCTCTGGACTTCGATTCTGTAAAAAAATTCAACGCCATCGTCGGTTCCGGCGGCATGGTGGTCATGGACACCAACACCTGTATGGTGGAGGTTGCCCGGTTCTTCATGAGCTTTACCCAGCGGGAATCCTGCGGAAAATGTGTTCCCTGCCGGGAAGGCACCAAGCGCATGCTGGAGATCCTGGAACGGATCGTAGACGGCAAGGGCGAGATGGAGGATCTGGACCGGCTGAAAGAGCTGGCTGACATGATTCGTTCCATGGCTCTGTGCGGCCTCGGAAAAAGTGCTCCGCTGCCGGTCATCAGTACCTTAACGACCTTCCGCGAGGAATATGTGGAACATATCAGGGATCATAAATGCCGCGCCAAGGTCTGCCAGGCCATGCGGAAGTTCGTCATCAATCCGGAATACTGCAAGGGCTGCGGAAAATGCGCCAAAAACTGTCCTGTGGGTGCCATCACCGGTGTCCGCAAGGAATGCTACCATATCGACCCGGCAATATGTATCAAGTGCTCTGCCTGCAAGGACAACTGTGCATTTGACGCCATTTACATTGAAGCATAGGAGGGCTGAGCATGGGTACAATTACCATTGACGGAAGAAAAGTTGAGTTTACCAACGAGAAAAATCTCTTAACCATTATCCGGAAAGCCGGAATCGATATCCCGACCCTCTGCTACCACTCAGAGCTTTCCACCTTTGGTGCCTGTCGTCTGTGTACCGTGGAGGACGAGCGGGGACGGATGTTCGCCTCCTGCTCCGAGGAGCCCAGGGATGGCATGGTGATCTACACCAATACCGGCCGGCTGAAAAAATACCGGAAGTTGATCATTGAGCTTTTACTGGCTGCCCACTGCCGCGACTGTACCACCTGTGTCAAGAGCGGTGACTGCAACCTTCAGACTCTGGCACACCGCTTCGATGTGACCCAGGTGCGCTACGAAAATTACCGGGAGGAGCGTCCTCTGGATCTGAGCTCTCCCGCTATCGTCCGTGATCCCAATAAATGTATTCTTTGCGGCAACTGTGTCCGCGCCTGCAGCGAGCTTCAGGGCATTGGCGCGCTGGGCTTTGCCTTCCGCGGTTCTGAAGCAATGGTCATGCCTCCCTTTGACCGGGAGCTGTCCACCACCGACTGCGTAAGCTGTGGACAGTGCCGCGTCTTCTGCCCCACCGGTGCTATCAGCATTCGCACCAATAAGGATCAGGTATGGGATCTTCTGGCTGACCCCAGTGTCCGTATGGTCGCTCAGATTGCTCCTGCGGTCCGCGTGGCAGTCGGCGCCGCCTTCGGTCTCGCAAAGGGACGCAGCGTCATGGGAAAAATCGTCAACGTTCTTCACCGTATGGGCTTTGACGAGGTCTATGACACCTCCTTCAGTGCTGACCTTACCATCATGGAAGAATCTGCAGAATTTCTGTCCCGGCTGGAATCCGGAGAAAAGCTTCCGCTTCTCACCTCCTGTTGTCCTGCATGGGTAAAATTTGCCGGTGATCACTTCCCTGAGTATGCTGATCATATTTCCACCTGTCGTTCTCCTCAGGGCATGATGTCCGCCGTCGTAAAAGAATACTTCCGCGATCCTGCCCACAGTGAGGGCAAGCGCACCGTTATGGTCTCCTTTATGCCCTGTACGGCGAAAAAGATGGAAGCCAAGCGTCCCAACAGCTTCACGGATGGGGAACAGGATACCGACTATGTGATCACCACCACCGAGCTTATTCAGATGATCCGCACCACCGGTATCGACTTTGCGAATCTGGAATCGGAGGCCTCCGATATTCCGTTTGGCTTTGGCTCCGGCGGCGGTGTGATCTTTGGTGTGACCGGCGGCGTGACTGAGGCTGTGCTCCGACGTCTGACTCCCAGCCATAATAAGACCACTTTGGATCATATCGCAGAAAGCGGTGTCCGCAAGGACGGCTTCATCAAGGAATTCTCCGTTCCCTACGGTGACACAGAGCTGAATATCTGCGTAGTCAGCGGTCTTGCCAATGCAAAAGCTGTTATGGAACAGGTAAAGAGCGGGGAAAAGAGTTATCACCTGATTGAAGTCATGGCCTGCCGCCGCGGCTGTATCATGGGTGGCGGCCAGCCCCGTCTTGCCGGTGACCGCACCAAGGCTGCCCGTGCCGAGGGACTTTACAAGGCCGACAACATTTCCATTATTAAGAAGAGTGACGAGAATCCCATGATTCTCTCCCTCTATGAAGGCCTCTTAAAGGGGAAAGAGCATAAACTGCTCCATAACGATCAGTTCTGCTCCTCATAACTCATGATTTGTCGTGAGACTGAATGGATTCCAAAACCGGTCATCCATTCGGTTCCAACGAATATTGAGCCTGAAAAGGACAGTTCCTCTGTGGGGCTGTCCTTTATCATTGGGAAGAGGTTTCGTCCTCTTCCTTTTATTTCACCTGTTCATTTAATCCTGCTTCTTTACAATTTCTCCCTGATTTTTATATACCGAATCGGCCGGGATGCAGCCGCGCACCATGGAAAGAGGATAGATACTGGTGTTTCGCCCCACCACAGAGCCGGGATTGATAACCGTTCCGCAGCCGACCTCCACATGATCCCCCAGCATACCTCCGACCTTTTTCCGCCCTGTCTCGATCCGTTCCTCTCCGGCTTTTACTACCACCAGCTTCTTATCTGACTTTACATTGGAAGTAATGGAACCGGCTCCCATATGGGCATAATAGCCCAGGATCGAATCACCCACATAATTATAATGCGGCACCTGCACATGATCAAACAGGATCACATTCTTTAACTCCGTAGAATTGCCTACCACAGCGTTCTCCCCTACCAGCGCATTGCCGCGGATAAAGGCGCAGTGGCGCACCTCCGTATTCTTCCCGATGATCGCCGGTCCTTTGATAAAAGCTGTTGGCGCGATCTTCGCCGACTTCGCCGCCCACACATGCTCTCTGATCTCCTCATATTCTTCCTTTGGAAGCTTCGCTCCCAGCTCCAGGATAAAATCTCCCAGTCCTGCCAGCGCCTCCCAGGGATAGGTATACTGCGACAGATATTCCTCCGCCAGAGTATGATCCAGATCATACAATTCCTTTATGGTTATTTCTTTCTTCATGGTTTTGACTCCTTTTCCGCTCTGCCTTTGAATTCGCGTTTTCAAGCTGTTCCCTATTATAAGCGATTCTTCCGGAAAATGCCACCCCTGCATGCGCTTTTACACGGTTCCCTTTACACGGTTCCTTTTACCCGCTTCCTATCTTACTTTCCTGATTTATTCTTTGAAGATTTCTCCGTTTTTCTTCCCACCTTTCCCATGATCTGTACAAGAATCACGATCACCAGAATCGCTGCAAAGATCCCGGCCATACCTTTTCCCATAAGTTCCAGAGAGATGATAAAATTATCCAGATTGCTCATACTGTCCTCCTTTTATAAATACTGCCCTACCAGACTGATGATGATTCCGCCTGCCACAACGGAAGCAATCTGTCCGGAAACGTTTGCTCCTGCCGCCTGCATGATCAGAACATTTCCGGGCTTTTCCTCCATGGCCAGCTTCTGCACCACCCGCGATGACATGGGAAACGCTGAGATTCCCGCCGCACCAATCATCGGATTGATTTTCTTTTTCCGAAACAGATTTAAAATCTTTGCAAACAGCACACCGCCAACCGTATCAAACACAAACGCGAACAATCCGATGGCCATAATCATCAGTGTTTTCCAATTGACAAAGGCTTCCGCCCGCATGCTGTAAGAAATCGTGATTCCAAGGAGCAGGGTGATCAGATTGGTCAATGTGGTCTGAGCCGTCTCTGACAGTGTCCCAAGAACGCCACATTCCCGCAGCAGATTTCCGAACATCAGGAATCCAACCAACGCCACTGCCGACGGTGCCAGCAGCCCCACAATGAACGTTACCAGAATGGGAAATGCAATCCGCATAGCTTTCGAAACATTTCCCGGTTCATACTCCATCTCAATCTGCCGTTCTTTTTTCGTCGTCACCAGTTTAATCGCAAACGGCTGGATGATCGGCACCAGTGCCATATAGGAATAGGCTGCCACCGCTATGGGACCAATGTAGTTAGAATGAACAATCTGAGAAACCAGAATCGAGGTCGGTCCATCTGCTGCTCCGATGATCCCGATGGAAACCGCATCCTTTAACGGGAAACCCAGTAGACACGCCAGGGACAAGGCCACAAAGATTCCGAACTGCGCCGCTGCTCCGAAAAAAAACATGACTGGCTGTTCCAGCAGTGGTCCGAAGTCGATCATGGCGCCAATACCGATAAACAACAGGATCGGCATAACCTCCGACGCTTCAATGCCCACCTGAAAGAGCCACTGGATCACTCCGTTTGTTTCTCCGACCCCTGTTACCATCTGATTCAGCACGCCGCTCATGGGCAGGTTCACCAGGATCGCACCAAATCCCATTGGCAGTAAAAGTGCCGGTTCATACCCTTTCCGGATCGCCAGCCAGATCAATAACAGTCCTACCAGATACATGACCGCCTGCTGCCAGGTAATCGATAATACGCCCTGCCATAAAAACTCCATAAAATTCTCCTTTCCAAATCGTTACACACAGCTTCGCCTTGCACGCTGTCACTCGCGGGCTGGCCTTTCCGGCCGCCTGCTTTCTCCGCCCTGCACGCTCCAGCGCTTCGCGCTGTCGCTCGCGGGCTGGCGCCCTATCATCCGAAACATCGTTTGCCCGGTTCATGCAAGCATGCTCGGGCACAGATGTTTCGGATGGCATGGCTTGTAGCTTTCGCGAAAAAGAAAGCGAGACTTTATTGCAGCCTGAATAAGCTGCAATAAAGTCTCGCCATTTCAATTCCCGGCGGGTCTTACGACCGTACTGACGCCATGGAATCCATTTTCATGCCGGCTACTCCCCTTATTGTTACGTTATGTATATAATACTCGTTCTTTTTGATTTTCTCAACCCTTTTTTTGTTTTGACAGAAAAATACTCGTTTCCAATCCGGTTATTCACTGCCGCCTTTATCTGCTTCAGACCGCTCTCTAGGAAATCAGTCCGGAAAAAATCGATGCAAGCAACACCGTTACGATTCCGGCGACAACCACAGCCAGACTGGACATGGCTCCCTCCAGCTCACCGATTTCCATGGCACGGCTGGTTCCCAGTGCATGAGCACTGTTTCCAATGGCAAGCCCTACGGCAATGGGATGTTTGATCCGAAAGATCCGGAGCAGGCTCTTGGCCGCTACAGCGCCAAACAGTCCGGTCACCACCACAGCGGCCACCGTCAGCGTCGTGATCCCACCCAGCTCTTCGGAAACGCCCATGGCAATCGCAGTTGTCACTGATTTCGGCTGAAGGGAATGATATACCTCCGCATTCAGGTGAAACAGTTTACATAATCCCCAAATGGAAAGCGCTGCTGCCAGACAGCCACTGAAAATACTGATCAGAATCGCCGCCAGGTTCTTTTTCAGAACCATGATCTGGCGATACATGGGAATGGCCAGGCAAACCGTACAGGGTGTCAGAAAATAGGTGATGTGTGATGCCCCGGCATCAAACACCTCATAGTCGATCCGAAACAGCAAAAGCACCGCAATACAGATCAGCGTACTGACCAGCAATGGATTAAAAATTGTATACGGAAACCGCTTCTGTAAATATACGCCGATCAGATAAGATCCGATGGCCAGAAAAAAGCCAAAATACACGTTGTTCTGAAGAAAGCTATTCATGATCATTCTCCTTATTCTTTTTTCGTCCAAGGACTGCCTGTGCCACCCAGCCGGTCACTGCCATGACCACTATGGTACTGACCACACAAACCACCAGGATCGGCACCAGCGCGTCCGCCAGTCCGCCAACCACGGTGATCATACTGACACAGGGACCGATAAACAGCACCGGCATGATCTTCACCAGAAAATCCGCCGTCTCCTCTACCTGCTCCAGACGGATCAGACCGGTTAAAAGGCAGATCAGCATCAGGACCAGACCGTAGACGCTTCCCGGTACCGGAAACGGAAGCAGACGGTTCAAGAGCTCACCGACAAACGATACGGACATGATAAGCATAAGCTGTTTTAAGTATTTGATCGCATTCATAGGGGACTCCTTTCCAAGAGTTATCTAAATGTTACGGGCCATTTCGACAGAGCTTCGCGTGCGGACTGGCGGCTTTTCCGGCCATCTGCTTTCTCCGCCATGCACGCTCCAGCGCTTCGCGCTGTCGCTCGCGGGCTGGCGCCCTTTCCGGCCGGTCTGCTTTCTTCGCCATGCACGCTCCAGCGCTTCGCGCTGTCGCTCGCGGGCTGGCGCCCTATCATCAGGAACGTTGTTTGCCCGGTTCATGCAAGCATGCCGGGCAAACAACGTTCCTGATGGCATGGCTTGTAGCTTTCGCGAAAAAAAGCTCTTCGTTTCCGAAGAGCCTTAGCAGTGCAGTTGGCGGGACTTGAACCCGCACGAGCGCAATGCTCACTAGATCCTTAGTCTAGCGCGTATGCCAATTCCGCCACAACTGCGAACCGTCAATTGCTTGACGCAGGTATAATAATATCATTGAACGTGATAATTGTCAATAGTTTCTGACGATTTTTTTACAGGAAAAATTTTTTAACTTTTTTTCAAAATTGTGTTGACATTTGTGACGATTCGGAGTATACTACTGATTGTTCGGTGGTCAACAAAAAACACAGAACAAGCAAAAAGAAACGAGTTGTTTCTTAACAAAAAAGAATATGCAGTTGTGGCGGAATTGGCATACGCGCATGATTCAGGTTCATGTGAGCATTACGCTCGTGAGGGTTCAAGTCCCTCCAACTGCACGAAGCGAACATTCAGTTGGATGTTCGCTTTTTTCATTTCCTACTATCTGATTATCCCAATAACTGTAAAAGCCAGGAATCCTCCTTCCACCTCTTCTGCCGGGTAATGAGGAACATTCCTGACTTTCACTTTTTTGCTGTGTTTGATTTCCAGGTACCGATACTTCCAATATCCGTCAGAGGTAACTTTGCCTGAAAGCGACTGGCGGATCTGGATGACGGTGCCCGGAAGTCTTTCTCTTCTTTTATTTATACAGCTCTGCCAGCTTTTTAAACGCTCCCAGAGACCGTTCGATCATCTCTGTCTGAACACAGTAGGAGATCCGCACATGACCGGGGCAGCCGAAGTCATCGCCGGGCACCAGCAGAAGATCAAACTGCTTTGCTTTTTCACAGAAGGCATTCGCATCGGCCTCCAGCGCGCGGGGAAACAGATAAAATGCTCCCTGAGGCTTAACACAGAAATATCCCATTTCAGTCAGTGCGTCGTAGAGCAGATCCCGGTTTTTCCGATAAACAGAAATATCAGACGTCATGCCGGTGCAGGCTGCCGCCACACGCTGGAACATGGCAGGGGCACACACATAGCCCAGGACACGGCCGGCGCCGCAGACTGCCGCATATGCCTTCTTTGACTCCTCCATCTCATCGGGCACAACTATATAACCGATGCGCTCACCGGGAAGGGACAGGGATTTGCTGTAGGAATAGCAGACAAAGGTGTTGTCATAATACTTTGTCAGATACGGAACCTTCACACCATCATAAGCGATCTCCCGGTATGGCTCATCGGCGATCAGATAGATCGGATGACCATACTGGTCAGACTTTTCTTTTAAAATCTTTGTAAGCCGGAGGATCGTTTCTTCTGAATAAACCACGCCGGAGGGATTATTGGGGGAGTTGACAATAATACCCTTCGTATGGGGATTTAACATCTTCTCAAACTCCTCAAAATTGATCTGAAAACGCTCGATGTCCGCAGGAACCACAAAAAGCTTCGCTCCGGTTCCTTCTACAAAAACCTTGTACTCCGGGAAGAACGGCGCAAACGTGATAAACTCATCTCCTGCTTCCGCAATGGCCTTAAAGCAAATGCAAAGAGAAGCAGCTGCGCCGACCGTCATATACAGGTTATCGCCCTGAAATGAGGTCCCATGAGCCTGATTAATGGCCTCTGCAATCCGTTCCCGTACACCGGCATCCCCCTGGGCACTGGTATAACCATGAAGCATCGCCGCATCTTCTGTCTGTGCCAGACGGACAATCTCATCTGTCACTGCCTGAGGTGCAGGAACATTGGGATTTCCAATACTGAAATCAAAAATATTCTCCCTGCCTACAACAGCGGCCCGTTTCTTTCCATATTCAAAAATTTCCCGGATCGTGGAGCGGCGGCTTCCCAGCTCCACCATTTTCTCTGCAAACATCGTTCTCCTCCTGATTTTATGATCTGATTGATTTTCCGGTTCTCAAAATCAGGAACCTCCGTATGTGAGCCATACGTCAGGTTCCTGATCTTTTATTCCGCTATATTATTCTGCTAAAAGCTTCTCCACGCCGGCCAGCTTCACGCACAGGCAGAACAGATGGATAGCCTGATCCAGCTCCTCCAGAGTCGGATACGTCGGCGCAATTCGGATATTGGTATCCTGAGGATCGTTCTTATAAGGCCATGTTGCACCTGCGCCGGTCATCTTGACACCTGCATCCTTGGCAAGGGCTACCGTTCTCTTTGCGCAGCCGGGAAGCGTATCCAGTGCCACAAAATAACCGCCCTTAGGGCTTAACCAGGTGGCAAGACCGGTTTCTCCAAGCTCTGCGCTCAGAGTCTTTAATACCATATCAAACTTGGGACGGATTGCTTCACCAAGCTTCTTCATGTGGGCACGGACGCCTTCTGCATTCTTAAAGTATTTCACATGGCGAAGCTGATTCAGCTTGTCAAACCCAATGGTCTGAACACCCATGTGTTTCTTGATCTCTTCCACATTAGCCGGGCTGGAAGCCATGATGGCAATGCCTGCGCCGGGGAAGGTGATCTTTGAGGTAGAGAAGAAATACATCGGACGATCCTCATGACCGGCATCCCTGCAGGCCTTGAAAATATCCTTTAACGCTACCTCTTCGTATACATGATGAACACCGTAGGCATTATCCCAGAAGATCCGGAAATCCTTTGCCGCCGTCTTCATCGCTGCCAGACGATCCACCGTTTCATCGGAATAGCATACACCGGTAGGATTTGCATGAAGCGGTACACACCAGATTCCCTTGATGGTATCGTCCTCAGCCACCAGCTTTTCTACTACATCCATGTCAGGACCTTCCGAAGTCATGGGAACCGGAATCAGTTCAAAGCCCATAGCTTCCGTCACGCCAAAGTGACGGTCATATCCGGGGCTGGGGCAGAGCCATTTTACCTTAACATCCTTCCAGGGCTTCTCACCATGGGTTCCGAACAGCACCAGACGGACGATCTCATCGTACATCAGGTTCAGGCTGGAGCTTCCACCGACAATGATCTGGTCTGCCGGAATTCCGAGGAGTTCCGAAAACAGCTTCTTTGCTTCGGGAATTCCGTCAAGCACCCCGTAATTTCTCGCATCAAGACCAGACTCCGTATGGTAATCATCCAGCGCCTCAAACAGATCATTACTAAGATCAAGCTGGGCTGCTGCCGGCTTTCCTCTGGACATATCCAGGGAAAGACCCTGCGCCTTATAGTCCTCATAGGCTTTTACCAGTTCCTCGTGAAGGCTTTCCAGCTCTGTTCTCGTCATCTCCGTCACTTTTTTCATGTCTTTCTCCTTCCTGGCAGTTGTTTTCCCATTTCCTTTTTATATTTATATTCCTGAAACAATTCAGCGCCCGGGGCACATTTTCTCTTGACGCTGAATCATTATCTGCTGATTTACATTCCCTTCGCCTTTTCCGCACACGCGATCATAGCCTCTATAAGACTGCTCCGAAGCCCCTTTTTCTCCAGAACACGAACTGCCTGGATCGTGGTTCCTCCGGGAGAGCATACCATATCCTTCAGGGCTCCCGGATGAAGTCCGGTCTCCTGAACCATCTTTGCTGCCCCCAGCATGGCCTGCGCCGCAAATTCATACGCCTGCTTTCTCGGCATGCCAAGCGCTACCGCGCCATCTCCCATGGCTTCGATCACCATGAACAGATATGCCACTGCGCTTCCGCTGACCGCGATCACTGCCTCGCTCATGGTTTCCGGAAGGATCACTGCCCTTCCGAAGCTCTCCAGGATCTCCATGACCTCAGAAAGCTCCTCCTCTGTCACCTCCGGGCTGGGCGAGACCGAGGTAACGCCCTCTCCCACCAGTGCCGGCGTATTGGGATTACAACGAACAAATTTCAGTTTTCTTCCAAACTGCTCTGCCAGCCAGCCGAGAGACTTTCCCGGTGCAATGGTCAAAATGATCTGATCGTCTGTCACCACATCCCTGATTTCCCCGATCACCAGCTCATAAAACTGGGGCTTCACCGACAGAACAATGATCTTCGATTCCTTTGCCACTTCCCGGTTATCCCGCGTCACACAGATTCCCCATTGCTCCTTTGCCCGGTCCAGGGCGCCCTGACTGCGGTTGGACGCATAAATTTCCTCCGGTGCCACCAGCTTTTTCCCGACGATCCCGCCAATCATAGCGCCCGCCATGTTTCCACAGCCAATAAAACCAATTCGTTTCATGTCGCTCCTCCTACAGATCCAGCTTTAACTGAACCTCTTCCTCTGCCTCCTGCTTGAACTCTTCGACCTGCTCCGGCCGCATGGACGGAAGCTCCTCCAGGGAAGTCACGCCAAAACTCCGCAGGAAATCCTCTGTTGTTCCAAACAAAATGGGGCGGCCCGGCACATTCATTCTGCCTACCTCTTCCACCAGATTATATTCCACCAGCTTGTTGACCGCATGATCAGACTTCACCCCACGGATCTGCTCGATCTGCATTTTCGTCACCGGTTGTTTATAGGCTATGATCGACAGGGTTTCCAGAAGCACATCGGTCAGCACATACTTTTTCGGCTGGGATGCCACCCGGATCAGATTTTCATAATACTCCGGTCTGGTGCACATCTGAAACGCGCCGTCCAGCTCAATGATCTTCATACCACGTTTCTCAGCGTCATAATCATCCGCCAGGCTGTGTACCAGCTTTCTTGTGGTTTCCTCGTCCTGCTCCACCGCCAGTGCCAGTACTTTCAGCTCCACGGATCCGCCCATGGCAAACAGCACTGCTTCCAGGATCGTTTTTGCTTCCCTGATCTCCATAGATTCCTGCCTTTTCTGTTCCGCTTTTTCTATCTCTGTTCCGAAGCCGGCACCTTCTCCGGCTCCTCCTGTTTTTTCAATCATCTTCCTTACTTTCAATAATTCTACGCATCAATGTTGGCGGCAATCTCCTCCGCCAGCTCATCCGTGTTCTCAATAAGCTCCTGTGACGGCACCATGAGGAAATCCTCCTCTTCCGTCTCCTTTAAGGTCACGACCCCCATCTTCATCAGCTCCAGCACTGCCAGAAATGTCACCACCAGTTCGATTTTCCCCGACTGCGCCGAAAGAAGCTCCCGAAAGGTCAGATCCCGCCTCGCCGCGGCCAGCCGCAGAACCTCCACGATCTTCACCGATACACGGAATGGTTCTTTCTCAATTTGTCCGAATTTGGAACGAACCGGATCAATGAGGTTTTCCTGTCGTTTTAACACCGACTGGAAAATCGTATTGAGCTTTGCCAGGGTCACCCCCTCCAGAAGCTTCGGAAGATCTACCGGCGGACGATATTTCGCCACCTCATCCGGAATCGTCTCCGGCTTATAGATCATGCGCTCCGCATCCGTCTGACGGTCTTTCAGCTCACCTGCCATGTATTTATACATTTTATATTCCAGGAGCCGTTCCACCAGTTCCTGTCTGGGATCCTCTTCTTCTCCCTCCTCGTTAACCTCTGCAGGAAGAAGCATCCGCGACTTGATATCCAGAAGCGTTGCCGCCATCACCAGAAAGTCGCTGACTACATCCAGATCCTCCTTGTCCATGGCCCGTACATACTCCATATACTGATCCGTGATCTCGGCAATGGGGATATCATAGATATTCACTTTGTTTTTATCAATCAGATGAAGCAGCAGATCCAGAGGTCCTTCAAAGGCCTCCAGCTTTACCGACAATACCGGCTGCATGACTTTTCCTCATTTCTTTTTCATTCTCTCTGCGTCCCCTGCTCCTTTGACGCCCGCAGTGTGACCACCGGGACCTCCGAACAGTTTCCCAGCCGGAAATTCACCGAATGGGTTCCAAGACCGCCGCTTACGATCATGGTTTTTCCGTTTTTTGTATACTTTCCACGGCTGTAACAGGGGAATGGACGGAAGTTCGGGGCAATCACTCCGCCTAACAGAGGCAGACGGACCGTTCCTCCATGATAGTGTCCGCTGAATACAAGATCCGCGCCCCATGCCGCATAATTCTTAAAATAACAGGGACTGTGAGCCAGCAGGATATGGTACTCATCCTTTCCGGCAATCCCCAGCGTCTGTTCCAGATAGTCCTGCTCCAGAGGCGGCTGTTTAACCTTCTTATAGTAATGCCGGTCCAGATCCAGCCCGGTGATAGTCAAAGCGTCCGCACCGTCGCGCAGTGTCAAAGAAACATTATCAAGCACTGTTACGCCGATCCGCTTCATTTCCTCATACCAGCGCGCATAGGCATCACCGTATTCCTCCGGCTTCCACCCCATTCTGGCCTCATGGTTTCCCAGCCCGTAGTAGACCGGATAACGGTATGCCAGACGTTTCATCAGATGAACCGTCTCCGAAAATATCGCTGTTCCATGCTTCGCCATGACCAGATCCCCGGCCACGATCACAGCGTCCGGGTGAATCCGGCGGATTTCCGCCAGCATACGATTATTCCGTCTTCCGACTCCGTTTTCATGAAGATCCGCCAATACTACAATGGTATATCCGTCAAAAGCTGATCCGATTCCCGGCGACTCCACCTCATACCGTGGAAACCGGACATGATTTCGTTCATAATGGGAACAGACAGCCGCCGCAGCTCCGGCAGCAATCACCGTTCCTGCGATGATCCAACCTATCATAAGCGCTCCTCTTCCCACCAGTATAACACGGCTTCTATTTACAGTCAAACTCGCAGAAGAATGTTACACCATCTGTTTCATTCCGGACTCCATAGGCACAGTTATGGGCTTCCATGACCGCACGCACAATGGAAAGGCCGATCCCGCTTCCGCCGTATTCTCTGGTTCTGGCCTTGTCCACCTTATAAAACTTATCCCAGATCCGTCCGAGATCCTCTTCAGGAATGGGCGTTCCGGTGTTCCGCACCTCCAGATGGGCCTTGCTGTTTTCTTTCTTCACACTGATCCAGATCCGTTTTTCTCCTTCAATGTGATTCAGTGCATTTCCGATATAATTGCGGATCACTTCCTCCGCCATATATTCATCAGCCCAGATATAAACCTGCTCCGGGCTCTTTAATTCCACTTTTGCCTGTTTCTGTTCCACCATGATCCGGTAAGAATTGAGTACGCCCTCGATCATTTCGATCAGGTCAAAATGCTCCATGGAGATCTGTTCTCCGCCCGACTCGATCTGATTCAGGGTCAGCAGCTTCTTCACCATGGTATTCATTTTCGCCGACTCGTCCATGATCACATCGCAGTACCAGGCCATGGACTCCGGATCATCATTGATTCCCTCCTTTAAGCCCTCTGCATAGCCCTGGATCAGAGCAATGGGTGTTTTCAGTTCATGGGACACATTGGATAAAAACTCCCGGCGCATCTCATCCGTTTTGGTCTTCTGCTCAATATCCCGCTTCAGCTCCAGGTTTGCTGTTTTCAGATCTTGAATGGTTCTTTCCAGCTGCTCGGACATGTGGTTCATGCTGTCTCCCAAAAGCCCGATCTCACCCTTATCCTTTCCTTCATACCGTGCAGTGAAATCAAGCCCTGCCATGCGCTCCGCCAAAGACGAAAGTTCCAGAATCGGCTTTGTCATGTTCCGCATCATAAACCACGCTGCAATCAATCCTGCTGCTGCCACGGCCACAGTCACATAAATATGAAACTGATTGATCAACAGGACTGTCTCCGAAATGCTTTGAAGCGGCACCCGCAGAAGAGAAAACCCTCCGTTAGAGTAGGACGCAAACATCTCCATATAATAGGCATCCAGAGTACTGTCATAAGTCTTATTGATCTGATACTGGCTGGTCTCCTTGATTTTTTTTACTGACTGATTTTTTCCCAGCACATAAGCAAACAGATCATTGCCTCCCCGAACCAGATTATTTCCCGATGTGGAATACAGCAGGTTCTGGGAGGAATCCCAGTAGATGATATCCACATTGAAATTCTCCTTCACCTTCCAGAGATAATGCTTCATCTCATCGGTAACCGTTCCGTCCTCATTTTCCAGGCTCTCGGCAATTTTTTTCTGTGCTTTCTCCAGCGTCTCCTGCTTGCGCTGCATATAATATGGCTCCAGACCAATGTTAATGGCGATCCAGCTCGCCAAGATCACCGCCGCCACAGTCCCGGCCAGAATCATCATATATTTGACCCGGATCCTGTTTTTCATTCCTTATCCACCTCGAATTTATATCCCATGCCCCAGACCGTTTTAATATAATCTCCCTTGGAACCAAGCTTGCTCCGCAGCTTCTTCACATGAGTATCAATGGTTCTTGCATCTCCGAAATAATCATAATTCCAGACATGATTCAGAATATTTTCTCTGGAAAGGGCAATTCCCTGATTTTCCACAAAATACGTCAAAAGCTCAAATTCCTTAAAGCTTAAATCCACCGGTTTTCCGTCCACAGTCACCTGGTGGGCTGCTTTATCAAGAACGATTCCTCCAACCTGAACACTGTCAGTCTTTACGGTTCCGCTCCGGCGCAGCAGCGCCTCCACCCGCGCAACCAGGATCTTCGGGCTGAAGGGCTTTGAAATATATTCATCAATTCCCAGCTGGAATCCCTGAAGCTCGTCCCGCTCCTCACTCTTGGCCGTCAGCATGATGATCGGCACCTGAGAATACTGGCGGATTGTTTTCACTGCCTCATATCCATCCATTTTCGGCATCATCACATCCATGATGATCAGACTGATGTCCTTTTGCTCAAAAAAGAGATCCACGGCCTCCTCGCCGTCTCCTGCTTCCACCACAACAAAATTCTTCTTTGTTAAGAAATCACTGACCAGCTTCCGCATTCTGCTTTCATCATCTACCACAAGAACCTTCAGTTTTTCCATATTGAAATTCCTCCTTTTTCGGAAGTTTCTCTGTTCTTTTCGTTCTTCACATATGAAGCTATTTTATCAGACTTACCGACGGTTTTCCATAGTTTCTGCGGGAAATTCACGCAAGTTTCACAATCCCGGAAACGCCGTCCGGCCGGCCCTGTCTCACGCTCCGCTTCAAAGTTCTTTCAGCCAGCCCTGTCTCACGCTCTCCCTCAAAGTTCTTCCGGCCAGCCCTGTCTCACGTTTCACTTCAAAGTTCTTCCAGTCAGAAGCTGCCGCTTCCGGATTTCTCCTAAAGCGGCAGTTCTTTTCTTCTTATGATATGCTTCCGGATATAACGGAAGGTTTCTTCTTCTCCTTTTTCTGCCAGCATGTGCAGAAGGATCTCCAGCTGACGGCGCGTTGTCGGATGGATCAACATAACAGCTTTCGACCGTTCGTAATATTCCAACGGACTTCGATCCGTATAAGCTTCTTTCTGATAGGTTTTAGATGCTGCGATCCGATCCATAAACATCTCAACCACATAGCGAACCGGCATTCTCATTCCACCCATCCGAAATCCGTTTTTCGGATCCACATCAATCCAGTATTCAAAATGGTGCTTATTACGGCCTTTATGATGCAGCCACGCTGAGGAATATCCTATTGCTTCCCGCTCAGCCGCATTAGGACTTCTTGTCCCCTGATAATATTTACAGCCAACAAAGAACTCCGCCGGACTATACTTGCTCATGTCATGAAGCAGACCCTGCTTATAAAGACCGACCCGAAAACAGTTTTTCATAACCAGGTACTTATGATGGCTGATCGTCTTTAAATGCTCCCAGGCTTTCATTCAACGGTTCCTCCGCCCTCATGTTTGGTTCTGGCAGCTCCATCTGCCTTTTTACCACTACCTTCCATTTTTTCGGATCCGTTTGCTTTCTTTCCTGCAGCTTCCTTTCCGCCATTCTCAGACTCCATGATCTGGATTCCTCTGGGCCCTACCGGTGTAGAAAATACGATCTGGGTACTGGTACGTCCATAATCCTGAAGCCGTCCGATAAACTGATCCAGCTCCACTGTACTCTTGAATGCTACCTTGATCAGCATGGAAAACTGCCCCGTCACGCAGTTACATTCCAACACATTCGGACACGCTTCTATAAATGGATAAAATTCACTTTTCTGCTTCGGCTGCACTTCCAAATTAATAAATGCCAGAATATAATATCCCAGCTTTTCCTCATTGACTCTGGCTGTGTACCCGGTGATGATCCCTGCTTTTTCCAGCCGTTCAATCCGGGCCGAGACAGCCGGGGACGAAAGATATGCTTTTTCTGCGATCACCTTTAAAGGTGTTCTTGCGTTTTTCTGTAAAATCCTGACAATCTGTCTATCAATATGATCCATCACGTTTTTATCCTCCTGTCGGACTACCTCTTCTATTATAGGGTGTTTGCTTATTTTTTTCAAGTATTTATATTAAAACGCTTAAAAAAATAAAACTCATGCAGAAGTTTTCTACCTTCCATAATAACTCTGAAGTATTTTAATCATACGTTGTATGCCCCGGAAACAAGGGCAAGCCTTCCACATATCCTATACTGTAATCTATCTTCGGAGGATCTTCCTATGAGTGATCTGGCAGCAACCAACTGTGGCTGCAGCGGCGGCTGCGGCGGCAACTCCTGCGGCAACAACCTGTTATTCCTGTTACTGATTCTTTGCGCCTGCGGCGGCTGCGGAAGCAACGATGGCTGCGGATGCGGCAGCGGCGGACTGTTCGGCTTCAATGGCTTCGGTGACGGCGGAAGCTGTAACTGCCTGCTCTGGATCCTGCTGCTCTCCTGCGTATGCGGCGGCTGCTAACCAGACAGTAAATGTGCTCCGGCACATTTCTTCCGGTGGATCGCCCCTGCGGCAGACATTTGTTTGCCGCAGGGCAGGTTCCGCCGAAAACAATTCTAAAATCGATACATATAAAGAGAGTCCCAACTGCAAGTAAACTTGCAATCGGGACTCTCTTCTATATGCGCCGTGCTTGTGCCAAACGCTTACATTCCAGCCTGAGCGGCTACCTCTGCTGCGAAGTCATCATTCTTCTTTTCGAGGCCTTCACCGGTCTCGTAGCGAACGAAGCCCTTGATGGAAACCTTTGCGCCGCAGGCCTTTGCTACTTCTGCAACATACTTGCCAACGGTCTGCTTTCCGTCCTCAGCCTTTACATATACCTGATCTACCAGGCAGATGTCCTTCATTTCCTTATTGATACGGCCGTTGATCATGCCCTCGATTACCTTTGCAGGCTTCTGGGATTCCTTGGGATCGTTCTGGATCTGAGCCATCAGGATCTCTTTCTCATGGGCAATATACGCTTCGCTGATCTCGCTTCTGTCCACATACTTGGGGTTCAGAGCTGCAACCTGCATAGCAACGTTCTTTGCCATCTCTTTGATCTCATCATTTACAACGTCAGTCTCAACGTCAACAAGAACGCCGATCTTGCCGCCCATGTGGATGTAATCCACGATGCAGCCGTTGTTCTCTTCGATCTTCTCAAAACGTCTGATCTTTAAGTTCTCACCGATTACGGCGATCTTCTCAACCAGAGCATCCTTAACCGTCTTGGAAGCGTCTGCCTTCCATGCCTCTGCCATGAAAGCGTCCATATCTGCTGCATCGGAAGCAACTGCCTGAGCAGCGACTTCTGCAACGTATGTCTGGAACGTTTCATTCTTGGCAACGAAGTCTGTCTCGGAGTTTACTTCAACGATTGCTGCCTTATTTCCGTCAATCACAGTCTTTACAAGACCCTCAGCTGCGATTCTGCTTGCTTTCTTTTCAGCCTTAGCCTGTCCGTTCTTTCTCAGGAACTCAACGGCTGCTTCCATATTACCGTCGTTGGCTGCCAGTGCCTTCTTGCAGTCCATCATGCCGGCGCCGGTTTCTTCTCTTAACTCTTTTACCATTGCTGCTGTAATTGCTGCCATAATCTTACATCCTTTCTTTCGGTATGTCCGGAAAATTCTTTATGCCTCTGCGTTCTCCTCAGCCTCTGCAGCTTCCTCGGTTACTTCCTCGCCCTGCTTTGCTTCGATCACAGCGTCTGCCATCTTGGAAACGATCAGCTTAACGGCACGGATTGCATCATCGTTGCCGGGGATTACATAATCCAGCTCTTCGGGATCGCAGTTGGTATCGCAGATACCGATCAGCGTGATTCCCAGTGCGTGAGCTTCCTGTACGCAGATTCTTTCCTTCTTGGGGTCAACGATGAAGATTGCATCGGGAATCTTCTTCATGTCCTTGATACCGCCAAGGTTCTTCTCTAACTTCTCAAGCTCTTTCTTCAGAGCGATAACCTCCTTCTTGGGAAGTACATCAAAGGTTCCGTCCTCCTGCATCTTCTCGATAGCACGAAGTCTCTGGATACGGCTCTGGATGGTCTTGAAGTTGGTCAGCATACCGCCGAGCCATCTCTGGTTTACATAGAACATACCGCAGCGCTCTGCCTCTGCCTGGATTGCGTCCTGAGCCTGCTTCTTTGTACCTACGAACAGGATGTTTCCGCCGTTTGCAGCGATATCAGCAACAGCCTTGTAAGCATCGTCTACCATGCCTACAGACTTCTGAAGGTCGATGATATAGATCCCGTTTCTCTCGGTGTAGATATAAGGAGCCATCTTAGGGTTCCATCTTCTTGTCTGGTGTCCGAAGTGTACGCCTGCTTCCAGCAGCTGCTTCATAGAAATTACGCTCATGTTTTTTTCCTCCATGTGGTTTGATCTTCCGCAGATTTCCTTTTTCCCCGGAGACTGCTTTCGCAGCACCATCCTGAGAATCCATCTGCGTGACATTTTTTCAGCCTTATCATTTTATCATAAGGCGTCCGGAAATGCAAGTATTTTTTCAGCCTGTCATCTTCCATTCCTGTTTATTTTCCCTTTTTCGCTCTTGCCTGATGACGCGGATTTGCGTTAAAATAGAAATCAGTATGCGGCAGAGAATCTGCTGCCGGAAAGGAGTATGGCTGAACCGCCTGACATAAGGCGCTTATGCCGTAAACGATCATGAAAACATCCGCAGATCTGGAGCAGATGCTCCGAGACATCGACCGGAAAAGCTATCCGGCCTATAAAACGTTAAAAGGAAGCTATCGGTTCCATACTTATATTCTCTCCATCGATCACGTCCAGGGGGATCCCTTTGGTTCCCCCTCCCGTTTAACGATCCGGATTGACGGAAAAGCGGCCGGATTCTCCGAGGAGCTCTGGATGACACCTGACAGGATGTGTGCATTCTGTGATTTTCTTCTCCGCAGGTTTGAAAAGGCCGTCCTCCGTTATTCCTTCCAGGCAAAGGGCTCCGGAAAAAGCGGCGCCATCTTTACCACCCGCTGTGGCCAAACCGTTCTTCGCCGCACAGGCTGCAGCATGGAGGGCAATACGATCCTCATGCGCTTTGAAGTCGGTTTCCCGGCCAACGGGCGTACCATCAATGCCAAAGAGCTCCGAAAGATCCTCTTTGACTATCTGCCCCGCTGTGCCAGCGATGCCCTGTATAAACGAAATACCGATGAAAAAGCACTCATCGCAGCCATTGAGCTTTATGAAGATCAGCAGGCGCTCCGCCGGTATCTTTCGTCCCATAGCCTCTGCGCCTTTGTAGCAGACGGATCGATTCTCCCCCGAACCAGCGGCGTCTCCGACACACCGTTAGCCCATGCTGTTCCCTTTAAAAGCCCGGCTTCTCTCTCCGTCACCATTCCCCTCCCTCACTGCGGATCTGTTAACGGCATGGGCATCCGGCGCGGGATCACGCTGATTACCGGCGGCGGCTATCACGGAAAATCCACACTGCTAAAAGCTCTGGAAGCCGGTGTCTATAACCATATCGCCGGAGACGGGAGGGAATTTGTTGTGACCGACGCTTCCGCAGTCAAGCTCCGTGCTGAAGAAGGAAGAAGCGTCCGGAATGTGGATATTTCTCCATTCATCAATCATCTTCCGGGCGGTAAGGACACTACCTGCTTTTCTACCGCCGATGCCAGCGGAAGCACCTCCCAGGCAGCCGGTGTTATGGAAGGGATCGAATCCGGTTCCCGTTTATTCCTCATTGATGAGGATACCTGTGCAACCAACTTCATGGTGCGGGACGAGCTGATGAAGCGGGTTATCGCCCCTGATAAAGAACCCATCACGCCGTTTCTTGCCCGGATCCGCCCCTTATTTACCGACCTCGGAATTTCCACGATCCTGGTTGTGGGAAGCTCCGGTGCTTTCTTTCAGCCGGCAGACTGCGTGATCCAGATGGACCAGTATGAAGCTCACGATATCACCGAACGGGCCCACGAGGAAGCCGAACGGTTTTATCAGACCGGTGCGCTCTCAGACGGACAGAAAACAACCGCTGAAGCAGAACCCGGCTCTTCCAGAGCCTTTTCACCCGGTTCGGAAACGCACTTCCCGTCTGTCCGCCTTTCCCGTTCATGGAAAACACGAAATAACCGGCACGGCTCCGCCCTCCGCCCGGTAAAGATCCGGACGCAGGGAACCGACGGTTTCTCAATAGACAAAGAGTTTGTCGATCTCCGTTATGTGGAGCAGCTCAGTGATGAGGAACAGGTTCGTGCCCTGGGCCATCTGCTCCTTACCTTTCTGGAACAGCCTGCCTCAGACAAGCCGCTGGCAGACCGGCTAACGGCTCTGTATAAGCAGGTAACAGACGACGGTCTGGAATCCGTCACCAACCCCTCCTGTCCGCCCTTTATGGCCATGCCAAGGCTGCAGGAGCTCTTCGCCTGCGTAAACCGGTTCCGTGGATAAGCATTTTCGCTTTTGTTCCGCTCCCGGCATTTCTTTTCTCTTCGCTTTTCATACTTCTGCCCTGTCCAGACACAGAAGCGGAACCCGGTGGATTCCATTATTCACGATCTCCACGGGTTCCGCTTAACTATTTCTATTTTTTTATACTTCTATGAAAGCTTATGAGTCCTTCTTCCTCCGGGCACTGAACCAGGCTCCGAGCATGGCCACGCCGCTTCCTGCTAACAGAAGCAGGAATTTCAGGAAGGAGGTTTCATCACCGGTCGCCGGTGCGGTTGTCACAGGCGTCGGCTTTGCGGGCGTCGGCTTACTCGGTGTCTGAGGCGTAACCGGCGGCTTGGGAGTCGGCTCCTTAGGCGGTTCTGCCGGTGTGTAGGTATTATGGAACTCCAGTGCCTGATGCTCCGATACCTCTGCCGTCAAATAGCCCTCGCCGTCATCGGAAACCGTCACGGTAAACGTATGCTCAGCCGTATCGTAGGTGATCCGGTCCTGTCCGTCGTTGACCTCGGTCAGCGTATAGGTGTGAGTCTCCTGCACGCCGGTTCCGTCCTGGTCATCGAAATGGAAGGTAAAGAGTATCCGTCCGTCTGCATCATTGACTGCAGTTACCGTATTCCCCTGTTCGTCGGTCAGAACGAAGGTAAATTCTCCATCCTTTAGGATCCGTCCCGCAAGGAACTTGTTTGCTGTGATGGTAAGATCCACTCCCTTACCTTCATTGGAAACATAGCTGTTCTTAAATTCCACCTGCTCCCTGGTAAGCTCTGTTACACCATCCTCGGCAAAGTACTGAATATGCTCTGTATCAAAGGTCAGAGTTCCTTCTCCGTCATCAACCAACGGCACCTTCACCTTGTAAACGGTGGGGTCATAGGTCACGCCGCCGCGGTTTCCTGCCGCTTCGCGGATGGTATACCAGCGGATCATGAGACCGTTCATGGTTTCGGCAAGAGCTGCCTCTTCCTCTGTAACCACTCTCATGGGAGGCGCTCCGGCTGCCTGCGCAATGGCCATGTGACCGGACAGCTCAGAAGCACTCTTATTTTCTGATACAGCTTCTTCCTTCTTTCCTTCCGCTTTATTCTCTTTAGCCGGCTCAATTTCAGCCGCTTTGTCCGCTTCGAGGTCAGCCTGAGCGGCTGCTTCTCCCTTCAGCTCCTCTGCTCCGTTTTCAGGTTCCGGTGTTTCTCCCTTCAGAGCCTCTGCTCCGTTTTCGGGCTCCGGTGCTTCTCCCTTCAGAGCCTCTGCTCCGTTTTCGGGCTCCGGTGCTTCTCCCTTCAGAGCTCCAGCCCCGTTTTCGGGCTCCGATGTTTTTTCAGCTTCCGGACTCTCGACCGCATCTTCGGTCTTCGCCGGAGCGTTTCCGCTGTCCGATCCGTTCGTTTCGGCTCCGGTCCCGGCTCCAGTCTCCGGAACCTTTTCGTTTTCAGCTTCTGTCTCTGCCTTCTGAAGCGCCTCCAGCTGTGTCCTCAGCAGCGTATACTGCTCCTGTACGGCATTGAGACCGATTCCGTTAAAGCGTACGCTTCCGTCTGCACCGTTTTCTGCTGTTCCGACGATCTGTCCGTTTTCATCCTCGATGGTGAAGAAGAATTCTCCCTCCTCCATCTGCCGTCCGGTCAGGGACTTTTTCACTTCCAGATCAAAGGTATCGGTCTCCGGCTGATCGGCATGATAATCATTGGTAAATACCGCTGCATCCACTGCCTGCCACTGATTCTCTGTCAGCTTTTCGTAAACCGGTTCGGACGCTGCCAGCGTACCATCCTTCTGATCCGATACGGTCACCGTTACGCGGTAAAGAGCCTTGTCATATACATAACCGCCCTGTCCGCTGTCCACCTCGCTCATATACCAGGTATAGGTTCCCACCTGTGAAAGTCGGATTTCCGGGAACTCGATGGTTCCATCCGCCCGGTTCTTCGCCGAGGTCACAAGACTGGCCGCCGTGCAGGCCTGATCCTGATAAACATTAAAGGTAAACTGTCCGTCTGAAAGGACTTTTTCGGTTCCCTGACTGGTAGTCAGATTCTTGCTTCCGTGGAGCACAACTGCTGCCGGAGTATCTGCATGGTACGTATTCACAAATGCCGCCGCTGCAGTTTCCCGACTGTGAACCGTTCCGGTCTTTACGGTCTCATCTGCCGTATATCCGTCGGCTGCCGCCTCGTTCACGGTGTACTGGGAGCCTGCCGGAATATTCCTGATCGTCAGGCTTTCCCCATGCTTCAGCATGATCGTATCTCCGGAATGAAGCATCCGGTTGTCATTGGTCGGATATCCGTCTGTCAGCTCGTCTCCGTTTTCATCGGTCAGCCGAATGGTAAAGTCGAATACCCGCTCCGTATCGATTGCCGCCTCAGTTCCGTCTGTGTTTTTCAGTGTTGTCTCTATTTCCTTGGTGATCGTCAGATCTCCAAGCTGCGTGATCTCAGTCGGAACCACGTTGGTCTGATGGTCATCGACAAAAGCGGTATTTTCCACCAGCTCCGCTGCATCCGCATTGATCTGTGCACGGAAGGTCAGCTTCACAGCTGCCTCTTCCGGAATGGCACTCAGGTTCCAGGTAAGCGTCTGTCCCGATACCTCCGGTTCCGCTTCGGTTTCAGTTCCGCCGTTAAAGCTTACCCGGGCAGAATCGGTCACATAGGACAGTCCCTCCGGAAGCAGATCCTTCACAACGGCTGCCGCCTCTGCACCCTTGGTATTTTTGAACATGATCTGATAGGTCAGCTCATCTCCCGGCTTATGCTTGCCTTCTGCGGTAATATCCCACTTTCCGGGCACTTCATTGCTGGTCATGTTGGTCTGTCTGGGATCGCGCTCCCCGACCTTGACCTCTGCCTGATTGTTGATCGGTGCACCTGCCGCACCCTCCAGAACCTTCACCTGAAAGCTTACGGTTCCTTCTGCTCCCGGATCCTGATTTTCAAGGGTCCATGTGATCGTTCCATCTGCATAGCTTCCGCCGTTGTCAACGGAGCCCTCCACCAGCTCGGTATTGGCCGGGATCTGATCCGTGATCACCACAGTCGCAGGCGCATAGTTTCCTTTTCCATCTGTTTCATAATTCTTCCACCGGATCTCGTAGGTCAGGATTTCTCCCACACCCACCAGGGTTCCGTTGACGGACATCTTTGTTCCGTCTGTTTCCTTCGTCACGTCCTTTAACGGCTGATCTCCGTCCGGATCATAGACGTTTGTAAAATCTGCACCGGATACGCTCTCGCCGTTCTTCGTCATCACGGCTTCTGCCTTCAGGCTTCCGCTTCCGTCATCGGTCACCGTTACGGTTACGAGATAAACACTCTTATCCCAGGTGATTCCGGCATTTCCGGTTTCCATTTCCTCGATCCGGTAACGGTAGCTTCCCGGCTCCGTATACGTGATGGATCCAAATGAACCATTGGGTGCTGCCTTCGTAAGGGTCAGCGTATCCGACTCCGGCATGGGAATCTCGATGCCATCCGGGCCATCGGTTCCGGTCAGTTTAAACTGGAATGCTTCCTCATCTTCCCATGCACGGCCGGTCAGGGTTTTGGATACCTTTAAGTTGGTTTCGCCGTCCAGCGTCACCGATCCGGCCTTGTAGATGTTGGTGAAGACCACGGTATGATCCACAGCCTCATACGGTGCCAGCTCTCCGCCTTCAGTAACTGTCGCATATACTGCCGATGCTTCCAGTGTGCCGTCACCCTTGTCTGTTACCGTTACCACCACCTGATACTTCGTTGTATCATAGGTGATTCCGCCGATAGCTCCGGCTGCTTCTGTGATCTCATACACATATGTTCCGACTGCATCAAAGTTCACAGAGGTACCGATCTGACCCTTATGATCTGCCTGTCCGGCTCCGATCACCACCGTTTTCTCATCAGGCAGCGGTGCATTTCCTATGCCGCTGAGCGTAAAGGTAAACTGGTCGCTGTCTTTCCAGCTGCGTCCTTCCAGAAGCTTCTGTACCTTAAACAGCTCACTGGTATTCTTTGTCAGAGTTTCCGTTCTGTAGGTATTGACAAACATTACGGTATCCGCTGTATTTCCCTGTACCGTTCCGGTCTTTACGGTCTCATCTGCCGTATATCCGGCAGCCGCATCCTCTGTAACCGTATAGCGGGTGCCCTCCGGAATTCCAAGGATCGTCAGGCTCTCGCCGTGCTTCAGCGTGATGGAATCCCCGGATTTCACTGTCCGTCCGCCGGAGATGGGGAATTCCTCTGTCAGCTCATGATTCTCGCTGTCCCAGAAGCTGATCCGGAATGTAAATTCCTTATCGGCATCGATGGCCGCTGCGGTTCCGTCTACATTGGTCAGGGTTGTCTGTACTTCCTTGGAAATCGTCAGACTTCCAAGCTGCGTAACCGTAGTGGGAACGACATTCGTCTGATACTCATTCACAAAGGCCCGGTTCCGGATCTGTGCCGGAGCACCGTCCTCGATCTTTGCCTGGAAAATTACCGTCACTTCCGCGTTCTCCGAAAGTCCTGTGAGATTCCAGGTCAGCGTCTGTCCGGACAGTACAGGCTCTGTCTGAGCTCCGCTGCCGCCATTGATCTGTACTTTCGCGCTTCCGGTCACATAGCTCAGTCCATCGGGAAGGATATCCTTAACAACTGCTTCCGCGTCTTCCCCCTCCGTATTGTGGAACCGGATCTGATACGTCAGCAAATCCCCGGGCCGGTATTCCTGCTGATCTGTCACCGCAGCCACCGACTTTTCCGGTACATAGTTGGTGATCGTGTTGGTCACCTTCGGATCATGATCTCCGATCGTTACCGATGCCTGATTGGTGATCGGTGATACGGCTGCCGCACTTTCCAGAACTCTCACCTGGAAAGAAACCGTTCCCGATGCCCCTGCCGCCTGGTTCTTTAACGTCCAGGTGATCATACCGTTTTCATTTACGCCGCCGTTGCTGAGGCTGCCGGAAACCAGTGCAGTTCCTGCCGGAATCTGATCCGTGATCACCACATCTGCCGGAGCATAAGCTCCTGTTTCGTCCATGGCAGTATTCTTCCACTGGATCTCATAGGTCAGGATATCACCAACGCCCACCATAGCTCCGTCAATCAGCGTCTTTGTTCCGTTTTCTTCTTTTGAAACCGTTTTGACCGGCTGATCGGTGCTGTCATCGTATCCATTGGTAAAGACCGCAGTCTTTCCGCCGATCTCCGTTCCGTCCTTCCGCATAACTGCCTGAGCCTTTAAGGTTCCGCTTCCGTCATCGGTCACGGTTACCGTTATGGTATAGACACTCTTATCCCAGGAGGTTATCGCATTTCCGGTTTCCTGCTCTGAAATGGTATATACATACGTTCCGGGCGTCTGATAGGAGATATCTCCAAAGCTTCCACTCTGGTCTGCCTTGGTCAGCTCCAGGATCGCTTTTCCGTTTTGCGCACCTGCCGGCATGGGAATCACAGCGTTTTCTTCATCAGCCGTTGTACTGATTGCCGCCAGTTCAAACCGGAAGGTCTCATTCTCGCCCCAGTCACGACCGGTCAGAATCTTTTCTGCCTTCAGATTTTCCTCACCGCTCAGCGTAACCGATCCGGCCCGATAGGTATTTGTAAAGACTACCGTGCTGGCTGTTTCCGGCGTATAAGGAGTTTCCTCTCCGTTCTCACCGACAACGAAATAGCCAGGGGCTGCCGATAAGGTTCCGTCGCCGTTGTCAGTCACTTCAACAGCCACCTTATATTTGGTTCTGTCGTAGGTGATCCCGCCAATGCTTCCGGTCTGCTCCGTAATATAGTAAACATAGGTTCCGGCCGCGTCATAGATCACCGTGTCACCAATCTGTACTGATTGTCCGGACTGATACTCGTTGATCCACACCATGTCTCGGTCCGGCATCGGCGCTCCGTCCTCACCGGTCAGGATAAACTGGAAGGAGTCAGTATCTTTCCATTCTCTTCCGGACAGGACCTTCTGTACCTTAAACAGCGTATTCGTATTTTCAGCCAGCGGTGTGGTGGCATATGTATTCCGGAACATCGGCTTTTCTTCTGCTCCGTCATAGAGAACTGCTGCCTCCAGCTCGTTTGTTCCTGCCTTCAGGGTTACCTGAACCGTTACATTTACCGTTCTGGGATCCTTTGTGATCCCGCCGAGCTCTGTGTCATTTTCAGTGATCGTATACTGATAAGCTCCGACTTTGTGATAGGTGATCGGGCCGAAGAATGCCTGGATCGGATCGTTTCCGCCTGCACTTCCGCGAACCACAGCGGTTTCTCCGCCCTCGGCCGGCATCGGTGCGTTATCCTTTGCGGTCAGAGTAAAGGTGAATTCATCAGTTTCCTTCCATTCCCGTCCGGTCAAAGTCTTGGTTACACCGAGTGCTGTATCACCCTCCAGCGTGGCCGGAACGGTCTCCAGTTCGTTTTGGAAAATCACATTTCCGTACTCACCGCCCATGGACACCCAGTTTCCGTCTGCATCCTGCTTCAGATACGTAATCGTGGATTTCACGATCACGGTCTGCGATTCTTCTCCGGAAACCTCTTTGCCGATTACCACCTTTGCCCGGTAAACCTGACTGCTGTACTGCATGCCGGGTACCTTATCGGCATCGGCGGGCACGGCTTCTTTCATCTCATAAAAATACGTATTTCCGATATCGTTCTCATCAAACGTGATCTCACGGAATACGATATCTCCATCTTCCAGATTCGATGCCGTAACAATGCGGTTTCCATTCTCATCCTCCGGCATGGGGATCTCCGTCTGATCAATTGCTGTCCCATCCGCCTTCTGTCCGGAGACAGCCGATACCTCAAAGGTAAACTGTCCGGCCTCCAGCTTTGTCGCATCGGAGGGATCGCGGTACACTTTCTTTGCTTTCAGGTTGACCGATTCTTCCACCGCATCAAATACATTGTTGAATTTCGGAATTCCGTCTGCTTCATCTACCAGACTGTCATTTCCGGGCTGCACCAGTGCAATCGTCTTCGATGCACAATACAGATGCCCTTCCCCGTCGTCGGCAACCGTAACGGTCACACGGAACACGGCCGTTGAATAGACGTAGCCTGGTATCTTTCCGGTGCTTTCCGGAATATACTCAAGGATATCATATTCGTATACACCTGGCTTTGTAAACGTAATCGTTCCAAAGCTGACAGGCGCACTGCTGTTTACCGTTGTTTCCACATAACGGTAAGCGGTTCCATTCGCCTGGGACTCCAGTGTATACACCTCGGCATCGTCCGGCAGAGGATTCGCTTCATTCAACGCAAGCAGACGGAACGTAAAGGAAAGTCCATCCTCCCAGTCTGCATGTACTAACGCCTTCTTTGCCCGGAATACATCCTCTGTATCAGCAGGATCTCCCGGTGTCACATAAGGCTCCGGATCATAGGTATTGGTAACAACTGCCTCCGGTGCTTCCTCATCAACCTTTCCGGCTTCGATGGTTCCTGTCCCGTTTGTTATTTCCTTTAACTGGTATGCATCGGGAACCACCGGCTCACTGATCTGATACTTCGTTCCGGCCGGAAGATTTCGGATCTTTGCCGTTTCACCGGCCTTTAACGTGATCGTTCCGCCGCTGCTGATGGTTTTCGTCTCAGCACTTTCTGCTGCCGCAGAATTACTGCCTGCTCCCTCCTCGGCATCGCCGTTTTCTCCTGTTTCGGACTTTCTGCTGATGGTATATTCATAATTCCTGGAATCAGAAAACTCCGTTCCCTCAGGATCATAGAAGTTCACGACAATCGAAAACTCCGTCTCTGTATTGGGATTCATTCCTGTCTCTGCTTCCACATTTTTGGTGATCTGCAGGTCTCCTGCCGCTGCAAATCCAAGCCGGCCATTATTGCCCAGGAACAGATGCGCGATGCCGTCCTCAATCTGCCATTCAAAATTGATTCGCATTCCCGCAGTATCGGTTGTATTCTCATCCTTTCCACCGAGCTGATTATCCAGCGCCCGCGGCATACTGCCCTTCAGTGTTCCCTTCTTAACATACAGATTTCCGTCTGCATCATTTCCAATCACCGAGGTATCATTGCCCTCGTTCAGCTGAAATCTGATCGATCCATTCACCAGAATGTCCGCATTGGGATCATCATCCAGAAGCTTGTTATCATAATAAGACCATTTGTAATAATAGGTCTTTCCAAACTCCACCGCTCCCGATGCCGGTGTCGTACAACTCTGATCGATATAAAGCGGCGTATCCTCTGTATAATAATAGAAGGAGTTCGTGGTCGCCGGCGAGAAGGTTACCTCCGTATCGCCGTTGATTCTTCCATTTTCGTCGCTTCCCTTCGTTCCGGTAAAGAGATTGGAATACAGATAAAACATTCCGTTTTCATCCGTATGCTCTGCCACATATGTTTTCAGTGCCTGCTTCTGGGTTTCGTTCAGCGCATCGATCCCGATGGGATTTCCCTGCTCGATGGCCTCCCGCACGCCGTCCTGAAGCTGTACCGAATAGAACACGTTAATGGGATCCGTATCGGTAATCGTTAACGTGGTCTTTTCTGCCTTGTCAGTTTTTACTTCATACGACCATAACGGCAGCATGGTGGCAGGGATCTTTACTTCTACCAGATCTCCGGAGCCGTCCTGCTTCTTCGTGACCGTGATCAGAATGTTCCGAAGATCCACGTCGGCATAAATGGAGTTGGCCGGCTGCTTCGCCTCCTCCGTAAAGGTATAACGATACCGAACATTCCCGTTGGCCAGCGTTTCCGCTTCGCCTTTTTCATGTACTTTGTAAATATGATCGCCATAAGCTACCGCATTGAAATCGGCAACCTCCATAAAGGCGCCCAGCTCATCCCTAAAGGTCACATAACCGCTCTGGGACGGGTTATCACCCCCGATCTCCGTCGGTGCATACGCAGTTACCGTGATCTTGGTGAAAATATCCTCAAAGTTCTTCATCAGTCCTTCTGCATTCTCAGATTTCAGATAATACTCCGAACCGGCCACACGGGTTCCAAGAGTAATTTTAGGATCTGTCAAATAGCTCCCGGTGGACACGCTGGGAGTCAGATAATTACTGGAAACCGCATGCATGAACTGATTTTCCTTTTTACTCGTATCGGACGTATCTGCTCCGCTGAAAATACCAATGGTATAAACCGTGGTCCCGGAGGCCTTCATACGATTTGCCGATTCAACCGCTCCCTTGGCAACACTGTAATCAAACGAACTGAATGACGAAGGCGCACCGTCCGTAAAGAAGATCACAACCTTATGTGCGTCTTTACGGGCACTACTGTCCATTTCCGTTTCTGCAAGACTCATGCCATAGTCTGCGCGGGTCATGCCTGCGGCACGCAGTCCGCTGACGCTTCTTTTTAATTTGTCTGCACCATTGGTATCACAGACCGTAAAACTGTTCAGCACCTTCGACGGCTGGATTCTGTTTCCGTCTTCATAGTATTCAGAATCTTTCTTTTTTCCGGCAAACTGTACCAGTGATATCCGGCTCTTCTGACTGTCGTCGGTAATTGCCTCGCTTTTATTCCGTTCTTCTACCAGATCGATAAAGGCATTCACCGAATTTTTTAACGCGGTCAGTCTCTTCGTCGAGTCATTTCTGCCAAACGGATCATCCATACTTCCTGATACATCCAGTACCATGATAATATCCAGCGGTACCGGTGTTTCTGATTCCATTGGCTGAGTCGAGGACAGTGCCGACAGTGCCACCAGAAAATCGGCGGCTTCGCTCTTTTCAACGGTCAGCTTTGTATGATTCCCATATGTTATGGAATCGGAGCTGACCGACTTGTCCGCCCAGATTCTTCCCATCGTAGCGGTATTTTTCCCCTGGGTCCAGATCCATTTATCAATGGTGACCGGATCTGCCACTGTCTGTGAGGTACTGCTCCCGGTATCCCCGTTTTCAGCCGCATAGATTCCGAAGCCCGGCTGCAAAAGCAGAGAAACCGTCATGATAACTGTAAGAAGCACGGACCATAGTTTTTTCCACTTACTCTTCATACCATCATTCCTTTCCTTTTTTTATAAAAGCTGTTTCGTTTTGTGTCAGTCCCTCTCTGACACCGCCAGTCCGCCCTTCTGGCCTATATGTATTCAACGACGTTCCAGAACCCTTCTCTTTTCCCTCCCTCCGAGATGGTTTTTCGCCGGAAAACAAACAAAAAAGAACTATTGCCTCCCATCCACAAGAAAAAATAAACTGTCACACAATTCTTTATCTTATGTGCCCAGATTTTCTTTTCCCTGGAATCAGGATCAATAGCCCCCCCTTATGGTAAATATAATATCATATATTTCCTGTTTTTTCAAGTATTTTGGAACATTTTTCCATATCAAAGATCTGTCAATGCCTGTATCAGCTCCCTTGTTACTGTTTCTTTTGTACCCCCCCCGATATTTTTTTTGAATTTAATTGTACAATTCGCGCAATTTCATGTTTATTCGTTAATTTTCTTCTTAAATCGTTCAATTTCAGTGTTTCCGCTTACCGCTTGTGCGGATTTTTGACCGCTTGTGCAGATTCCCTTGTTTTTTCTCTTCCAACCTTTTATGATAAATGCATACACAGAGAATTTTGAAAGCGAAGCTCACAGGAACAGATCCCCGGTCTATACTCCCGCCCAGTTATAGCCTGCTGTTTTGATGATTCTCCGTTTTTGCTCTGTATCGCTTCTTCACAGACGAAAGATTTTCCGGTCTATTGTCCCCTTTTATGGCCTGTATCCAGCCTGTGAAGAAGCATTTATCCAACTATTATTTATCTAAATATTTTTACAGCCAGCTTCATTTTTTGAAACAGCCTATTTTTCTCGGTGCAGCGGTTTCGTCTGCCGGTATTTCCTGGTATTTTGGAAATTCGGCAGTTTTTAACGTGCTCCGGGAATTTTTTTACTCCTTCCCAGCGATTCTCCCTGCTTTACCAGGGTTTCCATCTGCTCTGCCGAATGAACAAGCAGCGTCTGATCCGGCTCCACAACCCCCGGCTGCGTCATGACGATGATCGTTGATCCGCCAAATTCAAACCGTCCCTTTTCTGCTCCGCGTGTCACCTTCTGTTTTCCCGGATCGTTATTACAGATCCGTCCGACCATTAAAGCTCCCACCTCCATTAAAACCAGCGTTCCGAACTGCTTTGTCTTTAACAGACAATATTCCCGGCTGTTCATTTTATAGATCGGATAACAGTCATTTGCCACCGGATTCACCGTATGAAGCACACCAGGAAGGATTCTCTGTTCTGACTTCACGCCATCTGCCGGATAACAGTAGCGATGATAATCGTCCACTGTCAGACGGATCACATAAATCCAGCCGCCCTGATAGCGTTTTGCCAGCATCCGGTCTCCCAGAAGCTGTTCTGCCGTATAGCGGGTATGCTTGATCAGGAAACGCCCGTTTTTTCGGATCGGATAAACACTTACCTTTCCATCGCCGGGGCTGATGAGCACCTGTCTGTCCGGATCTGCCGGACGAAGCTCCGGCCGGATCTTTCTCGTAAAAAACTCATTATAAGAAGAAAAGGTCTGCTTTTCATAGAGACTCAGATCAATCCCGTTTTTCTTCACAAAGGAATCCACAAAGATCCGGGAAATCCCCGAATCGAGAAATGCCCCGCCAAGGCGGGACACCACAGGTGACACCAGCGGACGAAGAAGTATTCTTGTCAGCCGATGCCCGTATAAAAATTCCAACAGCCGATCCTGACCGGTCGTTCCGTTTTTTCTCTTTCCGTTCCGGTCCGCATACCAGATCTCTGCCATATGAAATCCTCCTCTTATTCTCCGAAAGCCGGACAGCCTTCGTTTTGCCCGGTTCCTCCCGCTGCGATTGGTTTTCTACCAGATATGCAGAATATGTAAAACTGCCGCTGCCACAACAATAACCAGACCGCTGATCACTAAATTTCCAGGTTTCTTCAGTTTAAAATTTGTGATAAACAAAAGCCCCACGATCAGCACCAGCGCATGAAGGCTCAGCATAAATTCCCGTTTTCCTAAAAGCGGCCGGAACACCACCAGAAGCGGCAGCGCAATGGCCATGGACGTAATCGGAAGTCCCTGATAGCATTTCCGCTTTTCCTCCGTCTCATTCTGACGGATC
This sequence comes from Candidatus Paralachnospira sp. LCP21S3_A2, assembly GCF_052118925.1. Lineage (NCBI taxonomy): Bacteria > Bacillati > Bacillota > Clostridia > Candidatus Paralachnospira > Candidatus Paralachnospira sp. LCP21S3_A2. Next base: position 96,779 of record NZ_JBQKGG010000008.1, read on the forward strand.
TCCTCTGAAACGTTAAACCAGGCCAGACGGATCAGCCCCGCTGTCACGTAGAACAGCAGAATCAGGATCCCCGTCACACCCTTCATGCCCATACAGTAGCAGATCACTGCCGGACCAACGCCGAAGCACACAATATCCGACAGGGAATCAATCTGGATCCCGAATTTCTTTTCCACCTCAGTCCGGTTCTTTTTCGTCCGCGCAACCTTTCCGTCGAACATATCCAAAAGTCCCGAAACCGCCAGGCAGAGTACTGCCAGGTTCAGATGTCCATTGACAGAAAACAGGATTCCACCCACGGACACCATCAGACTCATATAAGTGAGTATCACCGTATAATCATAAACTCCTAACATACTTCTTTTCCACCCCTCCGTGTTTCTTTCTTCCTATCGTAAAATTCGCCACGATCGTCAGCAGTGCGCTGAGGATCAGCTCCGTATAATAGCCCAGTCCCCGGCTTAAAATCATGCCCGGCAAAAGAAGCTCGCTGCCAAAGACCGGCAGGAAAATGATCAGGAACAGCTGCTCGCTGATTCCCATTCCCCCCGGCAGCGGAAGCATATCCACCGCCACGGAGATGGTTCCCTGCAAAAGCATAATAACCGCCGCCGAATAGCCGGATAATCCAAATGCCTTATAGACAAACCAGGTTGCTGAAAACAGCGCAAACCGCTGGAATACCGTGATAGCAAAGGCCTTAACCAGAACCAGCTTATGATCCCGCAGATAAACCGCCGTTGCCCGGTACTGATCCATGGACGCACTGAGCTTTTCCAGTCTTGCCGGCTTCCGTTTCATGAGATGAAGCTTTTCCAGCAGCTTCATTCCACGCACCAGGATTTCTCTTGCCAGAACCGGATGGAACACCAGGATCAGCATAGATGTCACACAAAACACATTAAGCCCGGTTCCCAGGTAGAACACAAACTGCACATCTCCCAGATACTGATGAATAAAGCCCTGTCCGAAGATTATCAGAAGAATGCCGATCATTACCAGCACTAACTTATAGGTAATCGTCACGATCATCAGCACCAGTGTCGATACAGGGATCGGAATCTCCTCTTTCTTCATATAATAAATCTGTGCCGGCTGGCCACCCGATGCAGACGGTGTGATACAGCTGAAGAAAAAACCGATGGACGAAAACAGAAAGCAGGTCCACTTTTTCAGCCGGATTCCCAGGGTCCGCATCATGTAATGAATAATAATGGACTCGCCCCAGATAAAGATCATCACTCCGATCACTCCGGGGATCAGCCACACCAGATTCACCGTTTTTAACACCTCGATGGTCTCTTTCAGATCCTCGCCACGAAAGACGCCGTACAGCGTTGCCACAAATACCAGGATCAGAAAGACCACATTGAAAATCATTTTTTTCTTATTTCCCATGCTTCCTCTTTCCGAACAGTCTGCTCATCTTTCCCGCCAAAGATTCCACAACTCTTTCATAGATAAGATAACCTCCGGTATGTCTGCTGACAAACCAGGTAAGCTCTGCCGTGAGCACGCCGCCGATCACATCGATCAGCACATGCTGGCGCAGCGCCAGTGTTGATATAAACACCAGAACGGTAATCACCACGGAAACCATTTTATACCATTTCGGGACTCCTGTTCTTCCGCGAAGTCCGATGCAGCAGAACCAGCTTGCCATACAGTGGATCGACGGAAACAGATTGACCGGCTTATCCACCCGGTACAGAAATCGGACTGCTTCAACCCAAAATCCGCTTCCCGAAAGCTCCGGCCTGGTATTTGTCGTCGGAATCAGCACAAAGCAGACAAAACAGATCAGGCGCGAATACAGATCTGCCGTAAAAAACCGGTAACGATGCTCCTTTTCCTGCACCGCGATGATCAGGTAGTTGACCACCCAGAAAGCATAGCAGCCAAAATATACGATGATGAACGGCGGCAGAAACGGCACCAGCTCATCCAGTCTGCCGGACAGGTTATGAACTGGAATTCCCGTCCGAAGAAGCGGCGCTCCCCAGTATACCAAAGAATTTACCAGAAACGTAAAGGCCGGCGGCAGAAGAATCTCCAGCCAGGTCTTTAGACTTACCGTTTTCAGTTTGCTTCTCATTTCTTCTTTTCTCATAACCTCTATTTTACACACCGTTTCGAAAATGACAAGTTTTTTCCCGGTATCTTCATGATTTTCACCTGTTTTCTTAACACCTCCGACAGTTCCCGGCCTTCCGCCGTCTCTCCTGCAAACACAAAAGAACCCCCGGAAAAGCCTGTTGTACAGACCTTTCCGAGGTTTAGTCCGTGATTCAAACTGCTGTGTCTATTATAACAGAATACAGGGAAAAATCAATGAGGAAAAACGGAAGACTGTTTTCCCGAAACTTTCAAAAGTAAATTCCACCGTCCGCATGCCCTATCACACTTGCCCCGAATGGCATAAAAGAAAGTTTTGCCATCTTAAAAAATTGCTTTCCAAATGGAATTCCAATTATCGTAATACACCATACGAAACCAATTATCAGATTTCCGAGTGCCATTTCCCAGCCAAAGAACAGAATCCAGATTAAATTCACCAGAAATGAAAACATTCCATTTCCATACACAATTTCTTTTCCAAAAGGCCAGAATGCCAGTGATGCAAATTTAAAGCATTGCACTCCCACTGGGATTCCAACTATTGTAATACACCATATGCATCCTGCAAAAATCCATGCCAGTCCACCCAGCAATCCTCCAAATATAAACCAGAGAATGTTTCCCAAAGTTTTCATAACAGCATTTCTCCTGTCCCCATTTTTTTATTATTCATTTGAAGTTTCTCCTGAGCCATCAAAAGCATTTTTTCAAAAGACTGTGCAAATCTTTCATCGTCTTCCTCTGTCCGTCTTTTCGGTCCCTTAATATAATTCTTATGGGAACTTCTTCGAGCTTTTTTATTCAGATGACGTTCCATGAGCATCTGATCAATATTGTCATTCGTGTACCATTTCCCCGATTGATGAATGGCATAAGCACCTTTCCCCAGCGCCATTGCCGCAACACCGTAGTCCTGTGATACGACAATATCACCCTTACAACAGATACTGATCAGTTTATAATCTACCGCATCTGCTCCTGCACCGACAACAATAACTTCACTATAATCTGATGACAGGACATGATTCGTATCGCACAGTAATGTTACCGGAACCTTATGCTCTTTTGCAATTTTTTCAACAATACCGACTACTGGGCAGGCATCTGCATCAACAAATACTTGCATCTTTCTATCTCTCCTCTGAGCCATTATAAGAATAAACTCTGCTGCTCATATTCTGCTTCGCGCTTCAACTGAACTGGTATCTGATTCATTGGCTCCTGTAGTCATAATCACGATTGCTTTTTTAATACATCGAGCGCATCCTGAGCATCACGTAGTTCACGCTTTAAACGTGCAATTTCTTTTGCTTCATCAGAAGCATAGTTACAAAGCCACGGTTTTCAATATCTCCTGTTTCGCGCAGTTCTTTTTGCCAGCGAGATAAAGACTGCTGGCTGATTCCTAAGTTTAAAGCACAACCCTGCAGTCCTAAATCTCTGTAATCATGATAGTACTGGACTGCATCTATCTTGAATTGTTTATCATAGTGTTTTGCCATAATGAGATCCTCCTTCAGTGCGATACATATACAGTATCGCAAAATAAGTAATAAAAAATTCTCATTTTGACTTGTACTATTTATATTATAGCACCACCAGTCCAAATTTAAAAAAATTCAACTCACATCCTCACAAGGAGGATGACTAGAGATGTAAACTCTGTTATGTATGTGGAGACATTTCAACTCACATCCTCGCAAGGAGGATGACGGTGATATTGATTTATCACTCAAAAATTCTTGTAATATCTTGATACCGATTAACTACACGATAAATCTCTACATATTCTTTTCCTATTTTGTAAATAATCACATAATCTTCCCATATTGCATATTTATAGTCCGTCCGAAAGCTGACTCGTTTTGAAAGATCTGAACCCATTCCTGGAAACATCTGAAGGTTCTCAAATTTACCGTAAATTTCCTGTATGGTCTTTGCTGCATACTCTTCATTATCTTCAGCAATGTAATCCCGAATATTCTTAAGATCCCTCGCAACAATCGGATTGATCCGCAGTTTTAACATCTTATTCCCCCACAAGTGCTTTCAGTTCGTCCAGATCCAGCCAACCTTCGCCATCTTTCACTGCTTCTTCAGCTTCCTGCAACTTCAGGAGAAGCTTTTTCTCTGCACGATCACGCTCATAGTCTTCAATATCCATAACTACAAAACGTCCTCTGCCATTCTTTGTCAGATATACTGGTTCTCCTTTATGACAGTTCTTCAGAACTTCATTATAATTTCTCAAATCAGACACTGGTAAAATATTTGCCATATTCTTTCAGCTCCTTCCTTTGATTTTAAATTGTTTCTGTTACTTCTATTATACACAAAAAGCTGTAAAATTCAACGTAGATTTTTACAGCTTTAATTCAAATTACATTCGGTTATTTATAATGCAAAACACACAAATCTGGATATTCTTCACCATACCCTATAAATAGTCGATCTTAATCATCAATAAGTAAAATCGGTTGAATGTCCTCCTCATGCCTTTTCTACGTGTTCTTTCAATTTTCTTTTTAAATCCTTTGAAATCGGATATCTCCCAATTTTCTGTAATAGCTGTTCTTTGGTTTCACCTTTTCGATACAATTCTTTTACAACCGCAGAAAAAAATAGTATCTATTCCATATTGAGCTATACCTTCTGAAATAAGACCAATTATATGAATATTCTTGTGCGGCAGAGCCGCCTGTCCAGTGTAACGTGAGCCACCTGTCCAGACGGAGTGAGCCACAATAAATATGCGAGTTTACTCGCGTAATGCTTTATCCAAGCCATATACTTCTCGCATTGATCGATCATGTTCCGCATCAATGCTTGTGATATTTATTCGATAGCTGTCATGGGCAATACGATCAATGATTGCATCTGCAAGAGGACTGTCATCACCACCAAGCTGATCATACCATTCTTCGAATTCATACTGAGAGCAGAAAATCGTAGATGATTTCTTGCGTCTTCGATGAAGGAGTTCAAAGATATCCTTCTGCTCGGCTTCCGTTGGTTTTAGAAGAAGCCATTCATCAAGAATGAGAACCAACGGGTTAGCGTATTTAACCATGACCTTTCGATAGTTACCTTCTGTCCTTGCGATTTCCAGATCAATGAGCAGATCCGGAAGTCGGACATACTTGGTGTTGTAATACCGCTTGCATGCCTCCATGCCAAAGGCACAGGCCATGTAAGTCTTACCACAGCCTGTAACACCGGTAATAAAAAGGTTCCGGTGTTCAGATATATACTCACAAGTTGCAAGCCGGTTAATAAGAGCCTTGTTGAGTTTGCGACCGGAAGTGTAGTTGATATCCATGATAT
>NZ_JBQKGG010000009.1:0-91831 GCF_052118925.1 Candidatus Paralachnospira sp. LCP21S3_A2
TTTTCTTTTATCCATTTTACTTGGCGATACTTTCGTATCAATTTCTGAAACTTCTTTTTATAGAATTTTCAGGGGTTGGAATATACTGTTCAGTTATCAAGGTTCTCTTTGCGCTGATCTCTCAGCGAACGGAGAAGGAGGGATTTGAACCCTCGCGCCGCTATTAACGACCTACTCCCTTTCCAGGGGAGCCCCTTCAGCCAGCTTGGGTACTTCTCCAGATGCCTGAATCCTTTTATATAAATCCGTTATTTCCGAGCGGAGAGAGTGGGATTCGAACCCACGCGCCCTTTCGGACAAACGGTTTTCAAGACCGCCTCGTTATGACCGCTTCGATATCTCTCCAAAAGTGTGCTCGACTACTTTATCATATATCTCAGTGTTTGTCAAGAGGTTTTTTATTTTCTTTTTTGTTGCTTTGTGTTTTTCACACGCGCAAGGAATACTTTACCACCTTTCATCAAATATGTCAATTACTTTTTTCAATTTTTTTCATTTTATTTTTTCTTCTATTTTTCTTGTGGAGCGCTCTGTTTTTCGTTATACTAATATCATTGGTCTTCATAAGGCCACAACGACATTCCGATAAACGAATAGGACATTCAACAACAGGAGGTTTACTATGGGAGGTTTCTTTGGAGTCGCTTCCAAAAGCGACTGTGTCTTTGATCTGTTCTTTGGTACAGACTATCATTGTCACCTTGGGACAAGGCGTGCCGGCATGGTGACATATAATAAAAAGAAGGGCTTTGACCGGGCAATCCACAACATCGAAAACGCCCCGTTCCGTACAAAATTTGATAAAGAGGCAAATACCATGCACGGCAACATGGGAATCGGCTGTATTTCTGATTATGAACCGCAGCCGCTGTTGATCCGCTCCCATCATGGTACGTATGCTCTGACAACTGTAGGAAAAATCAACAATGCTGATGCCCTCGTGGAACAGCTTTTAAAGGATTCTCCCTCTCATTTCTTTGAAATGCGCGGCGGCCTCATCAACGCGACCGAGCTGGTGGCCGCTCTGATCAACCAAAAGGAAAATCTGATCGAGGGCATCCAGTATGCACAGGAAATCATCGACGGTTCCATGACCCTGCTGCTTCTGACACCGAAAGCCCTTTATGCCGCCCGTGACAGGCTTGGACGTACTCCTGTTGCCATCGGGCAGAAGGATACCGGCTTCTGTGCCGCGTTCGAAAGCTTTTCCTATTTAAATCTTGGCTATACTGATTACAAGGAGCTCGGCCCCGGAGAAATCGCTCTGATCACACCGGAGTCTGTCCGCACCCTGGTAAGTCCCGGAAAGGATATGAAGATCTGTACCTTCCTCTGGATCTATTATGGATATCCTTCTTCTTCCTATGAAGGAATCAGCGTCGAACAGATGCGCTACAACTGTGGTGCAAAGCTGGCGCAGCGCGACAACATCCGCCCGGATACCGTCGCCGGAATTCCCGACTCCGGAATTGCTCACGCCGTCGGATATGCCAACGAATCCGGAATTCCTTTTTCTCGTCCATTCATCAAATATACACCGACCTGGCCCCGTTCCTTTATGCCGACCATGCAGACACAGCGAAACCTGATCGCCAAAATGAAGCTGATCCCGGTTCACGATCTGATCCAGGGGCGCCGTCTTATGCTCATTGATGATTCCATTGTCCGCGGAACCCAGATGCGGGAAACCACCCAGTTCCTTTATAAGAGCAGTGCTAAGGAAGTCCATATCCGTCCGGCCTGTCCGCCTCTGATCTTCGGCTGCAAGTATCTGAACTTCTCCCGTTCCTCCTCGGAGATGGAGCTGATCACCAGACAGGTCATTCAGGAAATGGAAGGGAACTATCGCTTCGCAAGGCTGGAAGCCTACGTCGATCCGGAGACAGAAGAGTATCAGACCATGGTACATAAAATTGGGGAAAAGCTTGACTTTACCTCCCTGCGGTACCACCGTCTTGATGATATGATCGACTCCGTAGGAATCGACCGTGAAAAGCTCTGTACCTATTGCTGGGACGGACGCGAATAGCTTATCTGAATTTTTCATTTCACAGGATGAACTTTCCTGTGAAATAAAAAAAGCAGGCAGATGTGCCGCCTGAGTGACTGCCTCCGATGGGGAGGCGTCCGGGGTACACATCTGCCTGCTTTTCTATATTCTATAGCTCTGCTTTCATCTGTATCAGATCCCACGCTTCTCCGTGAAATTCCAATGCCGCCGGTTTTCGTCCGACTTCGGTAAAGCCCAGTGCTTCATAGCAGCCGATGGCCGCCGGATTATTGGTAAACACACCAAGGGTGGCCGTTTTCATGCCAAGGATCGTTCCGGCATAGCGAAGCGCCTGAGAAACCATCTGCTTTCCGGCTCCTTTTCCGCGCATGGACGGGGAAAGGATGATAAAGCCCAAATAAGCACTTTCCGCAGTAAAATCTGCCTGGCGGATCATGATATGCCCTACCGTATTTCCCGCATCATCAAGAGCCGCCAGACTCCAGCGGTCTTCCCGCTGTTCGGATTCCTTCTGGTATGCCTCGAACTGCTCTGCTGTGAACGGCCAGGCAAATACACCGTTACTCCATTTTGCAAAGGCTGCCTCATCGGCAAACCAGCCGGGAAGCAGTGCATGATCCATTTTTTTCCAGGGTCTCAATCGAATCATATTCTCTCCTCAAACGCTATCTGTTTTCCTTCTCCCGACTCTCCAGAAAGACTTCGGCAATCTTCATGTCCTCCGGTGTTGTCACTTTAATGTTTTCATAGCTGCCACGGACAAGCTTTGCCCGCCTGCGAAGGAAGATCTCCGCCAGCATGGTATCGTCCGTCACCGGGATCCGGTACTCCCCGGAGCGAAATCGGCGATGTGCCTCCAGGATCACCGGATAAGAAAATCCCTGAGGGGTATGAATCGCCCATAGACTCTTCCGGTCTGGTGTATCCACGGCCAGCTCCTCCTCATCCGCAATCTTGATGGTATCCTTTACCGGCATTCCCGTGGTGCAGCTGTCGTACATCAGTGCACCATCCAGCACTCCCGCGATAATCTCCTGGGTCAGAAGCGGCCTGGCACCATCATGGATCAGCACGTAATCACAGGGGGCTGCCGCCAGAAGCCCCTCATAAACGGAATCGTAGCGCTCGGCGCCGCCGGGAATGATCTTCGCCACCTTGGAAAAGCCATACTTCTCCACCAGCTCCTTCTGGCAATGCTCGATCTCTCCCTCTCCGGTGACCAGGATCACCTCATCCACGGGACTTTCTTCAAAGGCTTTCAAAGAATAATATAAGACCTCATGCCCCTTCAGCAGACGATACTGCTTCGGAACACCTGCTCCCATCCGTTTTCCCTGGCCTGCTGCCAGAACGATTGCTGTCACCTTCATTACCGTTCTCCCAGCCGCAGATTTGGCACGGCATTAAGATCCCAGCCGCTCCTGCGTCCTTTTTTATACTCATAATACGCCGCCGCACCGATCATGGCCGCATTGTCGGTACAGAGGATCGGCGACGGATGGTAAAAGTTCAGATGTGCTTTTTCACAGGCTGCCTTCATCCGGGCACGCAGCTCCGAGTTGGACGCTACCCCGCCTGCAATGACCACATCCCTGATCCCATATTCTTTTGCGGCAAGCATAGTCCGGCTTACCAGTGCCTCCACCACTGCATTCTGGAAAGACGCTGCCAGATCGTTGGGATTTACCTCATGCCCCTGCATCTTCTCATGGTTCAGATAATTCAACACTGCTGATTTTAAGCCGCTGAAGCTGAAATCGTAGGGAGATCCCGCAATCTTTGCCCGCGGAAATTCCATAGCATGGGGATTTCCCTCCTTTGCCGCCCTGTCGATCTTCGGGCCGCCCGGATAACCAAGGCCGATGGCCCGTGCCACCTTATCAAAGGCTTCTCCTGCCGCATCATCTCTGGTTCGTCCGATGATCTCAAACTCTCCGTAATCCTTCATGATGACCAGATGGGTATGCCCTCCCGACACGATCAGGCATAAAAAGGGCGGCTCCAGCTCTTTGTTCTCGATAAAGTTTGCACTGACATGCCCCTCGATATGATGAACACCGATCAGCGGCAGTTTCTTTGCATAAGCAATGGCCTTCGCTGCGGAAACACCTACCAGAAGCGCTCCTACAAGACCCGGTCCATAGGTCACGCCAACCGCCGTCATATCATCCAGTGTCATACCTGCATCCGAAAGTGCCTGCTCCACTACCTGATTGATTTTCTCGATATGCTTTCTGGACGCAATCTCCGGAACCACACCGCCGTACAGGGTATGAAGCGCGATCTGGGACGAAATCACATTGGATAAAACCTCTCTTCCGTTCTTGACCACGGCCGCTGCCGTCTCATCACAGGAGCTTTCAATCGCCAAAATATATACATCTTTTTCCTGTTCCATTTTCTCCGCCTCTATTCTTCATCCTCGAACTGGAGCGTCAGGGACTGACCGTCCTTTGCCGCCACCGCCCGCGGGAATATCTTTCTCACTTCATTCATGTAATCCTCCGGCCATGCCAGGGACGGACTGTAATGAGTCAGCCACATTTCCTTTGTATCGGCATCTCTCGCCAGTCTGGCAGCCTCATGCATGGTCATGTGTTTATGCTCTTTCGCTTTTGCCAGCTTCTCCGGCTCCCCGTACATGCCCTCGCAGATAAACAGATCCGCTGTTTCTGCTTCCTTTGCGATCACCGGAAGCGGTCTGGTATCGGTGCAGTACGTCACCTGGATTCCCTTTCTGGGTGCTCCCATGACCTGATCGGAGGTATATGTCACGCCGTCCAGCTCCACCGTTCCGCCATGCTGAAGAACGCCCCAGGCCTGAACGGGAAGTCCCAGCGCCTTCGCCTTTTCCACCTGGAATTTCCCGGCACGGGGCAGAGAAACACTGTATCCATAACAGGTAATGTTATGATTCACCCGAAAAGCCTTAATGGTATAAGGTCCCGCCTGAAATTCCTGCTCCTTTTCCGTCAGCTCCAGAAATTCAATGGAAAAAGGAAGCTCCGGTGCAATGGTCCGAAGTGCCGTTACCACCCGCTCCAGGCCCTTGGGGCCGACCATCAGAAGCGGTTCCGTCCGCTCTGCATTTCCCATGGTCAGCAAAAGCCCCGGAAGACCACTGATATGATCCGCATGATAATGGGTAAAGCAGATCACATCAATGGGCTTTGCGCTCCAGCCTTTCTTTTTCAGGGCGATCTGCGTTCCTTCTCCGCAGTCGATCAGCAGATGGCTTCCTTCACATCTGGTCATCAGGGAAGTCAGCCATCGGTAAGGGAGGGGCATCATGCCGCCCGTCCCAAGCAAACATACATCCAGCATATCGATTCCTTCCTAAATAGTCTCTGTTGTATCTGTGATCCTCACATTCTTCTTCCCACCCGAACCGTCACGCTTCTCTGATGTAACAGAACAGTCTGGCATCCTCGGTGGGATTATGATAATAAGCCCGTCTTTTTCCGGTTTCCCGAAAGCCGCAGGACTCGTAAAGGGCGATGGCCGCCTCATTTCCGGCACGAACCTCCAGAAACGCTGCCTTACACCCGGTTTCCTCCAGCCAGGAAACGAACTGCTCCATGAGCATTTTTCCGATTCCGTGCCTCCGGTACTCCGCTGCTACGGCAATCCGGTGCAGCTCCCCCTCACCGGCTACCGCCATGGAAAAGAAATAGCCTGCCAGTACGCCGTTTTCAAACCAGCCGAAGGCTCCGTAGGACAGCGCCGCCGTCTGTTCTTCTGCCTGACAGATGGATTCATTCACCATATTTTCCGTCCATGGTTCCCCGAAGCTCCGGCGCTCCAGAAGCGTCACTGCTTCCGTATCCTCCGGCCGCAGTCTCCGGATCATGGCTGCCCCTTTTCCATCCGGTTCCGTTCTGCCTGGGACAGACGCAGATACTCCGGTCCATGCTCTGCCGCTGTCTCCGTCTTTCCCTCCCGGTAATAGACCGCTCCAAGAGCCGCCACCGCACCGGCTCTCGCCCGCGCACCAAAGGAGGGTGCAATTACATAAGGCACCGGGCAGTCCCGTTCAATGACTTCCCGGCTCACGGGAACACCGTCTCCCAGGAATACCACAGGACAGGAAATCTCTCCCAGCTTATCCAGCACCTCGCCGATGGCCAGCGGTGTCTGAGGCATCAGGATTTCAAACTCATCGTGAAACTGGTAGATCCCCGCATAAACCTGTCCCCTTCTGGCATCCAGCATGGGACAGATCACCCGGTCCGTTCCATAATGCTGATATGCCATGGCATCCAGCGTCGGCACATGGATCAGAGGTTTTTTCAGGGCAAGGCCCAGCCCCTTTGCCGTTGCCGACCCAATCCGCAGTCCTGTAAAGGAGCCCGGGCCGCCGGACACTGCGATGGCATCCACCGTTTCCAGATCTGTTTCCGTCATGGTCACAATCTCATCGATCATGGGCAGCAGCGTCTGGGAATGGGTCTTTTTATAATTGACTGTATACTCTGCTGTCAGAATATCGTCCTCCCAGATGGCAGCAGAGGCCGTCAGGGATGCACTTTCAATTCCCAATATTTTCATCGTTTCTCTCCAAACCGTTCTTCCACGGTAATCGTTCTGTAATCAAAGCCATGTTCCAGATCCTTTTTTATAGTAACCTGAATGGCCGTTTCCGGAATCAGCTCGCTGATCATGGACGCCCACTCGATCAGGCAGACTCCGTCTCCGTAAAAATAATCCTCATAGCCGATCTCATCCATTTCCTCCGGCTCTTCAATGCGGTAAACATCGAAATGGTACAGAGGAAGCCGTCCTTCCTCGTAGATCTGAAGGATCGTAAAGGTCGGGCTGTTGACCGGCTCTTCAATTCCAAGTCCCACGGCAAAGCCCTGGGTAAATACGGTTTTTCCTACGCCAAGCTCTCCATCCAGGCAGATCACGGTTCCGGCCTTTGCCTGCTTTCCCAGCTCTTTCCCGAACTCGAATGTTTCTTCCGGGCTGAATGTTTCTTTTACCACCGTTACTTCCTCCGTTTTTTCCGCTTATTGACAATCTTCATGCCGGACGCATCCGCAAGGATCGCCTCTGTCACTGCATCCGCCTGGGCCTCCGGGAGCTGATCCAGCGGAAGCAAATGGGCACGGACCTTCCCCATATAAAAGATTACCAGGTTCTTTAAAATTACGATCTTTGTTACCTCTTTCCAGGCAATGCTTCCGCCGTTTTCCCCCTGGGTCAGGGAAATTCCCTCTTTGGTGATCTCCAGATCAATGGGATTTTGGAACAGCTCTGCAGCCTCCACCTGGCGTTTTGACTTGAAATATAAGTTCACCGGATTGATGACCAGCGCCCAGAGGATCAGAAGCACACAAATCGCTTTTGTTCCCGTATTCATCGATGTAAAGTTTCCGATAAGATCCGCCAGGGCCAGAATGGAAAGAAGCCCCAGCAGCAGTCCTGTCACACCAACATACGTATGATACAGCTGGAAGCGGTACATATCCTTTGGCCCGATCTTGGTAGTTGCCTTCACACCGCACTTCTGTCCGGAAGTACTGCTTTTCACTGTCTCTTCCCCGGTTACTGTTTCTGTATCTGGCGTCTCCGCCGCTCTTTTTTCTGTATTCTCACTGTTTTCCATATCCATTTCTTCCTTTCCTTTCCGCCGGCCACCCGCTTCGGCCCGCTTTCTGTCTTACCTCCCGATCTTCATGGTAAGCTGGATCCGTCTGCGATCCACATCCACCGTCATGACCTGTACCTCGACCACATCACCTACACTGACTGCCTCCAGCGGATGCTTAATGTAGCGCTCCGTCATCTGGGAAACATGCACCAGTCCGTCCTGATGAACGCCGATGTCCACAAAGGCGCCAAAATCGATCACATTCCGGACAGTTCCCTTTAAGATCATACCCGGTTTCAGATCCTTGATATCCATCACATCAGTCCGCAGGATCGGCTTGGGCATTTCATCACGGGGATCTCTTCCGGGCTTTTCTAACTCCGACAGAATATCCTTTAAGGTGATCTCACCGATCCCAAGCTTCTCCGCCATCTTCTCCGGCATCGTCACCTTCTTTGTGATCCCCGGAAGTCCGCCGGAGCCGATCTCATTTTTCTCATATTGCAGGCTCTTTAACAGCTCATCCACGGCCTTATAGCTCTCCGGGTGGACTGCCGTTGCATCCAGCGGATTGTCACCGCCGCGGATCCGCAGGAAGCCGGCGCACTGCTCATAAGCCTTGGGGCCCAGCTTCGGCACCTTCAAAAGAGCCCGCCGGTCACGGAACCGGCCATTTTCCTCCCGGTAAGCAACAATGTTTTTCGCCACTGCTTTGCTGATTCCGGAAATATAGGATAATAAGGACGCCGATGCCGTATTCAGATCCACGCCCACCTTATTCACACAGTCCTCCACCACACCGGTCAACGTCTCATCCAGCTTTTTCTGGTTCATATCATGCTGGTACTGGCCCACACCGATGGCTCTCGGTTCGATCTTCACCAGCTCTGCCAGAGGATCCTGAAGCCGTCTTGCAATGGAAACTGCGCTTCGCTGCGCCACATCAAAATCCGGGAATTCCTCTGTTGCCAGCTTGCTGGCAGAATATACCGAGGCCCCCGCCTCATTTGTGATAATATACTGAACCTTTTCAGGAATTTCCTTCAAAAGCTCTGCGATGATCTGCTCCGACTCTCTGGAGGCTGTTCCGTTACCCACGGAGATCAGCGTGATCCCATACTTTTTAATGAGCTTTTTCACCGTTTCCTTGGCAGCCTCCACCTTATTCTGAGGCGCGGTCGGATAGATCACCACCGTATCCAGTACCTTGCCCGTGGGATCCACCACCGCCAGCTTGCAGCCGGTACGGAAGGCCGGATCCCAGCCCAGCACCACCTGTCCCTCAATAGGCGGCTGCATGAGGAGCTGCTCCAGATTCTTTCCGAACACATGGATTGCTCCCGTCTCGGCGTTTTCGGTCAGCGTACTCCGCACTTCCCGCTCCACTGCCGGAGCGATCAGTCTCGTATAACTGTCCGCGATGACCTCCTTTAATACCGGAGTCGTGTTAGGGTTGTCCCGTACCAGGATCTTCTTCTCCAGATAACGGAGGATCTCTTCTTCCGGTGCTTCCACCTTGACCGTCAGAAATTTCTCCTTTTCGCCGCGGTTCAGTGCCAGGATCCGGTGTCCTGCTGCTTTCTTCACCAGCTCTTCATACTGATAATACATTTCATAGACTGATGTTTCCTCCGGATCTCTTGCCTGGGAGCGAAGCAGTCCCTTCTTCATGGTCAGCTCCCGGATATGGATCCGGTAATCGGCTTCATCGGAAATCCGCTCTGCCAGAATGTCTCCGGCTCCGGCCAGTGCCTCCTCAGCGGTCGAAACACCTTTTTCTTCAGAAACATACGCCTCCGCTGCTTCCAGGGCCGGCTCCTTCATCATCTGAAGCATCAGCGTATCTGCCAGCGGTTCCAGTCCCTTTTCTTTGGCAATCGTCGCTCTTGTCCGCCGCTTGGGACGGTAGGGACGGTAAAGATCCTCTACCACCACCAGCGTCTGTGCGTCCTCAATCTGTTTTTTCAGCTCAGCGGTCAGAACGCCCTGCTCCTCAATGGAGGAAAGCACCTGTACCTTCCGCTCCTCCAGGTTTCTCAGGTATTTTAACCGCTCATCGAGGTTTCGCAGCACCTCGTCATTTAAAGAGCCCGTCATCTCCTTCCGGTAACGGGCGATAAAAGGGATCGTATTCCCCTCGTCGATCAGGTTAACGGCAGCCTCCGCCTGGTTCTGTCGGATTCCAAGCTCCTCTGCCAGTGTTCTGATGATATCCATAAACCAACTCCTCCGATTACAAGCTCGCCGCCGTCCACTTTCCCGGAGCCGCCCGATGATCCGGACAGGTTTTGGGAAAGCATACCGATGACGATCAGTATTACTGCTATTTTAATATAAATACGCCGATAAGTCACCCCCTGTATTTTCCCATAAATGAAAATTTCCAGAGTGTGGCTGAACAGAAAGGCAGAAAAAAGACAGGGCGGCTACCACGAGGATAGCCGCCGGTCCCAGCCGATATAAAAGTCCGCTCGATATTTTTTATTCTTCGCCAAGGTCAAACTTGTCGTGAATTGCTCTCATGGCTCTTGTCACATCGTTCTCATCGATCAGAACCGTGATGCGGATCTCGGAGGTGGAGATCATCTGAATATTGATGCCTGCTCCGTAAAGTGCCTCAAACATCTTTGCCGCCACACCGGGATTGGAGGTCATGCCTGCACCGATGATGGAAACCTTTGCCACATGCTCATCATACTTGAAGGAGTTTGCGGTGAATGCATCCTTATGCTCCTCAATAATGGCCAGTGCTTCCTGAAGCTCGGTCTTCGGTACGGTAAATGCAATATCACGTCTGCCGTCTCTTGCTACGGACTGAAGAATGATATCAATGTTGATATTCTTTGCTGCCAGGTAATTGAAGAGCTTGAAGGCAATGCCGGGCTCATCCTTTACACCGATAACCGAAATTCTAGCTGTATTCATATCAGAAGCGACACCGCTTACGACCATTTTTTCCATTTTTGTTTCCTCCTTCACAACAGTTCCTTCTGCATAGTTCAGACTGGAGCGTACCACAAGCTGCACACCGTATTTCTTTGCCATTTCCACTGAGCGGTTATGGAGCACCTTTGCACCGAGAGACGCAAACTCCAGCATCTCATCATAGGTTACCTCGCTCATCTTTCTTGCATTGGGCACGATCCGGGGATCTGCCGTGTAAACCCCCTCTACATCTGTGTAGATCTCACAGGCATCTGCATGAAGCGCTGCGGCCAGTGCAACGGCCGTGGTATCAGAGCCGCCGCGTCCCAGCGTGGTGTAATTGTCATGACGGTCAACTCCCTGGAAGCCGGTCACGATCACGATCTTTTTTGCATCCAGCTCATTGCGGATCCGTTCCGTGTCGATTCTCTTCAGCCGGGAATTCGTATAAGCAGATGTGGTATGCATTGCCACCTGGAAGGCATTTAAGGAAACAGCCGGAATTCCCAGGGATGCCATCGCCATTGCCATGTAGGCAACAGACATCTGCTCGCCGGTTACCAGGAGCATATCCATCTCACGCTTGGGTGGATTGGGGTTGATCTCATGGGCCTTCGCAATCAGGCCGTCAGTGGTCTTTCCCATTGCGGACAGAACCACGACTACATCATTGCCTTTCTGGTAATCTTCGATGCAGCGCTTTGCCACATTGAAGATCCGTTCCTTGTCGGCAACAGAGCTGCCGCCGAATTTCTTAACGATTAACATAATCTCCTCCTGATTTGCATATAGGTTCTTTTATGCAGCTTTCGCCACAGTAACATCTTTTATAATGTATCCATGCGGATCATATGAAGAACGCCTTCGAGCTGTCCTGCCTTCTTCTCGTACTCCGCCTCGCTCATCACCGGCGTTACGAATGCAAACTCGTCCATGCCGGGAAGCTCGACATATTCCACAGCACCAAAGAGCTTTTCCACTTCTGCCTGGCGGTCTGCTTTCTTTCCGGAAACGCGGACAAAGAACTTCCGCTCCCAGCTTCCCTTGTCTGCCAGCGGCAGCTTCCTGGTGCTCCAGCTTGTCACCAGAGTTCTTCCGGGATTCTTTGCCATCTCGATCACATCAGCCACTACAGCACTTGCGGTGGGAAGGCTTCCGGCTCCGCGTCCGTAGAACATCAGCTTGTCAACCATGTTTCCCTCGACCAGAATGCCGTTAAACACATCGTTTACCGCGTAAAGCGGATGCTCCGGCCCGATCATCATGGGCGCTACCATGGCATAAAATTTTTCACCGGCACGCTTGCTGGTTCCGAATAATTTAATCGATGTTCCCATCTTTCTTGCATAATTAAAGTCCACATCGGTGATCTTTGTGATCCCCTCGGTGTAAACATCCTCGAAATCCACCTGACAGCCATAAGCCAGAGAGGACAGGATCGAGATCTTTCTGCAGGCATCAAAGCCCTCAATATCTGCGGTGGGATCCTTCTCGGCATAGCCCTTGTCCTGCGCTTCCTTTAATACGGCATCGAAGGTCATACCCTCCTTATCCATCTTGGTCAGCATGTAGTTGGTGGTTCCGTTTAAGATTCCGGTGATCTCCTCGATCTCATCCGCTGTCAGACACTGGTTCAGCGGACGGATAATGGGGATTCCGCCTCCGACGCTGGCCTCAAATAAAAAGCTTACATGATGCTCCTTTGCCAGCTCCAGAAGCTCGGTTCCCTTCTTGGCCACCAGCGCTTTGTTGGAAGTCGTAACGGACTTTCCGGCACACAGGGCTTTCTTGACAAAGGTGCAGGCAGGCTCTACGCCGCCCATAGTCTCTACCACAATCGCCACCTCAGGATCGTTCATGATCACATCAACATCATGAACGACCTTTTCCTGAATCGGATCGCCGGGGAATTCCCGAAGATCAAGCACATACTTTACTTCCAGAGCTTCTCCGACCTTTGCGGCAATGCTCGCAGCGTTTGTTTCCACGACCTTGGCAACACCGGAGCCGATGGTGCCATAACCCATGATTGCAATCTTCATTGTTGTTTTCCTCTCACTCTCTCGCAAGTATTTTTAAATAATGGATTCCTTCCAGTTTCTCAATGGTCTCCAGCATGGACGAGGTGTCTCCCGTTGTGGGAAGCACATCCACGCTCAATGTCAGCGATGCCACACCATTGATGGGAATCGTCTGATGGATCGTTAAGATATTTCCGTTATACTCGGCGATAGTCTTTAACACCGCCGACAAAAGCCCCGGCTTATCATCCATCTGAAGCACAAAGGTAATGGTCTTCCCCCTGGCATTGTCATGGAACGGAAAAATATCATCTTTATATTTATAGAAAGAACTGCGGCTGATCCCGACACGCTCCGTTGCTTCCTGTACTGTAATGGCTTTTTCCGAATCCAGAAGCCGTTTGGCCTCTACTACCTTTAACAAAACCTCCGGAACTGCCTTATTTCTCACCACATAATACTGATTATCCTCTGCCATAACTCCTCCGTCTCCAGGGCGTCCGTCCGTCAAATACATGTGTTTTTACCAGAAAGAATATTAACATATACTCCGGGAATATGCAACCGTTTTTTCAAAAAAAATAAAATTAGTATTTTCCCTTCGCGGCTCCACCCGGGCCAGCCAACCGGCACATATAGAAGCTGCCTCTGTCTGGCCCGGGTGGAGCCGCGAAACTGCAAAGCTTAATCAATTCCGGGGCTCAAAACATTCCCTCCGCAACAGACATGCACGCTTCCGGCTGATTAAATGTCGGAAAAGGAGCGCGCCCGGATCGCTGATAACCCGAACACGCTCCCAGAGCCTTCCGCTTACGCTTCCGGCGTTTTTTCTCCAAGCTGGAGATATTTTAAATACGCACTGATAAAATTATCAATATTTCCGTCCAGCACCGCATTCACATTGCTGCTCTCCTCACCGGTCCGATGATCCTTTACCATGGTATAAGGCTGCATCACATACGAACGGATCTGGTTTCCCCAGCCGATCTCCTTGACATCACCGCGGATGTCAGAGATCTTCTCCGCATTCTCCTGCTGCTTGAGCAGCAAAAGTTTTGCCTTTAACATCTGCATGGCCTTGTCCTTGTTCATATGCTGGGAACGCTCATTCTGGCACTGTACCACGATTCCCGTAGGAAGATGGGTGATACGGATTGCCGATGAGGTCTTATTGATATGCTGGCCGCCGGCGCCGCTGGAACGGTACGTATCGATCCGCAGGTCATCCGGATTGATCTCAATATCAATATCCTCCTCAATATCCGGCATCACATCGCAGGACACAAAGGATGTCTGCCGCTTTCCTGCTGCATTAAAGGGAGAAATCCGCACCAGACGGTGCACACCTCGCTCCGATTTCAGATAGCCGAAGGCATTCATGCCGTTGATCTGGACTGTCACCGACTTGATCCCGGCTTCGTCTCCGTCCAGATAATCCAGCACCTCTGTGGAAAAGCCCTTTCGTTCCGCCCAGCGGGTATACATGCGGTACAGCATGCCCGCCCAGTCGCAGGACTCGGTTCCGCCCGCCCCTGCGTGAAGGGTCAGGATCGCATTGCAGTTATCGTACTCTCCGGAAAGCAGCGTCGCAAGACGCATTTTCTCCAGTTCTTCAGAGAGGGTTTTCATTCCCTCCTCAATCTCGGGAAGAACCTCCGGGTCATTTTCTTCATAGCCCATCTCAATGAGGATCTGGATTTCTTCTTTTTTCTCCTCCAGCTCCTGAAATTCTTCCACCGTATCCTTTAAATTCTTTAACTCCTGCATGATCTTTGTGGAACGCGCCGCGTCATTCCAGAAATCCGGCTCCTCCAGGTGCCGTTCCAGCTCCGCGATCCGTTCCTTTTTGCCAGCCAGGTTAAAGTGAATCCCTCACTTCCACTAAAGGCTTCTCAAGAGCCGCAAGATCGGCCTTGTAATTATCTAATTCAACCATTAGCTTCACCTTCTTTCTATATGATGTTCCTGCGGCAGTTCTCCCCGCCGCAGGTCTTTCCGAACCGCTTCCGGTCCGGTTTTTCTTTTTATTTTCCGGCTTCTCTACTTTTCCAGCCGTCCGCAGCACTGCTTATACTTTTTGCCTGAACCACAGGGGCAGGGATCGTTGGGATAAACCTTCCGGTTTTCCCGCTTTTTGGGTGCATTGGCAACGGTATCGTCCTTGTTGGTTCCGGTCACCTTTGCCACCTGCTCACGTTCTACCTTCTGCTCTACCCGTACATGATACAGAAGCTTGATGGTATCCTCCTGAATATTGGCTGTCATGGCATCAAACATCTCATAGCCGGCCATTTTATATTCCACAAGGGGATCTCTCTGGCCATAGGCCTGAAGTCCGATTCCCTGGCGGAGCTGTTCCATATCGTCGATATGATCCATCCACTTCCGGTCGATGACCTTTAAGAGCACCACGCGCTCCAGCTCTCTCATCTGCTCTGCCTCGGGGAACATGGCCTCCTTTTCCTCGTAGAGCTTCACAGCCTCTTCTTTTAACATATGCTTTAACTTACTCTTGTTAAAGCTCTTATATTCCTCCTCGGGGATCTCGATGGGCTTTAAGGGGATCACCGGCCCGATCAGGTCGTTTAAGCTCTTAACATCCCACTCCTCCGGGGACTGCTCATCGGAGATGCTGGCATCCACCGCATTCTCCAGGGTATCCGTGATCATTTTAAAGATCACATCGCGCATGCTCTCGCCGTCCAGAACCTTCCGGCGCTCGGCATAGATCACCTCACGCTGCTCGTTCATGACCTCGTCATAATCCAGCAGACGCTTACGGATTCCGAAGTTGTTGCCCTCGATCTTCTTCTGAGCCTTCTCAATGGCACTGGAAAGCATTTTATGCTCAATCTGCTCCCCGTCCTTAACACCCATGGCATTAAAGATGGACATGAGACGCTCCGATCCGAACAAACGCATCAGATCGTCCTCCAGGCTGATATAAAACCGGGATTCACCGGGATCGCCCTGTCGTCCGGAACGGCCGCGCAGCTGATTATCGATTCGTCTGGATTCATGGCGCTCCGTACCGATGATCTTTAAACCGCCGGCCTCTCTTGCCGCATCATCCAGCTTGATATCGGTACCACGGCCTGCCATATTGGTCGCAATGGTCACAGCTCCGTGAACACCGGCCTCCGCAACGATCTCCGCCTCCAGCTCATGGAACTTGGCATTCAGAACCTTATGAGGAATTCCGCGGCGCTTCAAAAGCTCGCTGATTTCCTCCGAGGAATCGATGTTGATCGTTCCGACCAGAACCGGCTGTCCCTTTTCATGAGCCTCCGCCACCGCATCAACTACCGCATGAAGCTTCTCCCGCTTGGTCTTATAAACCGCATCATCAAAATCCTTTCGGATCACCGGACGGTTGGTGGGGATTTCAATAACATCCATGCCGTAAATATCACGAAATTCCTTTTCTTCAGTAAGAGCCGTACCGGTCATACCGGCCTTCTTGTCAAACTTATTAAAGAAATTCTGGAATGTGATCGTTGCCAGAGTCTTGCTTTCTCTCTTGACCTTTACATGCTCCTTTGCCTCAATGGCCTGATGAAGGCCATCGGAATAACGGCGGCCCGGCATGATACGGCCCGTAAACTCATCGACGATCAGCACCTGATCATCCTTTACCACATAATCCTGATCACGGAACATCAGATAATTCGCCCGCAGTGCAAGATCGATGTTATGCTGGATCTCCAGATTCTCTGCATCTGCCAGGTTTTCAATATGGAAGAACTGCTCCACCTTGGAAACACCCTGCGCCGTCAGATTTACGACCTTTTCCTTTTCATTTACCACAAAATCACCGGTCTCGGTAATCTCCTCTTTCATGATAGCTGCCATCTTGGTCATCTCACCGCTGGCCTCGCCGCGCTCCAGACGCTTTGCCAGACTGTCGCAGACCTCATACAGCTTTGTGGACTTTCCGCTCTGTCCGGAAATGATCAGAGGCGTTCTCGCCTCATCGATCAGGACCGAGTCCACCTCATCGACAATGGCATAATGAAGCTCTCTGAGAACGAGCTGCTCCTTATAAATGACCATGTTGTCACGAAGATAATCAAAGCCAAGCTCATTGTTGGTCACATAAGTAATATCACAGTTGTAGGCTGCGCGGCGCTCCTCGCTGTTCATGCTGTTCAACACCACGCCTACGGTCAGTCCCAGGAACTCATGGACCTGCCCCATCCACTCAGCATCTCGCTTTGCCAGATAGTCATTGACCGTTACCACATGGACGCCTCTTCCCTCCAGGGCATTTAAGTATGCCGGAAGAGTCGCCACCAGAGTTTTTCCTTCACCGGTCTTCATCTCTGCGATTCGTCCCTGATGGAGAACGATACCACCGATGATCTGCACCGGATAATGTTCCATTCCAAGCACACGCCTTGCCGCCTCACGGACAACCGCATAAGCCTCTGGCATGATCTGATCCAGAGTCTCTCCCTTTTCCAGGCGGGACTTGAATTCCTTTGTTTTTCCGCGAAGTTCTTCATCGGACAGCTTCTCCATCTCCGGCTTTAAGGCAACCACCTTGTCAGCGATGGGCCGGATCAGCTTTAACTCCCGGTCACTGTGCGTTCCGAATATTTTCTGCATTAAACCCATAATCGTTGTTCGCTCCTGCTTTCTTTATTCAATCAAAACAAGCTGTCAATCTGTTTCATTGTATCACTAACCGCCCCTCAGTTCAACTGTTTTCCTGTGCGCTCCCCCGTTCCCGCCCCTGTTTTCCCTTTGTCAACCTCTTTTTTTCCTGCTTTTTACACAAATCTCGCTCAATTTATACAACTTGCACAATTCGACACCGTGCGGTTTGTCTCTCCACAGGGACACCAAAATCTTATCCACATTATCCACAAAAGTTTTCCACAGGTTTTTCGCCCGTTTTCCCTTGATTTTTGGGTTATCCACGAAGTTATCCACATTATCCACAATTTCCACAGCGTGTTTCGTGGACAACCAGACAAAACATCCGTTTTGTGAACTTGCCCGAAAATACCATTTTCCGACCGTTTTCTTTCTTTTTCCCTTGACTTTTCCCTCGCATCTGTTCACGGCCTCCTTCTTCCATTTTGTTGTCGAACAATTCATAATCTTTTTATATTTTTGCCTTGTAAATTTTTCGTTTTATGATATAATATCAATACAATCTCTCATTACAAACACGAGAGAAAAAGCAGGTAAAGGAGTTGATGTTATGCAGTATATTATTACAGGAAGAAATATCGACATCACCGAAGGACTCAGATCTGCAGTCCATGAAAAGATCGGAAAACTGGAACGCTATTTCAGCCCCGCAACCGAAGTTCACGTTACTCTGAGTGTGGAAAAGGATCGCCAGAAAATCGAAGTTACGATCCCCGTAAAAGGTTCCATTATCCGTTCCGAACAGGTCAGCAATGATATGTATGTTTCCATCGACCTGGTAGAAGAGATCATTGAACGTCAGTTAAAGAAATATAAAACCAAGCTGGTTGACCAGGAGCAGAGTGCACTCTCCTTCTCCGAAGCCTATATGGAGGAAGAAGCGGAAGAACCCGATGCCGTAAAGATCGTCCGCACAAAGCGCTTTGCTGTAAAGCCTATGGATCCCGAAGAAGCCTGCATCCAGATGGAGCTTCTCGGACATAGCTTCTTCGTATTCCGCGACGCAGAAACCGATGAAGTATGCGTTGTTTATAAGAGAAAGGACGGTACATACGGCCTGATCGAACCGGAATTCTAACATCGTTTTTGCTTTACGGAGGACACCACCAAAGCCATTACCATGCGCGTGCAACCGGCACCTCCTTTCTGAACCAGGATCCCCGACGGGGGATCCTGGTTTTCTGTTGAAATACATCTGCTTCCTCCTGCAATCGAATTTCCGGCCCACCGATGACATCATACCGGCTGCGAAGGGGACGTCCCGAGCCCCGGCATTTCCTAAATTCTCTCCCACCTTTTCTGTAAATCGAATTTCCAGATTGGCGGCGCTGCCATATTGACTGCGCCGACTCCTCGGAATTCGGAAACTCTCTTTACTTTCCCCCCGTTCCCCGCTATACTTATACGCGGAGGAATTTATCATGTCATACACAAAAGAACCATCATTCTGGGAAGCCGGTCTGCGTGACGGTCTTCCCATCTGTCTCGGATACTTCGCAGTATCCTTTGCATTCGGCATTCAGGCGAAGAATTCCGGCCTTACGGTATTCCAGGCTGCCCTGATGTCCTTAACCAATGTCACCAGCGCCGGACAGTTTGCCGGCATCGGCCTCATTGCCGCCGGTGCATCCTATCTGGAAATGGCATTGACCCAGCTGATCATCAATCTGCGCTACTGTCTCATGTCCTGCGCCCTGTCCCAGAAGATCGGCCCCGACATGGCATTCGGCCACCGGTTCGGAATTGCCTTCGGCGTCACCGATGAGATCTTCGGCGTCAGTATCTGCCGCCCCGGCTCCCTGCGTCCGTCCTATTCCTACGGACTGATGGCAGTTGCCATTCCCGGCTGGGTACTGGGAACACTCTTCGGAATTCTTTCCGGAAATCTTCTGCCGGCCGGAATCATCAGCGCCCTGGGCATTGCCATCTACGGCATGTTCTTAGCCATCATCATCCCGCCGGCCAAAGAGGAAAAGCCGGTGCTTCTGGTGGTACTCAGCGCCGTTGCTCTGAGCACCCTGTTTACCTATACACCGGTCTTAAATAAGATCTCGTCCGGTTTCCAGATCATTCTGATCACGGTTCTCGTTGCCGGAGCTGCCGCGATCCTCTTCCCCGTAAAGGAAGAAACGTCCGGAGACGCAGCTTCCGATGGGGCCGACAAGGAGAAGGAGGCACACCATGAAGCCTAATGTATATCTTTATATCCTGGTCATGGCCGGTGTCACCTACCTGATCCGTATGCTGCCCCTGACCCTGATCCGAAAAGAAATTAAAAGTCCGTTTATCCGGTCTTTTCTGCACTACGTTCCTTATGCCACCCTGTCAGCCATGACCTTCCCGGCGATCCTTTATTCCACCTCCGGGATCTGGCCGTCCCTGTGCGGCTTTCTCACAGCGCTTTTCCTGGCCTATAGAAAGAAAAGCCTGCTCACCGTGGCAATCTGTGCCTGCGTGGTTGCATACGCGGCAGGACTGGTATTTTGAGCTTGTAAAAGAAAATTTTAAAGTTTTCCTGATAAATTAAGATATGGCAGACGAGTATGTTTCCGACCTCTCTCATCGAAAATCGGTTCCTGAGGAAGCATACACGATCTGCCATATTTCGTTTCTCTATTATCTTTACCAATTTCTCCGGCATCGTCTTTTTAATCCGCGCCCGTATCCGTCCTTTTAATTCCACAAATCTCCCGAAGACTGCGTTCTTTATAGCCGATCCGGCCCGCGGGGTGTTCCGTCTGAAAAATCCGATGTTCCGATGATATTCCGTCAGATTCCAGTGCGTGCCGAATCAGATTCAACAGTTCTTCTTCTCCTGTTGTTTTCCGTGTTCCTGATACACGGTTTCGTTCCTCTCCGCTTTCATTCCCCAGTTTCCAGTCTCCCATCAGCACCACATACTCCGGTTGTAACAGCTCGATTTCCCGCTGAAGATATGCCTGATAATACCGGACATAACCGATCAGCCGCCGGGAATCACAATTCTTATAACCGCCCCGCTTATTCAGGTTCAGATAGGCGCAGTCAGCAAGGCTCCATGTTTTCCATGAATCAGATCCCGATTTTACTCCATGATTTCCTGCCGTCTCGTCTTCCGTCCTGCTCCCTGTCAGGCTCTCATTTCGGGCCTGCTTCTCCAATTTCTTTAAAATCCATTCCAGAACATTCTTATACCTGGTCTGTGCCGCTTTTTCCGATGAGCTTAACAAAATTCCCAGACGCTTCCGCTCTTCCGGCCAGTAATAGCTGCCCTTCTTCTTCGCCCGCAGCACCTCCCGCAGCCAGAAGGTATCGCTTCGCTCCCCGGCAGCTTCTGTCCTGCTCCCGTCTGTGCCATTGTCCAGCAGATGCGATTCTTTTGCCACAAATAAAACATGCGCTCTGCGCTTCTCCGTTTCTCCCAGGAATCCATCTGGCGTGAAGCTTCCCTTAAATAATTCATACACCGGAACATCGTCTCCCGATTTTGGAAACGTGTTTTTCAGACAGGACATTTCCGATTCCAGCTCCTGAGCCTGTTTCCAGGATAAAAACAGTTCTTCCAGTGTCCGGCAGGCTTCCGGCGCAGAACCAGCTTCTGAAGCGGAACTGATTCCGTTTTCCCCGGCTTCTGGTAAACATCCATCTTCCGTCCTCTGTATCTTCCGCTCCACCGGTTTCCTGTGGAACAAAAACGCTCCGCGGGGATCGCCGCGTCTGCTGTCCTTACGCACCTTCATTTGTTCTCACGAACTGGCTGTTGTAAAGCTCGGCGTAGAAGCCGTTCTTCGCCAGCAGTTCCTTATGCCGGCCCTGCTCGATGATATGACCATCCTTCATGACCAGAATGATATCGGCCTCCCGGATCGTGGACAGACGATGGGCAACGATGAAGCTGGTACGTCCCTCCATCATCTTTGCAAAGGCCTCCTGGATCCGGATCTCAGTCCGGGTATCAATGGAGGAGGTTGCCTCATCCAGGATCAGCATGGGCGGCAGACACAGCATCACACGGGTGATGCAGAGCAGCTGCTTCTGTCCCTGCGACAAATTATCGCCATCCTCGGTGATCACGGTATCATAGCCCTCCGGCAGACGTTTGATAAAGCTGTGAGCATGAGAAGCCTTCGCTGCCGCAATGACCTCTTCGTCGGTGGCATCCGGCTTGCCCATGGTGATATTCTCGCGAATCGTGCCGGTGCGGAGCCAGGTATCCTGAAGCACCATGCCGAAGTTCTCCCGCAGGTTCTTTCTCGTCATGTCTCTTGTTTCGATTCCGTCCACCTGAATCGTTCCGCTGTCCACATCATAGAACCGCATGAGCAGATTGATCATGGTTGTCTTTCCGCAGCCGGTGGGACCGACGATGGCGACACGCTCGCCGGGGCGGACAGACAGATTAAAATCCTCGATAAGCTTCTGCTCCGGATTATAGGAGAAGTTCACATGGGAAAGCTCCACGTTTCCTTCTGCCTGCTTTAACACCTGCGGATCTTCCTTGTCCGGCATCTGAGGCTCCTCCTCGATCAGCTCAAAGATCCGCGCCGCACAGGCCACCGCGTTCTGCAGCTCTGTCACCACGCCGGAAATCTCGTTGAACGGCTTGGTGTACTGGTTCGCATAAGAAAGGAAGGTGGTCAGCTGGCCGATGCTGATGCCGCCGCGGATTGCCGAAAGAGCGCCCGTGATTCCCACTCCGGTGTACACCAGGCTGTTGACAAACCGGGTTGACGGATTTACCAGCGAGGAGAAAAAGGTCGCACGCAGGGAGCATTTTGCCAGCCGTTCGTTGATCTCATCAAACCTCTCCTGGGTTTCGTCCTCATGGGAGAAGGCCTGAACCACCTTCTGGTTTCCGATGGCTTCCTCGATGAGCGCCGTCTGCTCGCCCCTTGTCTCTGACTGGAGCTTAAACATGAAATAGGTTTTCTTTGCAATAAAGCTTGCCACAAATAACGAGACCGGGGTGATCAGAACCACCACCAGAGTGATCTGGAAATTCACCAGCAGCATAAAGCCCAGGGTTCCGAGGATCGTGATCACACCGGTGAACAGCTGGGTAAAGCCCATAAGCAGGCCGTCAGCAAACTGATCCACGTCTGCCACCACACGGCTCACGATGTCGCCGTAGGAATGGCTGTCAATATATTTCAGAGGAAGGATCTCCAGCTTGGCAAAGGCATCACGCCGGATATCCTGCACCACATGATAGGTGATGCGGTTATTGCACACGTTCATGATCCACTGGGATACCGCCGTCAGGGCAATAACGATCACCGCGGTCCGCAGGACACCGAACACGCCGTCAAAATCCACATGGCCGGGGCCGATGATAAAGTCTACGGCCTTTCCGGTCAGGATCGGGATATAAAGGGTCAGTGCCACGGTCACCGCTGCGAACAGGATCGACAGTACCACAAAAAACCAGTATTTTCCAATATAGTGTAAAATTTTCCGGAAGGTATCTTTTCTGGCCGGTTGCTTTTTCATCTTGTCGTCCATTTACTTTTCCTCCTTCGGGAACTGAGAATAATAAATTTCCTGATAAACCGGGCAGTCCGCCATCAGGGTCTCATGGGTTCCGATCCCGGCCACATGACCGTCATCCAAAACCACGATCTGATCGGCATACTGGATGGACGCCGCGCGCTGGGACACAATGAACACCGTCAGCTTTTCCTTCATGGCGCCGATGGCAAGGCGGAGCTTCGCATCGGTGGCAAAGTCAAGGGCCGAAGCACTGTCGTCCATGATGAGGATCTCCGGCTTCTTCACCAGTGCTCTGGCAATGGTCAGTCTCTGACGCTGTCCGCCGGACAGATTTTTTCCGCCCTGGCTGATCATGGTATCGAGACCATTCTCTTTCTTTTCCACGAACTCCTTCGCCTGGGAGATCTCCAGTGCCTCCCAGATTTCCTCATCGGTGGCATCTTCCTTTCCCCATTTCATGTTCTCACGGATCGTGCCCTTAAACAGCACGGCCTTCTGGGGCACAACGCCGATCTTTTCCCGCAGCGTTTCCAGCGGATATTCCTTGACGTTGATGCCGTCCACCAGGACCTCACCCTCACTCACATCATAAAACCGGGGGATCAGGTTGACCAGCGAGCTCTTTCCGGAGCCGGTTCCGCCGATGACGCCGATGGTCTGCCCCTCACGGGCCCTGAAATCCACATCGGTCAGGGAATGATCGCCGGCATTTTTATAAATCAGCCCTGCATGGGCAAATTCTACGGTTCCCTTTAAGGGAGAAAGGCTTCCCGCCCAACTCTCCGCCGCCGGAGCCGTCATGCTGGCGGGCGTCTCCAGAACTGCCGAGATGCGGTTTGCACAGGCCAGTGCCTTCGTGATCGTAATGATCAGGTTGGCCAGCTTAATGAGCTCCACCAGGATCTGAGACATATAGTTCACCAGAGCGACCAACTGGCCCTGGCTGATGATCCCGGAGTCTACCTTAATGGCTCCTGTCCAGATCAGAACCACAATCGCTCCGTTGATGATCACATAGGTAATGGGATTCATCAGTGCCGAGATCCGTCCTGCAGACACCTGCATCTTTGTCAGGGTTTCATTGCGCCCGGAGAACCGCTTCCGCTCCTCCTCCTCTTTGTTGAAGGCACGGAGCACACGCACACCGGTCAGGTTTTCTCTTGTGCTTCCAAGGACCCTGTCCAGCCCTGCCTGTACCTTTTTATACAGGGGCATGGTCCACAGCATAATTCCGAACACCACGATCGACAGCAGCGGGATCGTTACCACGAAGATCATCGCTGCCTTCACATTGATGGTAAAGGCCATGGCCATAGCGCCAAACACGATAAACGGAGACCGCAGGAACAGCCTCAGCGTCATATTCACCCCCTGCTGGGCCTGGTTCACATCGCTGGTCATCCGCGTGATCATGGTCGATGTCCCCAGTGTATCCATTTCCGTGTAGGAGAGGCTCTGGATATGGGAGAACAGCGCATGACGCACGCCGGTCGCAAATCCAACCGCCGCCTTCGCCGCAAAATACTGAGCGGTGATGGAGCTGGCCAGTCCGACGATTCCCAGTCCGACCATGACCAGACACATCCGGATCACATATCCCACATCCTGGCTGGCGATTCCGTTATCGATCACCGCCGCCATAACCAGCGGCACCAGCAGCTCGAAGGACGCCTCCAGAAGCTTGAACAGCGGCCCCAGGATACTTTCTTTTTTGTAGTCTTTCAAATACACCAGAAGCTTTTTCATCTGCACACCTCTTTGTTCTTATTGTTGCGTTTTTCCGTTTTTTATACTATCATAATTCATAATATAGGAAAAGTATTAGATTTATATGGTTTCCATATTTTTTTCGTATAGAAAGAAGAAAGGACTTACATACCGATGGATTTCAAACAGCTTCTTTATTTCACCACCGTTGTGGACGAGGGCACCATCTCCGCCGCCGCAAGGAAGCTTCATATGACCCAGCCTCCTTTAAGCACCCAGCTTCGGCTTCTGGAGGACGAGGTGGGCTGTCTTTTATTCGAACGCGGCCCCCGCTCCATCCGTCTCACCGATGCCGGCCGCATCATGTACGACCGGGCTGTTCTTCTCCTCCGTATGTCCTCCCAGCTCACCGATGAGCTGGACGCCTGCACCCGAGGCTCCCACGGGACTCTGCGGATCGGAATCATCTCCTCCGTAGGCAGCACCCTCTGCTGTGACTGGTTCCGCGGCTTTCATGAGAAATATCCCGATGTTGGCTTTGAGGTTTCCGAAGCCAACACCTATCAGCTTCTGGAAAAGCTCCAGGATGGCGTTCTGGAGCTGGCCATTGTCCGCTCTCCCTTTCCCGCCGGAGATTATATCTCTTTGCCGCTAAAGGAAGAACGGATCTACGCCGCGGGACACCGGAAATTTTTTGAAGTATCGGATCATCCGCCCATCACCCGGACTCCACTCTCCATCAGCCAGTTATCCCGGCTTCCGCTGATCCTCTACCGCCGCTGGGAGCCTCTGTTTTCTGATGTTTTTCACGCCGCCGGCTTCGAGTTAAAGCCAGTCTGTAAAAATGATGACGCCCGTACCACAGCCTTCTGGAGTGATGCCGGACTCGGTGTCGGGCTCCTGCCCGAAGCTGTCCTTCCCCTGCTCCATAATCCAGAGACCGTCTGCCTCCCCCTGGAGGGCACCTCCTTCACCACAAACATCTTTCTGATCCGCAGCAAAAACGCTTATCTGTCGGCGGTGGGAAAGAGCTTTATACAGTATCTGGCAGAAACAGTAACAAATACGTGATTTCCGCACATAAAAAGGGACTCCTCCGGCATTTTGGAAGAATCCCTTTTATCGTATCAGCCTGCGGATCATACCGCGGTTCTGAATTTTCTGATTCCATTGTTTCTGTTCTGTCTTATCCCAGGCTGTCATCTGTTATTCTATATACTTCTATCACCATGATTCATCATCTGTCCGAAACGATCCCTGGAAGAGCATTTCTGAATTTCTGAAGCCGGTATTAGTTCCTCTTAATCACGCGCAACGGAAAACGCAACCGTTACATCGTAGCTGTTCGGGTTATATACATAAACACGATGGAAGCCATTCTGATTTACCGTAATCGGATATGCATATGCACCCGTTCCGGTAACGCCACGCATTATGCCATCCGGCTGGCTGAGACCGGTTCCAATTTTTGCATTTCTGGGAGACGGATTAATTGCAATTGAAATCCCTTCTCCTTTGGTTGCATAAAAAATCTGCGTCTCATACGTCTTGCCTGCTGGAATGTCCCATGTATAAGATTTCACGGACCTGCTGTCCAGATCCACCTCAACATCGGTAATCACCACATCGGCCGGATCAGCCGTCCAGGTATACTCCTCCAGATCCTGTACCGGAATCTCTCCGTCTGTTTTCATCACCCTGGTTGCTTCATAAATCTTTCCATAGATCCCGGCGGCCGCTTCGCCTGCTGCTATCGATGTCAGACCCGATGTCATCAGGAAACAAAGCAACAGTGCAATGAGGACAGCAGGTTTCATTCGTTTTCTTGTTTTCATCTCTCTCATTCTCATAATCCTCCTTCGGACTGCGTCAGGATCTTTTGCCAGACGCATTGCAGTATAATTCCAGTCCTCATCGTCTGCCGAAGCATAATCCAGAATCAGATTTCCATATCTGGATACATCCCAATGATGAATGGACTTTTGACAGATATAATAGTCGCAACACGCTTCTCCCCACTCCACAACATCCCCGATCAGCTTGGGCGTCATCGGATTGAACCAGTGAATCCGGACGATCCACGCGCAAAGCTTCTGCAGGATCGGATCACGTTGCTTATAATGCCGCAGCTCATGTTCCATAATCACTTCCATTTTCCAGTCTACCGGCTTCGCCGGGACAAGTATCATGTTGCTGCGAAAACTAACCAACATTGGTGAACATACTTCATCTGTTTCACAGAGGACGATTCTTCTCCGGATCCCCATCTCTGCTTTGAGCCGTTCACAAAGCTCCTGAATCTCCGGACGCGCCGGATGATTCAATTGCAGAAAGCGCTGGCTGAGAAAGCTTGTTTTCAGATAGTGGTAAGCTCTCTTCAAAAAGCCCACCAGCCAGATATACGCTATCCACAACAGCCCTATGGAAAACCAGGGCGTCAGACTGAACATGGTTCCTGTCTTCCTTGCTCCGAATATACCTGCCGTCCCCGCCTGATAAAGAAACGAAACGGGAAGCAGATGCAGGAGCAGAACAATCGTAAGACTGATCCGTATCATCACGACTTCTCCATGCGGCACAAGGAACCTCACTATAATCTTCTTCCAGAAGACATAGCTTACCGTTCCTACGATATCGGCCAACAGGATCATCCAAAAGATACTAATCAATATCATCCAACAGTTTCCTCAGCTCGTCTGCTTCTTCTTTGGTAATCTTCTCTGAACCACTGAGCGCCATGATTCCGTAGCGGGCGGTACTCATATTCCAGAAACCAGCCTGGTTTTCTACTTCCTCATGCATATACTGCTCTTTTGTGATCCTGGGCTCATAGAGCTTGTAATAATTTCCAGGTTTCGTTACAGTGATGA
This sequence comes from Candidatus Paralachnospira sp. LCP21S3_A2, assembly GCF_052118925.1. Lineage (NCBI taxonomy): Bacteria > Bacillati > Bacillota > Clostridia > Candidatus Paralachnospira > Candidatus Paralachnospira sp. LCP21S3_A2. The sequence continues at coordinate 27,256 of NZ_JBQKGG010000009.1, forward strand.
ATTCTTTTCTCTGTAATTTGTCGATATAAACGCCGATTGCCTGGGGCGTCAGCTTCTCCCCGTACCATTCGTAAAGTTTTTTCACGATCTGGCTCGTTCCGGCGCCCTCGCCAATATCCCAGATTGCGTTCATCACAGTAAGCTCCCTGGCAGTAAGACGCTTCTTTGCCGACTTCATCAAATCCCTCCTTTCTTTTGTGATAGTTACAGCATACCATATTTTCGCCAAAAAGCAATGCTGTTTTCTATTTTTTTTGTATAAAATGTGTATTTTAAGTTCTTAAATCACTTATCGCGAAGCACTTTATACAGAAGATCTGCCAGCGGCTCCATCGCATTCCGCGCCTCCTCAAAGGTGTTTTCCTCCGTCCCCACTTCAATTAGCGTTGCCCGCGGCAGTACATGCTGGTTATACCGATAGGCCTTTAAAAAGGTCCGGAGCGTAAACCCCGGATAATATGCCTCCGCCTTCAGCTTCAGCTGAAAATTAAATGCCAGATTATCCAGCAGATACGGATTCGACACTCCCTCCAACGGCCCGTCCGGTGTCTGGCACATGCCATTAAAAAACATGATCGGAGCCGTCGGTTTTCCGTTAATGTCCACCACCTCATGCCCTCCGGAATCACGATGCAGATCAATCGTCACCTGGATCGAGGGATGTTCCGCCAGCGTTTCCTTTAACATGGACGCCGCCATGGAATAGGAATCCGAATAGGGAAACACTTCTGTATTATGGAGCACCTGAATCCCATACTGAGTCGATAACAGCTCTGCCAGATAATTTCCGATCCCAACCACTGTCATCGACTCATCGCCCTTCACCGAATCCGCAAACGCCTCGCTTCCGTGAGTATGAAACAACAGGAGCTGAACCTCATCCGTTTCCGGAAGTGTCATGTCCTTTCCCAGAAGTACGGAAGCATCCAGCTGCTCCGGATAAACCGTGGTGGACTTATGCACATAGAAAAACTTCTTTTTCATGAACTCAAAATCCGCCAGCTCCTCCATGGTATATACCGTTCCCGTTACTTCTTTCGCCGCCATGACAGGCTCTGATTCGCTGCCCGGCTCTCCAGATGCAGCTGATTCTTCCGGCGCAGCCATGTCTGTTCCTCCTGTGCCCTGTTCTGCTTCATCAGAATTACTCCCGGCGTTTACTCCGGCCGGTACTGTCTCCGTTTCTGCCTGTATCGTCTCAGCTCCATCCTGTACTGTCCCAGCTCCCGTCTTTACTGTCTCAGCTCCGGCCTGTGCCGCCAGCACACTGTTTCGGTACAGCTCCTGCTCTTTCTTCATTTCTTCATACGCCGGATCGGTCTGCGCCAGGACCGTTTTCTGTTTTTCCAGAAAACGGGACAATGCCGGAAACGCTGTCCGGTACCAGAACCTCCCCGCTGAAAACCAGGAACCTGTCCCCGATAAAGCTGATCCGGCAGTGCCTGTTCCGACAGTGCCGTCTTCTGATGAACTGCCTGCCTCTGATGCGCTGCCAGCCTCTGGTGAGCTGCCTGCCTCTGTCATGGAAGCTGCAGGATTCTTTATGACCGTCTCCTGCCAGAATGATACCATGGGCATGCGCGCCGCAAGAGCTGTCAGACGCCCCATACTGCCGCGCATACAAATACCGATCATCAGCATCGTTCCAAGCAGTGCGATTCCCCGTTTCCCATATTCTTTCACTGGCCGCAGTCCTCCCCTTTCGGTCGTTCCTGCTATTTTATTCCCAAAGAACCGCCATTATGCAGCTCTTCGTTTTTCGATCATTTTCCACCCATTCGAATGTAGTCAATTCGAAAAATGGGTACAAAAATGCCCCCGTCAGATTTCTCGATAATCTGAAATTTACAATTCTGTCGTTGCTAAGCAACAGAAAAAGAGCTATACTTAAATTGAGAAGTTGTGCTCAAAGGAGGTATGCTCTATGAGTGGATATAATATTGACATTGCCGATATGCAGTGCTGGGTCTTTCGGATGGCTCAATCCAAGTGGAAAATGTCTCACAGCGACTGCTCAGAATTGTTTAAGAAATACGACATTCTCGGATTTATCGCTGACTGCTATGACATTCTTCATTTGAATAGCTACGAATGTGTTTTACATGATGTTGAAACCCTGCTCAAGAATCGAGGTGTTACCGTATGATAGGACTTGAAGATGGAATGCTGCTCTACCACGGAAGTTATGTCAGTATTCCTGACATCGACTTAAGCCGCTGTATGGGTGGTCTCGATTTTGGTCGTCTTTTTCAAAAACCCAGTATCGAATGGTTGCATTTTGTAGCGGCCAATCGAAAGAAAGACCTCTTTCCTCAGCTTCTGAAAAAATACAGCGTAATTGATATCATCGGTGGAAAGATTGCCGACGATCAGACAGCCCGTACCCTTCAGATTTATATCAGCGGTGAAGGTGCCGGTGAGCCTGGAACTCCAAAAGCAGACAAAGAAACGATTGAAAAACTTTTACCAAACCGTCTCAAGGATCAATTTTGTTTCAGAACTCAGGATGCCGTCAAGCATCTTGAATTTATAAGGAGTGACCGCTATGGCGACATCAAATTATGATAATGCTATAAACTATAAATCTACAGACTCTCAAAAGGAGTGTTGCGCAGTAATTGCGATGCGCGAAGCTGTAGAAACTCTTGCTGTACGAGAAAAGATTTCTTATGAAGAAGCTCTTCTCCGTTTCACAAGTTCTCGTGCGTATGAAGCCCTCTTTGATTTTGACACAGAGATTTGGAAAGAAGGCTCTGATTATCTGCTGAACCTTTATGACTACTGCACTTCCAAAAAGACTGCATAAAAAATCAACCACACAAATATCGCCAGACGAACGTGCTTATTTCGTTCACAATATAAGCATGTTCGTCTGGTTTTTCATTTTGCGAATTCTGAGCCTCAATTGTAATTCAAGATCATTCTCATCCTTCTGTCCGTCATTTTTTCCGGCATTTGCGTCCGTTTCTTTTTCAGCATCTTCCCCGGCGTTCTTCCACTACTACCTGCGTTCGGTTAGAGGAGATTCCTTTAGCGCTCCTGCAGCGAATAACATTTTCTTCAAGCATATCTTCTCTTGTAAAAATCAAAAGATTATTATCCACTAGAACATCAATAATTGCGGCTTCTGCTGATCCTTCACATATACACGCTATATATGGTGCTAACTTCATCCTACCGCCCCCTTATTTAATTGAAGCGGCCAGATTTTTCTTCAAACGCATATATGCTTCATACGCTGGAGTTGTTCCTTCCAGGAATCCGCTTTGATATGCATCGCTCTTCTTAATGTCATTGCGCTTTAGAATATAGCTCAAGTTTTCCACTGTAATGCCATTTCGATTTCTTACGATACAAATTCCATCATTTCTGTCATATTCATCCAGCAGTTCCGGATAATGCGTTGTAAAAATCAGCGTTCCGCCTCTTTTGTTAAGTCGGCTGTCCATGAAGAAACGCATCAGAGTCGTTACAATTTCTTTATTAAAATGATTTTCAATTTCATCTACCAGAAGGTATCCTCCAGATTGAAGAACCTCTTTCACCATCGAAAATGTAATAATGCCCTTAATTGTACCAGAGGACAAATACTGTTCAAGATCTGCCGCATTATTCAAGATTATCTCATCTTCATCTCTAAATTTCAGATGAATAAATGTTTTTCCTTCCGCCTGCTCAAAACATAGCTTCTCGATGGTCGGGTCAAGAAAAGCAATCACTTCCAGCGGAATATCTTCTGTAAAAGGCAAAACATTCACATTCGTATAAGAAAGAAGGCTAAACACATCAACAGTGTCATTTACCTTTTTATTATGAGCGATAATAAAGCTGACATCATCTGAAAGATAAGCTTCATTGCTATTACGTGAATCAACAGGCTCTATTCCATCGAAATCCGTCAAATATTTTTTCGACTTAACGCTTGCAATCGGCTTTTCCCATAGTCTTTCAGACAAGATTAAATACACATACTCGCCTGTCTTTGCTTTTTTCGCTGTAATCACGGTTTCAAGACAGCAGATATATTTGCGCTTATCATAAAAGCATGTGCGAATCGTAGCTTTCTCTGATCCTCCAAGAATGGTTTTTGCCTCCACATGATTGATTGGCTCATTCTTTATAATGTTCAATGCTAAATTGATGACTTTCAGCACAGAGGTTTTACCAGAAGCATTGATTCCAATAAACGCACATGCAGAATGAAGGTAATAGTTATCAATCAGGTTATACAAATTATTCTTGTCATCTTCACTCACACGCTGCTGAGTGTAAAAGCAAATATCCAAGTCCTCCTTAAACAACGGAAGCCCTTGTGCTGTAATACGAAGTATTTTCATGTACCATTCTCCCTTATAAAAACGGTTTTCGCGTTTTTATTTTCCATCAAATTCATTATACCCTATTCTCCAGAAATTATCAACGACTTTTTCGTTTTTATTTTTCGTATTTCAAACTCCGATACGCATCCAGCACGAACTCCAAAAACTGGGGACTCATCTGCTCCACCATGCTCTTGCCATCCACATTCTCCAGCATGGTTACACCCGCTTTTGACAGGTCATCTTCTCTCTTCCCCAACTCCATGATGCTGTCTGCCACGGCCGCATCAATGAACGCAGCGAGCTTTGCTCCGTCAACATTGCTTTATGCCGGCATCGGTGCGCCATCATCACCGACTAAGTGATCACATCGCCGTCAACAGTTCCTTCCTTGATGAATGCGAAATAAACGCCCTTTTCAAATTCCAGAAAATCCGGAGCCTGATCTACCCGGTCTGCACTCATCTTTCTTTTTCCACGCCGGATGTCACTCAGGATTTTGCTTCGTGCCTTGCCGCCAAAGTCGCGCAGGCAGCTTCCATCCGTATCCAGTCCATTCTGGAGGATCTGAAAAGCCTGAAAAAACACACGCCCTCGCCGTAACAAGCGAGGGCTTTTGAACTCAAGGGGTTCATTTTATTTCCGTCACAAACTATACGATTCCATCATGAGCCGAATTCCGACTTTCAGGCCTTCCTCAAAAGCGGTCTTTTCCCATGCACAGCACACCGTTCCCTGTCGGTCCATGATCTTCTCCCAGAGAGGAATCCTATCGCCAACATAGTCATCTACGAGCCTATCCATACCATCTAACCCTCGCAGCCACTCTTCCAGTTCCTTTTCCTTTGCCTTTGCTGCTTTCCCGGCATCTGTGTTTTTCTCTACTGGATTGTTTTCCGTGTAATGCTCGTAGATCAGATCAAGCAGGTTCTCCACTAGCGGATAATACTCTGGTTCCGTTTTCTTCAAATACTCCTCCAGCATTTTCTTCAATTTTTCTATAATGCTGCCATCCTTCCCAACCGAGATTCACATTCTCAGTTACGGCACATATTACTGCACACTTCTGTACATAGCAACCTATTTTTTGCGGGTTTTTGGACGGCCCATCTTCTCCTTCACTTCATCCGGCACATCGATCAGACCGAACCGATAGAACATCCCGTAGATGTAGGTCACGCCTCGAATATCGCCCAGTGCTTTCGGTCGATCTACCACTTCTCCTTTAACATTCTTCAGCGCCAGCAGCACCGAACTCCACGCCAGACTTTTGCTGTTTTCCCGGCGGTCGATCCAGAGCTCCTTTGTATACTCGCCGTTCCTGCCCTTTTTAATTTCGTAAGAGAATGGTAAGCCAGAATAAGTTTTGAATTTCACACCGGCATAGGCCAGAACCACATCCCAGAAGTTTTCTTCTGTCGGATCAGCCCTCCACCGCTTCATTGTTCTGTATCTCCGCTGCCGCTCTGCTCCGACACTGATTTTCTCTTTTGATGCAGTACTTGGGAAGTATACACCTTTCTGATATGGCAGGTACGAGGTGATGGAGGCTTTAGATAGTTCAAGGGTTGCTGCGGTTGAGAGGATTGCTTCTTTATAGTTCTGTGTTTCTCGATACTCCTCAAAGGTATCCTGTACCTTCTCGGCTACTTCTGATTCATACACACCTGCTGTGATGAGCAGCTTCCGTACCTTGATGGGATTTAATCCCAGCTCATCTCCGATGGCCTGCAAGGACATCTCAGAATCATAAAGCGCCACAGCACTTTCCATCTGCTCTTTCAGGTTCTTCCCGGCATCGTACTCCGGCTTCAGCTTCTTCCGACCGCCGCCGGGCTTCCGGGGTTTATATGGTCTTTTCTCTCCCATGATTATTCATGCAGCTCCAGCGGCAATCCATCCGGGTCGTGGAAGAAAGTCATCTTCTTGCCGGTGTAATCATCCACGCGGATTGGCTCACATTCAATTCCTACCTCTGCCAGCTCATTCACTGTCTGTTCCACGCTATCAACGGAGAACGCAAGATGACGCAAACCACATGCTTCCGGACGGTTTACACGCGTCGGTGGATTTTCCTCAGCAAAAATCTCCAGTTCTGTGTGTTCATTAACGCGAAGATCCAGCTTCCAATCCCTGCGCTCCGGGCGGTAGTTTTCTCTAATAATGGGAAAGCCCAACTTGTTTACATAAAAATCCTTAGCTGCTTCGTAGTCAGATACGATGATTGCAATATGATGTATTTTTGATAAATTCATTTCCTCACGCTCCATTTCTTTTATTTTTGTTCATCTTTTATTTCCGTTATAAACTATATAACAGCCTTCAAAATATACCGTGCGAACTCCTGGAGTTCAGTTTGTCCACACGGTCGATCTTATTTCAGTTTTTCGAGGATCTCATCCGCACTCATGCCACTTGCCAGCAGCTTCTTCAGCACAGCCTCTGCTTCGGTCTTCTTAGCTTCTTCAGCGGCCTTAGCATCTGCCTTTGCTTTCTTCGCTTCCAAGGATGCCATTTCTTTTTCGGCCTTCTTCAGAGCAGTCTTTTTCTCTTTCAAGTCAGCCTTCAAAGTGTCAATGTTAGCGGTAATGGATGAGATCTCGGCTGTGAGTGCTTCCTTTGCGGACTGCTTTTCTGCAATCTGTGTTGCAAAATCTGCAGTCACAGTTTTGGGCTTATTCTTACTACCTTTAGTTCTGGGCATAGGACACAAACCTCTTTCCAAAATTATAATCGTTTAAATTAAGTATTGTGTAGGTATGAGAACAACATAAAAGTCTCTTTTTTTAGTATATCACAAAACTATACTCTTTTACAGTCGCTTTCTTGCCTTCATCGTCGCATAGTACACCAAGCCACCTACTACTCCGCCGACTGTGTTATAGAAGATGTCTGATAGTTGGAACGTCCCTAGCCGCATCAATAACTGCAACATCTCTATGCTTATCGAAAAGATAAATGCTATCTTTCCGCTATTGCACAGTATCTTCTTCCAGCCGTTTCCAATCTTCTCTCCGAATGTCCACATTACTACAACAGAAAATGGCATCATCATGATTACGTTCTCGATGCACTCGGTGGTCAGCTTCTGTTCACCGTTCACTGTCTCCCAGATGCCCCAGCCACCCATGACATCGGATAAAGGATTCATCCACAGCTGACGGTTTAACAGGGTTCGGAACAGAATAAGTGAGGTCACAAAAGCTAAGAAAAACAGCTTCCGAAAGAACACACTCTCTTTGAACTTCTGATACCATGTCATCATGGCAATCTTCCAGCCTTTGCCCGCATGTATTGGCTCATACGCATACAGGTAGAAAAACATGGCGAGGAAGGAAAGCAGGAGTGAAAATCCAAATGGCTCATAGAGAGCAGTCAGGATGTTTGTGATGATCTTTCCGAGTAAATCAATCGTTTCTTTCATCGCTGTTTACAGATCACTGAACAAGTCAGCCTTATACACACCGTTCTCCAGCATCTTCTTGAAGCTGTCCTTTACTGCTGCGACATCTTCATGGTAGGTCATGCCGTACCAGGTGTCGTTGGTCTTCAAAACCTTTACAGACATCTTGCCCTGCTCCAGTAATTCTCCAATGAAGATAGGGATCAGATACTCGGCTTTCTGAGGATTACCCGGTACTTCTTTCTCAAAGAATTCCTTGAAGCCTTCTTCCAGCACCTCTAAGAAATCAGGAGTCAATCCCCACATGTTCATAGACACCAGAGAATTCACATCAACAGCCACGCCGTCTGCCTCTGCCCCAGTTGCAGTCTTCACAATGTTCTTGGTTTCCACAACTTCTGTTAAATTATTCTGCTCATCCATCTTGCAGATGCCACGAGTCACACCGCCATTATCAGACAGAGTATTCTTCAGCACAAAGCCAGCCATGCAGGAGTTACCGCCATCCACCAGATACTCATGGACTGCCTTGAAGCCTTCCTTACCATAGTAATCGTCTGCATTGATCACAATGAATGGTGTCTTAATTTCTTCCTTCGCTGCAAGCACGGCTTGTCCCGTTCCCCACGGCTTAGTCCGGCCTTCTGGAAGCTCTCCCGGAATATCGTTGATATCCTGGAAAGCATAGTCCACTGTTACATTGTGAGAAGAACAAATAGAGGCAATGCGGTCACCGATGACCTCTTTGAACTCCTTCTCAATATCCTTACGGATGATAAATACCACATGATTGAAACCAGCTTCAATCGCATCATGGATCGAGTAGTCCATGATGATATGATTGGAAGCATCCACCGGCTCCAACTGCTTAATACCCGTTCCGAAGCGACTGCCGATACCAGCTGCCATAATAAGTAATGTTGTTTTCATATCTCTCTCCTTATGTACCGAACTTTCATTTTTTAAGTTATTGTATTACACCGATTTTCTATTCCGTTTTACTCTACTTACAACTTCCATTGCTAAGGAATTATTAAGCACCAGTAATACTACTCCGTACACGCCAGCTGAAAGCGCAACTGCGAAAATTGTGTAAATCACTGTTCCAAGATGGAAATTTCTTAGTGCCATACAAACTACAGCAATCCCTATACACCCAACACAAACAGAAACAACATCCTTTTTATTCACTGTGATTTTAGTTAAGTCCTTTGAACAGCACATGCAAATTACCATTGAACAAAGTTCTGCAATAAATGTTGTTAACGCTGCAGCATTCTGCTTCCACACAGGGATCAAGATGATATTCAGCACAATATTAATAATTGCACTCACAAGTGTTGCTATAAAAACTTGTTTTTCTCTTTTATATGGTATTAAAACACATGAGTTATATAACCATCCAAAAAGGCATACTGCTAACGCCAGGCTTAATATTCTTAAAGAAGTAGTCGCGTCTGTAAATGTTACATCGGAAAGTATTAATACTACTTCTTTACTGAGCATAAACAGTCCAATGACTGCAGGCATTACAATTATGAATAGACTTCTAAAAATATTGTTAAAGGTTCTATCAAAATTCGCTTTATCCTTCTTTCCTGCGTACAATGAAAGTCGCGGAATTGCAACAACAAGAATTGCCGATAGAAACATCTTAACAATTTTATATATTTTAACTGCCAACGAATACAATCCAACATTATAATCTGATGTCATAAAACCAAGAATAGTTATATCCGAATTAACATAAATTGTTGTTGCTACTGTTGTTGCAAATATAATCAAAATAGGCTTTAAATGTGTCTTCCACTCAATTGCAAAAGTTATTTTAATATCACACATTCTTTTTGCGTGGAATAGGTTAACTATGTTTGCGCCTGCATCTGCTACAACCGTAATAACAGCATATATATAATAATCCTCTGGCTTATGTACAAAGGCAAATAACATAATAATTGATGCAATTTGAACAATTATACTTCTGATTGTTATAAATGCGTAATCTTCATATATGGAATATATCCATTCCACGCCTATTGTGCGGAATAAAATTTCCGCACTAAAAATAAGAATCAATACTGCGTATCCATGAAATTTTGGCACAACAATAATTGCCAGAATCAAAATTATATAGGATATTAGCATTGAAATAATATTTATCGAAAAAATTTCAGATGAAAATTTTGATATTTTTTCTCTATCACCTTTATATTTTGCTCCCTCACGAATCGCGTATGTTGAGATTCCCAATGCCGCCAATAAAATAAAATAGCTATTAACCGAGTTAGCAAAATTATATTTTCCCAAATTCTCAACTTGAAGAACTCTAGAAACATACGGGAATGTAATCAGCGGAAAGACCACCGACATTATATTTTTTATTCCATTTAAAATTGCATTTATTCCAAGTGACTTTCTTTTCATAACCAATTTTCCTTTTGCTAATAATGAATATAGGGCTCGTTACTGCCACCATAAATAAAATGCCTAATATTCAACTTCCTATTTGACCTTAAATGAAATCCAACTATATTTTCTATGTATAAGTACTTCTTTTTCTATTTTCCACCTTAATCCAGTGAAATGAATTCCTTTGATTTCATTAAAAAGACGATTGTTACTTAGCTCCTGATTAATTACATCTTTTCCAATTCCGTGTTTTTTTAATTTCGCAGATGTTATAAGCATTTTATGTAAGAACGTACAATTAAGTTCTTCGATATGTCTATGCAAATCATGTCTCTTCAAATATGCAAGCCAAAGATAATAGACCGTAGAATAATTATTCAAGTATTCAATCTTATGTTTTCTTACGGCTCCCGCTTCATTGAAGGAATATGTATATATTGCATCTTCGCAATATCGTACATCTTTGCAATGTTCCAAATATTCCATACAGAAAATCACATCTTCATGAATTTTCAGTTCTCTATGGTAATGCAAATTATTTTCCTGAATAATTTCCAATTTAAACAATTTGCTCCACGGCCCATTATTTCCATCTACATAAAAGTATTCGTAAGCTTCATCCACAGGAACCGTTTTCCCTGTAACGCTATAATTCTGCTTTTGAATAATACCTTTTTTCACTTCTTTTTCAGGAGGAAAAATATAGTAATCGGCTTTATTATTTTTTACTTCTTTCATTATGGACGAGAGCGCATTGGGCGCAAGTGTATCATCTGCATCTACAAACAGAATAAACTGCCCACGTGCAACTGATAATCCAAAATTTCTAGCCGAACTCACGCCACCATTCTCTTTATGAAAGATTCTGATATTCCTATACTTCTGAGTCAAGTCTTCTAATATCTTATATGTATTGTCATTTGAGCCATCATCAACAACAATAATTTCAGCATCTTTTTCATATTTTTTTTCCCGCTCAATAGAGATTATACATTTTTCAATACTGTTTTCTCCATTAAATACTGGTATAACTATCGATAATATCATTTTCTTGTCCTTCGTCTATTATTTTATATGGAATAACAGCTAATCCCATAACTGCATACATACATATTCCCCAAAAACTCGATGTATTATTTGAAACCATTATGCTAGATAAAATAGTAATTAATGTAGAAATCAAAGCCGCTTTGCTATATGTATTGTTTTGTCCCCTGCTCAGCAGCTTGTATATTGCATATATAATTCCTATATAGCAGAAAAATCCAATCCATCCGTATTGTCCAACAATCATACCCAAATAGCAGTCATTTAGCGTTGTTACACCATAATTTGATCCTTCACGATTGGCTTCCGGTGACATGCTCCAAATACGATCAAAACCATATTCGTAATATAATTTGGAATAATATCTTTTTGCCATTTCAGACCCATAGCTTGCAAATCCAGAACCCAGCGGAAAATAATTGATAGCTGTTACGAAACCATATCTCAACAATAAAGCTCTCGGCGCATTACCAGAAAAAATATAATCCTGCAAGTCACTGTATGCAAAGGCAAAACATGCTCCTGCTAATATTATAATTTGCCAAATATGGAGTTTTCTTTCTTTATCTTCTCTATATAAATACAAATACAGTGTCATAGATGCAAACAATGCACTTGCAAATCCACCCACACCGCTTATAAATAAGCCAATATAAAATATAACTATATATTTTTGCGTTATCTTGCGCTCATTAGTTGCAGCAATAATATTGAGACAAACTACCCTCAGCCAAGATACCTGCGCCATATTGCTTAATATCGGAAATACATTCGACATCAAGAAAAAGCCGAATGTTCTATATACTATATAATATATAAAAATAAATACAAATATAACTTTTGCTATTCCATTTAATCCTTGCAATATTTCTTTTTTCACCGTTTCAGGTATACTAAGAAAAATCAAAAATATTACAAACGGTTTTGCCAGGAGAATAAAGTCATATATTGCTGCTATCGGAAGTAGCGCTATTTTATAGACAACTGTTGATAGCACTCCAATGCATATTATTACTATTAACAAGTAAAAGATCTTGCAACCCGGTATATATTTCTTAAGAATATAATTATTACATACGATTCCTATTCCTATTATTGTAATTGCCTCATCAACCGCTGAAAACATCGAAATATATGGCGTTATTAACGGAGCCACCAACAATAATAGAAATAAGTTGTAATAAATTAAAGTCTTTTTCTTTACAACAAACGATCCGTGCATATTTTACCTCAGTACCCTTCCATTTCCTCCATTCTTTATCAGGTTCTCTACATCAGATACCGTCACTCTGTTAAAGTCCCCTTCAATCGAATGTTTCAGGCAGCTCGCGGCAACTGCAAATTCAATGGCATCCTTATCATCTTTACCTGTAATCAAGCTGTAAATCATTGCTCCTGTAAAGCTATCGCCACCACCTACTCGATCTACAATATCAATATCATAATGAGTGGAATAATTTGCCACACCACTTGCATCATATATCATTCCGCTCCATCCATTGCGGCTTGCATTGATGCTCTCTCTTAATGTAATAGCTACCTTCTTGCAACCGAATCGTTCGCAAATTTCCCTTGCTACATACTCATAGCCACTCTTATTCAGCTTTCCAGATTCGACATTGTTATTTGGTGCTTTAATCCCAAGAACCTTGTCCGCATCTTCTTCATTTGCAATACAAACATCAACGTATCGAACAAGATTACTCATCACATACTGAGCCTTTTCAGAACTCCAAAGATTTTTTCTGAAGTTTAGGTCACAGGAAATCGTGATGCCCTTTTCCTTTGCTTTTTTGCAAGCCTGCTCACAGATTTGTACCATATTGTCAGACAGAGCCGGATTGATGCCTGTCCAATGGAACCAGTTCACGCCATCAAACAACGTATCCCAATCAAAATCTGTTGGCTCAGCCAACGCAATCGATGAAAATGCTCGATCATAGATTACCTTAGATGGACGCTGCGAAGCTCCCTTTTCAAGATAATAAAGTCCCATTCTACCATTCTTGAAAAAGGTCTTGCTCGTGTCAACGCCAAAATATCTTAGCGCATTCAATGACGCACGTCCGACATCATTATCAGGAACAACCGTCAAAAACTCCGACGGTACACCAAAGTTCGCCAGCGACACGGCAACATTCGCTTCTCCGCCACAAAAAGTAGCATCCAGACTGTCTTTTTGAAATAATTTTGTATATCCAGGCGAAGCTAATCTTAAAAGAATTTCGCCAAAAGAAAGCACTTTCATCATCCATTGCCTCCTTAAATCTTCACATAATGCGGTTTGGTTAAAAAGTTCAATTCTACAAGTTCGCTATACTTTTTCAGCATCTCTGTCATTCCCTGATTCATTGCATCAAGAACGGCAGTTCTTGTAACAAACGCCATTGTAGATTCTCCATAGTTTTCTTTCTCATCATGAGAATATCCATCGAATCCTGCCAGATAAATCTTCTTTACTCCCATCTGTGTAAAGAATTTAATTGCCATCAGACCCGCATTATCTTTCACTGCCTCAATGTCGCACAGAAGATCTCGATATTTTGTCTGAAGATAAACATTGTCTGCCGGAATGTTTGATGTAACAATGCACTTTTCCCTGTTTGATACATCTAATTCTCTAAAACGTCTCAGATTGCTCAGGAAAATATAATCCGTGTTCACAAGAGGGTAGTTATAATTAACACTTACTGTCACGACATCTTCATTCACGAAAGATGCAATCCTATCCTTTTCCTCTATCGAACTTTTTCCGGGAGCAATTATCAATACTGTTTTCCCACGCAAATTCTCAATTAATTCGGTCTTATGTTCTTCCTGTGACCTTCCAGTTGCCATATATCTCAGATAGAGTTCTTCGATATAGTCCTTATCATAGGATACTTTTTTATCCTCATCCATCATGTCAAAAATTTCGTTCATATTTTCGACAGTCAGAGTCTTTTTATCGTCCAAATATCCTGCATAATTCGGATGGGCGTTATGCGCAGCAGATAAATAATTCGGTAACGAATAGCCCCAGTAATTACGCTGATAGAATTCATTCAGAATTTCATCAATAATAGACAGCAACGGTTTGATATCATAATTGCTATCAGCATTGTCATTTAGGTACTGCACAAACAACTCTGTGTTCAGATTTCCAGCACCACGTCCCATTCCATAGACAGAAGCGTCAATGATCAACTCACGATCAGAATGTAGATCCACCAAGCTCTGAGCATTCGAGTAAGCCAACTGCATATTATTATGCGAATGGAAGCCAATTTTAATTTTCTCATTCAAATTATGCTCAACCAAATAGAAGAGTCTGGTCAAGTCTTTACGTTTCATCATGCCAAAACTGTCCACGATATAAAACGCATAAGGTTCTAATTCATTCACTCGACGAATCAAATCAAGGAACTCTTCATCCGTATAGCTCAGCGAAACCATTGCCTGAACAAAGACCTTGTAGCCTTTGCTTTTGATAGCTTTACATTCTTCTAATGCAGCTACACGATCTTTTTTATGAAAAGCCACACGCAAACCATCTACAGAAGTTCCATCGTACTCTGGCAAATCTTCGGGACGATACTTACCATAGTCAGTAAGCATTACAAAGGTTTTTCCCTCTTTATTTTGTGGAATAATTTTTGCAACCTCATCGAGAGAAGTGAATTTTGTGACATCTTTATCATATTCCACAGTATTCATGAGGAAGCCACATTCAATAATATCGATGTTGGCATCCACAAGTCCGTGAACAATCTTTTTCTCATTATCAAAGCCAAATCTACAATTATTGCAATAGCCACCATCTCTAAGTGTGCAGTCCAGTACCTGTATTTTACTCATCATGCTTTCTCCATAAAATTGATTTTACTTTTGCTGAAGCTGATAGTTATAGATTGCATCAGCAATCATAAAATCCTCTGCCTCATCGATATCAACACTTTCAATTTCGCCCACCTCAACGATAAACGGTTTATCACCAATTCGACGATTAAGATCTGTCATAACATTGCATCTGTAAATATAGAAGCCACTGGTTTCTTCATAAAGTGCCGGCAAGTCCTGTGTACGCGGAATATTATTCAGCTCATAGTTAAACGGCTTTCCATCTTTCCACAGAAAATCCTGCAACCTCTTTGCTGCAAACGAAGAATCATATTCCCCACTCTTAACTGCTTCCAAGCCCTTTTCGATGGACTCTTTCTTAATGAACGGAGCAGTCGTATGTGTCATCACATAAATATCCGCCGGTACTTCATTTGCAAAGCAATGCAGAACTTCATTCATCTTTGTAGTATCCTGATCCAAACTGGTCGAACGCTGAAGATACTTTACTCCTTCCGGGATAAATTCCTGAATATCCGGATTACTGCAGTAAACATAAACCTCGTCTACCCCCTCAACGGTCAAAAGAGTAGACAGGATATAATGGCAAAGCGGCTTGCCGTTGGTAAAGCTCTTGGTATTTTTCTGCGGCAAACGACGATTATTAAGTTTCATAGGAACAATTGCTACTGTTTTCATCTTAATTTTTCTCCTTTAAAACATCTTCCAATTTCATTCTTTTAAATGTTTCTAACATGCCACCCCGGGTACAGTTTACGATTTTGATTCCGTGCGCATCTGCATATTCTTTTGCAGCCTGATATCCAACACGCATTCTGATCGGATTAGATGCGGCGTTTTTATCAACAAATCCGCTCTCTACAAAATGATTTTTCTCTCCCTTTGGATAATTACAGTCTGCACCCAGAAGGTAGATTTCTTTAAATCCCATATAGATAGCAATTTCAATCAACGAATACGTAATAGAATATCCGTCATACACTACTTCGTATGCGTTTGGACTAAAATCAACGGAATAATCTTCATATGCACCTCTATAAATGTGATAGTTTCCGTTGTAAGGGAACTGTATAAAGTTTGCTGGCAAATGAAAATACCTTCCAAGCTGATCCGCAACAAAAACATTGTCGGCAGTCTGATAATAGTCTAAAATTGAATTTTCCATTTTTTCATAGACCTGTCTATCTTGAATGCCGTAATATGTTGGTCTCCAATCTGTTTTATCAAATATCTTGGTAATTGAATTCATACCAAATGTAATTTCATCTTTTATTAGTTCTAGATCTGACATAGTCAAACTTGGACCAGTAGCAACAATAAAGCAACGATCCCCCTTATGAATATTTTCCATTTTTCTTATTGCTGCAAATTTTTTATCGTCGAATCCATTTTTTCTTTTTTTTATCATTTTTTCAACATTATGTTGATCAGGATAATCCTTGCACCGCCAATAATACAATTTTATCTTCTTAAATAGAGGGTTTGTATCTGACAGATAAACAAGTTTTTCTTTAATATTCACTCCAAGTCCACCTCCACAACTAATAAGCATCTACTCTGAAATAATTATAAAAAGTCTTTCAAAATGGTCTTACATTTAGCTTCCCACGTCAAATATTTATTCACATATTGATAACCGTTTAGTCCCATCTGTTTTGCCAGTTCTTTGTCCTGTCCCAGTGTTACAATTGCTTTGCAATAGTCTGCCTTGATGTCGTCAAGTGCCTGTTCCGTATTTACAAATACACCGCAGTCAACTTTCTTTAGCAGTCTACAAAAGCTTGTATCAAACGCGACAATTGGCACGGCATATGCCATTGCCTCAAGCAGCACATTTCCACTTGTTTCTCTAAGACTCGGCAAAACAAAAACATCTGCCTGCTGATATGCTTCAGCAATTTGATCCAATGGGCGATTACCCATTAGTTTTACATTTTTTCCAATACCACTATCTGCTATTTGTTTTTCGATTAATGCGCGATCATCGCCATCACCAAAAATCAAGAGTTCCCACTCCATATCGGTAGGCATCAGCGAAAGAGCGTCAACAAGAAAAGCTATTCCTTTTTTTCCAATCAATCTGCCTACAAAAACAATTTTAAGAATATCGTTGTTTCTTTTCTGAATAGGAAGATTTTTGTATTCATCTCTTAATGCCAATTCCGGCATTAATGGTACATCTTTTCCTACGATGTGAGAGATTTGCTGTTGAGTTTCATTATTTATGCAATATATCTTATAATATGAACGTATTGCTTTTTTATAAAAAGGATTCCATGAACAGCTTTTATTTACAAATTCTCTAAAATTTGCAACCAGTTGATTCTTTTCATAGATCTTCAAGGGCTTAGGCGTTACCTGCGCACCTCCCATTGGTCCCCAAATCACCTTTGCGCCTTTAGCCTTATATAACTCACTTGTGATTCTGTAATCATTCATAGTAACATGATGAATTACATCAAAATGAATTTCTGAATGTTTAACCCAAAGCCATGCCCAATGCTGCCATAAAATATAATACATATGATGAAAAGCGGAATGCTTTTCTCTGAACCAGTTAAGTGCATCAGGGACATCTACAATAACCAATTCGACATGTTGTATATTAAATTCTTCAAGTCCTTTTCTTGTGTCCTTCTCATTGAATTTCTTGGTAAGAAGGATTATTCTATCGCCTTCTTTATAGTTTTTCTCATACTGTAAAACCCAATTCCAGCCAATACTATCCTCTGATCCCTTATAAGGATTCACACTATATGCAGAAATAAGATAATTCATCATTTCACCTCCCAAGAATCAGCGTTGAAAGAATTCGATTATTTCTAACGATGTATTTCGACAGAATTATCGGAGCTATCAATCCAAAAATCAACATTAGCCAAGCATATATTAAATAATCAAGTCCTAAGATCTTGCCACATATAACAAAAATTGCTTGCTGCACATAATACCCAATCATATATATATCCATTCCATAATCGCCTAGCAACATCCATACCTTTTCTCCGCAATGGTAATGTTCAATCTGCACGGCAATAACAAAAAGCAGAAATACACCAATAACGGTTACTGCGGTTGCCAAAATCCAAGACTGAGACTTATAGATTCTAACAAACGCAAGCATCATATATCCTACGGAAACAACCGCTATTATCACTATTCCTTTTACCGACATCAGTAGTTCGGAATTCTTTATTTTTTCATAAAGATGCTTTCTCACAGCACCACCCATAAAGTAAATCCATGCGTAACTAAGGAAAAAACCAACAGCATATCCAGACTGTTTGAAGACAACAGTGTTTAGCATATATAGTATAAACATAGTACCCGTTAAAGCTGTGCGATTTATAGTATCAAATAGGATTCCAAAAATAGAAATAATAAACAGGGCGTACAGAAACCAAAGACCGCCGTTCGGATTATTTCTTCCAATTAGAACATCTACCGCAAGAGTAGAATAATTAAGCGGATTCCTTGCAAATGCACCAAATAATAGCTTAAGAACGGCTGTGACCACTGTTAAAAAGAAATACGGCACCATCAGCCGCTTAGCTTTTTTTACAATCGCTTGTCTCTTTTCACTAAAGCTACGTCTTTTCTCGCCTTCAAGAAATCCACTAATAAAGAAAAAAGCTGGCATATGAAAACAATATACAAAACTTTTTATAAAGCCCAAAATAGTCGGTGTTTCTGTCGGATTAAAAGAATGTCCAATGACGACGCAAAGCACAGCCATTCCACGCATTATATTTATTTCATTAAAATATTGTTTTTTACTTTTTTCCATCGTCAAGCCTTTCTCTTTCTATCTCTATAAATTGTTCTACTCTTTGTTTTGTAGAAAGTTTGTATCTGTATTTCATACAGTTTTCAATATATATGTCACTGTTAGAAACCACATCATTCAAATCTGATTCATCCCACTGTTTCTTCGCAATGCCAAGTTGATATTCTTTGATATAGGTAGAATTTAGCGGAACGTCTGTTGTAACAATAGGCGTTCCAACTGCAATCGCTTCTACAATGGAAATCATATTGTTGTCTTTCACTGTATTAACAAGCAATGCCTTTGACTTAGACAAAATCGGGAGCAGTTCATCGTGTGTCATCTTTCCAGTGAAAATCACATTCGGAGCAATTCCCAAAGTCTGTGCCATCCTCCGAAGTTTTTCTTTCAACTCCCCTTCGCCTATAATGTATAACCGACATGTAGAATTGTACTGATTCAGATACTTGGCAAACTTTTCAAGGATTCCATCGATTTTCTTTCGTTCAATCAGTTGCGAACACACCACGAAACTGTTGTCTTTCTCAGTAGATGCTTTAAACTTATCAAGGTTGACACCATGATCGATTACATTTACATCTGTATTCATGCAGTATTTCTTCACAAAGTTCCTTGCCTCTACTGAGCGTGCAACAACCTTTGCGTTTCGCATAAAGAGCCTTGCTATAACTCCATACCAAATCTTTGAGGGTATTTTCTTCATAATTGCATTATGCTTTGCAAGTTCATGCCAGATAATTGTCTTGTCTGGTGCTGCTCGATATGCCATCAAAGAGTTCAGTGAGAACACTTCACTTGTAATAATAAGATCATATTCTGAACGATGTTGTTTTACATACTGATATGTCTCCGGCATAAACGGTAAACAGTGCGGCATACAAACTTTTTGGCACTTACACTTCCACCACAGTACCTCAAATGGATATGTTTCGCTTTTTGTCGGTTTGAATGGCTCTCCTCCAACTAGCGTTACAGAATGACCCATTTCATGGAACGCCAAGCAAAAATCATACATCATGGTGTCTTTTATTGATGCAGCTCTTTTTATATTTTTTGTTTCCGATGTGTACATAATCGGATTAATAACAAGTACTTTCATTAAATATCTCCCATCATCTACTGACAGAAGACATTTAGGCACTTAATCAATCGAATTACTGTGCTTTACTCCATCGTGAATGCAAGAACAATCCACCCGGTGTGCACACTGTTGCAAGAACTTTATGTTTTGATTTGCGAATCAAATCGACAACCTTGACTCCCGCAAATCTCCCATATACAATATACTGTAGTCCACCCTTGATTCTATATCTTGTCTTTAAGTCGGACTCCATGAATTCCTCGGCTCGATGCATACACCCAATCGGCGATGCAATATTATGCTTACGCCGATTATTAGTTAATCCATCTTCAAGATAATTTCCGACGTAAATGGCTTTATTAATATGTACCATCTCATATTTTCTAGCCATTCTGACCCAAACAAGATCCTCCCCAAGGAATTTCTCATTCGGGTATTCAGGAAACGGGAATTCCTTCAAGCAATGTGTTTTGAACACCTCTGCCTTATCTGCGCCAGTGTCATCACCGTTTACGCGCACATCGATATAAGAACCTATTTTTTCATCTACATCAAACTTCTTGCCATTGACTTTACCATCAGGGAACGCTCTGAGAAACGCATATCCACAGATATTGTTTTGTGACCTGTATTTCTTGTGAATCTTCAGTATCGACTCAATTGCATCATCTGTCACACAGTCATCTGAATCAACTATAAAGGTAAGTTCGCTGCAAATGGTCTGTATTCCTACATTTAAAGCAGTGTGTTTTCCACCATTATTCTTATAGATATATCGTATTGGAAAATCACTTTTTTCTTGTAACTGAGTAATTAAATTTTTCGTACCATCAGTACTTCCGTCATCAACTACAAGCCACTCAAAATCTTTTACAGTTTGCTTTTGCAGCGAATCCCAAAGGCTTCGCAATATCCCCCCCCCGATTAAAAGTAGGGGTTAAGACTGTTACTGTCATTCTATGATCTCACTTTTCTAACTAAAATATCTTGGACAACCTTCAACACACTTGACAAAAGTAGAGTCAAACCAATTGTCCACAATACAATTTCCAAGTTACCTACTCGTTTTCCTTCCGCTGTCTCCTTTTCAAAGAAATAAAGAATAAACGGATGAATAATATAAATTTCATACGATATTGTTCCTAACCAAATCAGGAATCTATTCTGTATCCTCACATTTTTCAACAACCCAACCAAAGGAACAATAAATGCAATCGTGATAATGTTCCGAAGAACTGACTGAAGCAATTGATTATCAAAACCCGCCACACTTAAAACAAGTCTTCCGATAAACAAAATTACAAAAGCTGCAATCGCAACAATTTCTTTCCTCAAAAAATAAATTTCAAAATAAGAATCTATTTTTCTCTCATATACCGCCCACAGAATTCCAAGAGGCATGCCAATAATAGACGCATACATTTCATCACGTGGATTAACAAAGGCACTGATCATAATATAAGCAATTGTTATACTCGTAAACCAATATGCTCCCACATTGATTTCTGTGTGCCGAAACACTGCATAGAACATTATATATGCGGCTATTATCACCCATATAAACCAAAGTGGTTGGATGTATCGAATTGTAAATGCTTCAGCGATTGCTCTTACAGGTGTCTGCCCCCCCCAGATAATTTCTAGCCCTATCCAGGTGATTGCGACTATCACATAGGGAGCAATAATGTTCAAAAGCCTTTTGGACAGAAACCCTTGAAGATAATTCTTCTTTTGCAGTAACCCACAGGTCAAGCCATAGCCTGACATAAAGAAGAAGAACCCCACTATTGGAAATGCAATGTACCAAATCGGTTTCACATACACAGGTAAATTTGATACTCGAAAAGATATGTGGTGCAACATGATAATTATTGCCGCAATTCCTTTACAGCAATTCGTAGTCGTCCTATCCAATCGGCCATCCATTACTTCGTCTCCATCTGCTGTGCGATATCATCATCCACAATTTCCTCGCCGGTCTTGTGCTTCAGCTGTTCCTTGGATGCTTCACTCAGACCGTTGTTGATCACGCAGTTCATGTCGCAGGTGCTGCACTTATCCAGATCCTCTTTGGTAACTTTGCCATCACGATAATCGCGGCAGATTTTCAGCTCGTACATGCTGTACGGATGCTTAGTGAACAGAGCCTTAAACTTGTGAACCAGAACCCAGGTAGCCGGCTTCCAGATGTACTTGTGCATCGCAGGACTTACGCTGCCGATCATCCAGCAGTCACGGTCGCAGCAACGAACCTTTGCACGAACTTTCTCTGCTTCCGGGCTGTTCCACAGCTCGTCCCAAGTCTGGTTGTTCAGGTTGCCCATGACCTCTTTGTCCTTGGTGCCATTGCAAGGCATAACATCGCCATACGGATCGATGAAGAAGGTATCGAAACTCATGTCGCAAGGCAGCAGACGCTTCTGGCCGTAGATGTAGTTGATCAGACCGTGATTAAAGTATGCACGGAACCACTTCTTCGGGCTGTTGCTGCGGAGCAGTTCGTTGACCAGATTTTCAAAGTTCTTTGCGACCATCGGACGGTCGTGAATGATGTTCTTGGCCTCAACGAAATAGAAGCTGTTGTGCAGGGAAGCGGTTGCAAACTCCATGCCCATCTCGTTGGAAATCTTGTACAGCGGAACCAGGTCAGGAGCATTCTTGTCCTGAACGGTCATACCAAAGCCAACGTCCTTCATGCCCATTTCACGCAGCTTCTTCAGCGTGCCGTAACCACGCTGGTAGCCGTTCTGCAGGCCACGGATCTCATTGTTGGTCTGCTCCAGACCCTCGATAGAGATACGGATACCAATCTGCGGGAATTCCTTGCACAGGTCAACGATACGGTCAGTGAAGAAACCGTTCGTGGAAATAACGATACGGTCAGACTTCTTGTACAGTTCACGCACGATATCCTTCAGGTCGGTACGGATGAACGGCTCACCACCGGTGATGTTGGTAAAGTACATCTTCGGTAGCTTCTTGATGGTTTCAATGCTGATTTCTTCTTCCGGCTTGGAAGGTGCCTTATAACGGTTGCACATGGAGCAACGAGCATTGCAGCGGTAAGTGACGATAACCGTACCATTCAGTTTCTTTTCGTTATTGTTAGCCATTTTTCTAATACCTCTATCTCTCTTTTTATCTATAAACTTTCATAATTTTCTCGTAATACTCATCAATGGTATCGAAGCTGATGTCCTTACAGTTCGCACTGTACTCCGCACACAGCTTCTTATCACCCCAGAGCTTCTCGATCTTCTTCTTCAGATCTTCGGCATTACCGCTCTCAAACAACTCGCCGGTCTTACCAACCTGGATCAGTTCCGGGATGCCGCCGATGTTCGCTCCCAGCACCGGCGTGCCGTACATCTGGGATTCCATCACGGAGAATGGACAGTTCTCATACCACTCAGACGGATAGATGGAGATCCGTGCCTCACGGATGAGTTTTTCCAGCGCCTCGCCTTTCTGGAAGCCCACGTTCTTGATGTTCTTAACGCCATTCACCATTTCTTCCAGAGGACCGGTACCGGCGAAAATGAACTGTACATCCGGCAGTTCCTTACAGACCTTGATGAATGTGCCGATGCCCTTCTCCTCGGAGAAGCGGCCAAAGTAGAGGACGTAATCCTTCTTCTCCGTCTCTTTCCACTCCACCTTGTCGATGAAATTGTGCATTGCCACGGTCTTCGTCGCAAACAGCGGATTGCTGTCCATCTTGCTCTTCATGAACTCGGAACAGCAGATCATCGTGTCAATGTACTTGTAGGTACCCTTCCACTTCCAGAACTCTGCCTCCATCATGCCGATGGCACTCTTCGCAGTAGAGCCATGGATGCACTTGCCTTTCATGCAGTTCATGAAGTGGCCGCCGAGGCACTTCTCACAGTTCTGGTGAGTATTCGGATTGTTCAGCATGTGGTTCGGGCAGACCAGCTGGTAGTCATGTGCCGTGAAGATGATTTTACAATCTCTTCCGGTCTCCTTACGCCACTTCACGATTTCCAGAATGATGGAAGGTGTCAGCTGGTAGTTAAAATTGTTCAGGTGACAGACATCCGGCTTGAAGTCGTCCAGAACTTTTCTCAGCTGTACTCTTGCTTCCTTGCTGTAGATAGTTTTGATGGGGTAGGTCAGCTTGCTCAGTTTGCTGCCGCCGTGGAAGTCCATATCAGATGTATAAGCATTGACACGGTTTCCCACGCAGCGGCCTTCATGCTCCATACCGAAGTACTGAACCTCGTGTCCATGCTGCTCCAGCGCCTCACCCAATTTGAATATATACGTCTCACTTCCGCCGTTTCGGTGCAGAAATTTATTCAAAATCAGCGTCCTCACGTTAAATTTCTCCTTGTTCTATGTTCTATTTCACTACCTCTGTTCAGATGAAGCACTTCCAATGTGTTATTCATAAACCAGAGTGCTCCATACAAACGCAGGTAGTGATATTGAAAGTCCTTATGATAATTTCATCTGCTGTTACTGAACCTAGGTAGCGAGATAAAAACTGCTCTTGCAGCTTCACCCATCTCTCGAAAAATGCCGTAAATGCGCTATTTTTCAAGCGTTTTCACTATGTACATCTCACCACCTGCGTTCGGTTAGAGGAGATTATTGATCATCAATACCTTCATCTACGCTCTGTCACTCCTATATAACGCTTCCGTCTGTTTCACTGCATCTTCCCAGCTATATTTGTTACAGATATAATCAGCCGCCTGCTCTTTCATCCGTTTCACAAGAGAGGCGTTATCACACGCTTCCTGTAACTGATTTCTCAGATCCGTTACATCTGATTTTTTAAAAAGCAGTGCTTTATCCTCTACTACTTCCGCACATTCCGGAATGTCCGATACCAGACAACAGTTTCCATAGCTCATGGCCTCCAGAAGGCTTAACGGCATACCCTCCAGATCCGAGGGCAGTGTATAAAGATAAGCATTGCTGTACAGCTCCTCCAGCAGCTGTCCCTGCACAAATCCGGTAAACAGGATCCGTTCATCCTCCTTTGCCAGTTCCTTCAGCTCCTGTGCGAATGAATCCGTGTCGCTTGCTCCGCCTGCGATCACCAGTTTTTTATCCGTCTTGACCTGCTTAAATGCACTGATCAGATAACGCAGCCCCTTTTCCGGGACAAGGCGTCCTAAAAACAGCACATAAGAATCCTTATGCAGTCCGAATTTCCCGGTGATGGTATCGGCAGGCTGATATTCTGGCCGGCTCACGCCATTGGGGATGAACCGCGTATCTCTTCCATAGGTTTTTTTGAAATATTCCTGCACGCCCCGGCTTAAAACAATAATCTCATCCGCATATTTCACTGCATATTTTTCGCCTTTGTGAATAAACTTTGATCCGAAGCCATGCTTCCATTTTTCACGGTTCCAGTCCAGTCCATGGACCGTTACGATTACCCGTTTACGGAACAGTTTCGGAATCCAGGAAAAGAATGCAGGTCCCTCTGCATGGATATGGATCACATCATAAGGGCCAAATGCACTGCATAACGCTGCAAAAAAGGAAGCACTTACGGCTGCCATTCCTTTTTTCTCAATGGTGGGGACCGTTTTCAGACGGACACCCCTGTACTCCTTCTTTTTTCCGGCATCATACTGGGCGCCGCTCACATGATGCCCGGCACGGTTATAGCAGACGACACGGCTTCCGGCCGCCGCCATCCTTGTGCAAAGCTCTTCTACAACAATCTCGATTCCACCCTCACGGCTGGGAATCCGTTTGTGTCCGAACATGGCAATACGCATCGGTTTTGCTTTTTCTCTCATACTCTGTATAGTTCCTTTACCTACACCGATCCTTCTTTCCGAAACACCACAAGTATGGTTTTCAGAAGGATCTTGATATCCAGTCCGATATTCCAGTTGCTGATATATTCCTTATCCAGATCGACAACTTCCTCAAAGTCCGTTATGTCGCTCCGGCCGCTTACCTGCCACATACCGGTAATTCCCGGCTTGATGGCCAGTCTGGCATGATGGTGCGGCTCATAAAGGTTCGTTTCGGAGATCAGCGGCGGTCTGGTTCCCACTAAGGACATATCGCCCTTCAGGACATTGAAAAACTGGGGGAATTCATCCAGGCTTGTGCGGCGGATGAAATCGCCGATGCCGGTTTTCTTCCTGCCATTCGGAAGAATCCTGTTTCCGATGACACGTGGATCGAAGTCCAGCTTGAACATCTTTCCGTCACCCAGCTTGTTGTCTTTCATTAACTCTGCCTTCCGCTCCTCCGCATCGAGATACATGCTGCGAAATTTATACATCTTGAACCGCTTTCCGTTTTTCCCCACACGCTCCTGAGCGAAAAAGACCGGGCCGGGAGAACTGATACAGATAGCCGGTGCCACGAAAACAAAAATGACCGCCGTGGCAATGCATCCAATCGCTCCCGCCAGAATATCCATGAGACGTTTTATGAGCAGTTCCCCTGCGGAAGCATAATTCATGCTTGTCGTTAAAACGGTATAGCCGCCGATCTTCTCCACAAACTGTTTCTTTCCGGGAAGCTCCACGGTCTTTGCCAGACTCAGATGGATCGTCACACCGGTTTCTGTCAGCTGACTGATCAGAGACTGCAGGTAAGGTAGCTCGTCTGATACAACGATCAGGATTTCATCGACCCACGCCTGGCAGACATAGTCTGAAAGAGTTTCCGCATTGGCTACGACATCAATTCCACGAATGGAGCGTCCGGTCCATGCTGCATCGATCACTGCCGCTCCGATGATCGTATATGTTGCAATATTATGCTCCTGTACCTGTTTAATGGCCTGTTCCACGGAATCTTTTGTTGCCACGATCAAAAGCGATTTCCTTCCGTTGTCCTTCCTTCTCCGGTGAAGGCTGAGCTTCCACAGCTCCCGGACAATATAGTTGATCCCCAGATACAGGCACACAAACCAGAGCAGCGCTTTTCTGGAATACAGATGACCTTCCTGCAATAAGAACAGATATACAAGTGTCGCAACACCTAAAATAACCGTCTGCTGGAGCACCACCAGAAACTCCCGGTAATGTCCGCGCCACACAACCCCCTTTAAGGTTCCCCAGGCAAAGATCACGATCAGATCCGCCAGTCCCAGATAAATCGCCATGCTGCGGTATAAAATGCTCTCATAGGGATTCCAGCCGTATCCGCTGAACAGATAAGCCAGTATAAATGCTGCCTGCAGGCAAAGCATGTCCCATAGAATAAAATCAATATGCTTTAACCATTCTCCTGAATCTTTCCTGTACATGATATTCCTCGTTTCTTCTGCTGTTTTTCCAGATGCTTTCTGTCTGTCCGGCCATCATTTCTGTCCGATCCGCAGTTTTTTCTTTATACAAAGATACCCGCGTGGCAATTTCCCCGCGGATAACTGGATGTCGTATGCTTGATATGTACAGGAAATCAGAGACAGCCTGTTTACTGCTGTCTTGCAGGATAACTTCTTCTGAATTTCATAAATCCATAAATTCTTTCCATCTGATTTGTTCCTCATACGTTTACCCCCCCCTAAATTTTTTTAGAGGTTTGTTGTTTTTATTCCGGTTCTTCTAGTCCCCGTAGTAGCTGCCATAATATTTCCCATAGTAGCCTCCGTAATAATTACCGTAATACTTGGACTCTTTTACATTTACCTGGTTCAGTACCGCTCCCAGGATCCTGCAGCCGGTCTTTTCCAGCTGCTCCTTTGCACCCTGGGCCAGACGGTAGCTTACCGTATTGGCTGCGATAACCATGACCGTACCGTCTGCCTCTTTCGCAATGATCGCTGCATCGATCACGCTTCCGATGGGCGGTGCGTCGATAATGATATAATCATACTTGTTACGAAGCTTCTGAAGCCCTAAGCGGAACATATCTCCTGCCAGAAGCTCCGACGGGTTCGGCGGATACGGGCCGGCAAAGATAATATCCAGGTTTTCGACCCGGTCGCTGGGGACAATAACCTCCGAAAGAGAGGCCTGCCCGGAAAGGAAATGGCTGAGGCCCTTGGATTTCCGGTTGTTCATACGCATCCGTTTTTTCAGCACGGATTTTCGGAGATCTGCATCGATCAGAAGGACTTTTTTATTGTCCAGCTCCGCAAAGGCTTCCGCACACATCATGGATACATACGTTTTCCCCTCATTAGGGATACAGCTCGTAAGGACGATGGTTTTAAACTCACTGCCGCAGAACTGGATATTGCTGCGCAGGGCACGGAACGCCTCCCGTACCTTAAAATCACCGTTCTGTCTCCGGGGCATGTTCAGGTTCGTCTGTGTACTCCGGTTTGCAGTCTTCGTAACGATTCTCTGTGTATTGTCTGATACGCTTCCGGTTCCGGTGTTCCCGGCTGAATTAAGACTCTTCACTGCCATAACCCCTATTTACTCCTTTTTTTCTTTTTTCCCTTTTCCTGCATGTCCGGATCGATGGGAATCATGCCCAGACAGCTCATTCCGAGATAACGTTCAATATCCTCTGCCGTTTTGATCTTATCGTTCAGGAAATAGAACAGCAGAACAAGCGCACAGGACAGGACAAAGCCGATGGCTCCTGCCAGCATCATATTTTTCTTTTTACTGGGACTGGAGGGGGCTGTCGGAAGACTCGCACTGTCCACGATATTCATGCTCTCCACGCCCATCTTATCTTCTACTTCTTTACAGCTTACCTTTACCAGCTCATCGGTAATGGCCTGTGCCTGTGATGCACTGGGACTGCTGACCGAAATCGTCAGAATTCTGGTATCGCTGCTCGTTCCGACACTGATCATGGAATCCAGCCCGGAAGCACTCATATTCAGATTTAAATTTTTCTGAACCTGCTCCAGAACTGAGCGGCTTGTCACAACTACCTTCGCATCGTTTACCAGCTGGGTCGCCGCATACAGATCCGAATTTGTCGCCACACTGTCCTGATTCTGACGGTTCAGCACATAGATCTTTGCACTGGATACATAAATGGGCGTAATCAGATACTCGGTGATTCCCCATGCCGCTGCCATAAAGGCGACAGTAACCAGAATAATCCTCCACTTTCTTCTCCAGAGGGCGAAAAACACTTCCCGCAGATCGATCTCCCGTTCCTCTTCCCCTTTTGTTTTCTCTCTCTGTTCCATTTTTCCAAATCCTTTTCTTTATTTCTGTTTCATTCTTTCCATATATATATATCCCTTACTCGATATACTGGTTTTCCAGAAGCTTTCTCTGATTGATCCCGGTAATTCTCCGAATATAGGAATAACTGCACCATTTTCTCAGATTCTTCAGGCACGGCTCCAGCCGGAACGCCCGGTTTGTCTCATTATGGGCATCTGTTGCCAGAAAATGTACTGCTTCTTCCTCCAGAAGCCTCCGGATAAATGTTTTTCCGAACCGTTTCCCGCCCTTTTCCACAGCGCCTGCATTGACCTGGATCAAGGCTCCCAGATCCCGCAGCTCCCAGACCCGGTCCATATCTTCTTCCAGAGCATTATAACGCTCTGCATGTGCGATTACCGGTCGATAGCCTTCTTCTCCAAGAAGCTCTGCTGCAGTTCGGATATACGGATACTGCTGCACCGGTGAAAATTCGACCAGGACATAGTCTGTTCCTGCCAGTGTATGACAAACGCCTGTCCGCAGTTCTTTTATGACATCCTGGTAAAAGAAAATTTCATTGCCCCGGTAAAACCGGAATCCCGGAAATTCTTTTCCGGCAGTCTCCTCCAGTAACTGAAACTGCTGTTCATACAGCTCCCTCTCCCGGATATAACGGTCCGGCTTAAAATGTGAGGTGGCGATCAGCCCTGTCATTCCCTGTGAAACCGCCTGTCTGAGCATAAAAAGAGCCTGATCCAGTGACTGTGCTCCGTCATCCAGGCCAGGTAATACATGATTATGTATGTCGATAAATCCTCTTATGCCTCCGGTAGCGTCTGTCTTTCCTTCCTTCATTTTCCTCGCCAATTCTGATTTTTTAAGAATATACCATACCCTGTTACTATAACTATACATAGTTCGACATCTTTTGTCAACGGATTCCCCTGGTTTCCGAAAATAAAAGAATTTTACCGTTTTGGCCGGCCAGTTAAGGCCGGCTTATTTTTCTGATTTCTGCCCTACTCATGCTCCACCACGGCTTTTCTTACCTTCAGAACTGTTCCCGGCGCGACGGAAAGCTCATCAACACCCATTTCCAGAAACTGTCCCGTCAGGCTGGTATCTGCTGCCAGCTCTCCACAGATCCCGACCAGACAGCCGGCGGCATGTCCGTTTTCAACGGTCATCCGGATCATACGAAGCAGCGCCGGGTGGTGAGAATCATAAAAGGCTTCCAGTGTCGGATTCTGACGGTCGATGGCCATGGCATACTGTCCGAGGTCGTTTGTTCCGATACTGAAAAAGTCCACCTCTTTCGCCAGCAGATCACTGATCAGGGCGGCGGCCGGAGTTTCGATCATGATGCCCTGCCTGATTTCTTTATATGGAAGCTTTTCGCTCCGGAGGGACTCCTTGACCTCTTCTGTAATGACACGGATTCGGGACAGCTCCTCCACGGAAATGATCATGGGATACATGACAGAAAGATTTCCAAAGACGCTGGCGCGGTAGATGGCGCGCAGCTGGGTCCTGAAAAGCTCCGGACGCAGAAGGCAGAGACGGATGGCACGGCAGCCCATGGCCGGATTTTCCTCCTGCTCCAGACCAAAATAGCCGGCCTGCTTGTCGGCGCCGATATCCAGCGTACGGATAATCACTTCCTTTCCGTCCATCATGGACGCCGCCGTTTTATAGGCACAGAATAATTCCTCCTCTGTGGGAAAATCCCCCTTTTCCAGATATAAAAATTCGCTGCGGAACAGACCGATCCCCTCCGCATCGTTTTCCAGGGCAGCCTTCACATCGGAAACGCTCCCCACGTTGGCATAAAGCCTGATTTCCTTTCCGCTTTTTGAAATCGTTTTTCTGCCTCTGAACTGATGTAACTGCCTGACACGCTTTTTTGCTTCCAGCTGCTGTTCCTTTAAGGCTTCCAGCACTTCCGGTGACGGATCCAGATAAAGGATCCCCTTCTTACCGTCCACGGCAGCCAGACGCCCGTTCCACTCCGGGCGCACCTGGATTCCACTGATGGCCGGAAGATTCATGGTACGGGCCAGGATTGCCGTATGAGAATTTTCGGAGCCACGCTCTGTCACAAACGCCAGCAGCTTTGATTTGTCCATCTGAACGGTCTCACTGGGCACCAGCTCCTCCGCAGCCACGATGACCGGCTCCGTTTCCGGGAAATTTCCACAGCTTCTTCCCTCCAGCGCCGCTACAAGGCGGTCTGCCACATCGCGGACGTCCACGGCACGTTCCCGGAAATAGTCGTCCTCCATAGCGGAAAACTGGCTGAAAAATTCTTCTCCTGCAGCTGATACGGCGTCCTCAGCGCAGATCGTTCCGGAGCAGAGAAGCCGGAATACCGAGCTGTCAAAGCTTTCATCTTCCAGAAGCATCATCTGTGCCTCCAGAACGGCAGCGCTTTCCTCGCCCATGTCCGCCCTGGCCTTTTTACAGAGCTTTTCCAGCTCTGCCTTTGCCTGCTTTTTCGCCTCCCGGTAGCGGAACAGCTCCCGCTCCAGATCGGTCGGCTCCTGCACATGAGCGGCTCTCTCCTGCTTTTGGTAGAAAAACAGTTTTCCGATGGCGATACCTTTTCCCAGTGATCTTCCATGATATACTTCCATGATACGTCCCCTCCGCCTGATTGCTGAAAAGGCCGCCCGCACCGGATCCTTCCGGCAGGGGCAGCCTGTCCTGGTGTGGTTCTATTTTACCACAGATATGTCATTTACTCCAGTTCAAATGCACCGGTATAAAGCTGGTAATACTTGCCCTTCTGGGCAATGAGCTGTTCGTGGTCGCCGCGCTCGATGATCCGTCCATGCTCCAGCACCATGATGGCGTTGGAATTCTTTACGGTGGAAAGCCGGTGGGCGATGACAAACACGGTACGCCCCTTCATAAGGCTGTCCATGCCCTTCTGAACGATGGCTTCTGTTCTGGTATCGATGCTGGAGGTTGCTTCATCCAGGATCATAACCGGCGGGTCGGCTACGGCTGCCCTCGCAATGGAGAGAAGCTGGCGCTGGCCCTGGGAAAGTCCCTCACCGTTGTCAGTGAGCATCGTATCATAGCCCTGGGGCAGACGGCTGATGAAATCGTCTGCATTGGCAAGCTTCGCTGCCTGGCGCACCTCCTCGTCAGTGGCGTCCAGACGTCCGTAACGGATGTTTTCCATGACCGTTCCGGTGAACAGGTTCGTATCCTGGAGCACAATTCCGAGGGAACGGCGCAGATCCTGCTTTCTGATCTTGTTGATGTTGATATTGTCATAGCGGATCTTCCCGTCATCGATATCATAAAACCGGTTGATCAGGTTGGTGATGGTGGTCTTTCCGGCTCCTGTGGCTCCGACAAAGGCAATCTTCTGGCCGGGCTTTGCATAAAGGCTCACGTTATGGAGCACCGTCTTATTTGGCTCATAGCCAAAATCCACATCAAAGAACCGCACATCACCGGTCAGTCTGGTATAGGTGACCTCGCCGGTCTCGTGGGGATGCTTCCATGCCCAGATACCGCTCCGCTCCGTTGTTTCTCTGACATACTGCGCGGGGATCTGCTCCGGAAGTCCCTCGCTGCCCTCTCCGGTCTGATAAATTTCATGGTACTGCTCCGGTGCATCCTCCGTCAGACAGATCCTTGTTAAGGTTACATATCCATCGTCTGCCTCCGGCTTCTCATCGGTCAGAGCAAAGATCCGCTCGGCACCGGCAAGAGCCATGATGATGGCATTGATCTGCATGGACATCTGGTTGATGGGCATGGTGAAGCTTCGGGAAAGCTGAAGGAAGGATGCAATGGCGCCAAGGGTCAGTCCTCCCACACCATTAACCGCAAGGAGACCGCCGAACACGGCCAGCAGCACATACTGGAGATTGCCCAGATTCATGGCGATGGGACCGAGGGTGTTTGCATAGCCGTTGGCCTTTGCCGCGTTCATGCACAGCTCATCGTTTTTCCGGTCGAATTCTTCCTTTGCCTCTTCCTCATGACAGAACACCTTAATGACCTTCTGTCCGTTTATCATCTCCTCGATATAGCCGTTGACCTCACCGAGGGAACGCTGCTGATGGATAAAAAAGCCGGCACTTTTTCCCGCCACCTTTTTTGTAACAAATAGCAGGCAGCTGATCGTCACCAGGATAAACAACGTCAGATACACGCTGGTGTAAAGCATGGCGGCAAACACCATGACAATGGTCATGCAGGAGGACAGAAGCTGGGGAAAGCTCTGGGACACCATCTGCCGCAGGGTATCGATGTCATTGGTATAATGGCTCATGACATCGCCAAAGGTATGGGTGTCAAAGTAGCGCACCGGCAGAGTCTGCATGTGGGCGAACATATCGTCACGGATCCGCTTCTGGACACCCTGGGAGATGCCTGCCATAAACCAGTTATAAAGGAAGGTGGAGCAGACGCCGATCACATAGATGCCTGCCATGGTAAGGATGGCACGGACCAGTCCGTCAAACACCGGCGATGCTTCCAGAAGAAGCGGTTCAATGTACTGATCGATGAGGATCTGGAGGAACAGGGAGCCTGCCACGTTGGCGATGGTGCTCAGGAAAATGCAGACCAGTACCACGGCGAACAGCGCCTTGTTTTCTCCGGCAATGTAGGCAAAGAGCCTTTTGGCCGTTCCCCAGTTAAGCTTCATGCCCTTCGGTGCCGCGCCGGGCTTCCTGCCGCCGTGTCCCGTCATTTTTGCTTCTCGTACGGCTTCTTTCTTATTTTCCATTCCGGCTTCCTCCTTTCGTCTGAGATTCATAAACTTCCCGGTAAATCTCGTTGGTCTTTAACAGCTCCTCCGGCGTTCCGAAGCCGCAGACACGGCCGCTGTCCAGAACAATGACCTTATCGGCATCCTCCACGGAGGAGATCCGCTGAGCAATGATGAACTTTGTGGTATCGGGGATCTCTTCCCGAAATGCCTTTCGGATCATGGCATCTGTTGCCGTATCCACCGCACTGGTGGAATCGTCCAGGATCAGGATCTTCGGCTTCTTTAATAAGGCCCGGGCAATGCAGAGACGCTGGCGCTGGCCGCCGGACACATTGGAACCGCCCTGCTCGATGTAGGTGTCATACCCGTTGGGGAACTCGCGGATAAAGCCATCCGCCTGAGCAAGCTCACATGCATGGACAAGCTCCCCGTCCGATGCCTCCGGATTGCCCCACCGCAGATTTTCTTTGATCGTTCCGGAGAACAGCACGTTCTTCTGGAGCACCATTGCTACCTGATTTCGCAGCACCTCCAGGTCATAGTCGCGCACATTTCGTCCGCCGACCAGCACCTGTCCGCAGGTGGCGTCATACAGTCTTGGAATGAGCTGCACCAGGGAGCTCTTGGACGAACCGGTTCCTCCGATGATCCCCACCGTCTCTCCTGACTGAATAGAAAGATTGATTCCTGACAGGCACAGCTTGTTCTTATCACCGGCATAGCTGAAATCCACATGGTCGAAAACCACGGAACCGTCAGCCACCTCCATAACCGGAGAGGCCGGATTCTTGATATCGCTCTCTTCCTCCAGGATCTCCACGATACGCTCCGCGGAGGCTCTGGAAATGATGATCATGACAAACACATTGGACAGCATCATCAGGCTCATGAGGATCTGCATGGTATAAGAGAACATACTCATGAGCTGACCGGTGGTCATACCGCCTGCCATTCCGTGGCTGCCGATAATGAGACGGGCACCGATCCAGGAGATTAAGAGCATACAGGTATAAACAGCCACCTGCATCAGTGGCATGTTAAATGCTACGATGCGCTCTGCCTTTTTGAAATCCTTATAGATGCTGTCGGATACCTTTCCGAACTTTTCGTTTTCATGATCCTCACGGACGAAGGATTTCACCACGCGGATCCCGTGAAGATTCTCCTGTACAACGATGTTCAGCTTATCGTAGGTTTTGAATACCCGCTCGAACAGCGGATGTGCATGGGTCACGATCAGATACAGCCCCAGTGCCAGCACGGGGATCACACAAAGGTAGATCAGCGCCAGCTGAGTATTTACCGTAAAGGACATGATCAGCGCAAAGACCAGCAGGATCGGCGCACGGACTGCCATGCGGATGATCATCTGAAACGCGTTCTGTACGTTAGTCACATCCGTTGTCATTCTGGTCACAATACTTGCCGTTGAAAACTTATCAATGTTGCCAAAGGAATATTCCTGTACCTTATAGTACATGTCATGGCGCAGGTTTCCGGCAAATCCGGCAGACGCCTTCGCAGCAAACCGCGCCGCAAGGACTCCGAAGCCCAGCGAGATCATGCAGCACACCGCCAGGATCAGCCCATAGCGCAGGATCGCCGGCATGGAGCCTTTGTCAATCCCGCTGTCGATGAGCCTCGCCATAAACAGAGGGATCACAACCTCCATGAAGCCCTCTCCGACAATGAAGATCGGGGCTAAAACGGAATCCCGTTTGTACTGTCTGATACAGGATGCAAGTTTCTTAATCATACGGTCACCTCTTCCTAGTTCTCACAGTGTTCTGTCCGGAGATTGTTCCGGATCTTTTCCAGTAAACAGCTCAAGGTCTCGATTTCCTCCGGAGACAGATCCCTGGAGATCTGCCGTTCCATGGAATCGATCTCGCTTTCTACCGAAGCATGAATGGAGACTGCCTTTTCTGTCATAATGATCCGCTTGAGTCTGGCGTCATAGGACACCGGTTCCCGGTAGATCAGCCCGTTTTTCTCCATAAGCTGCAGTAATCCCGTAGCCGTCGACCGGCGGATATCAAACCGTTTTTCGATGTCTTTCTGGAAAACCTCTTCCTCCCGGTGTTCGTATAAAAACCGCAGGATCCAGGCATGCATGCCTGTCATCTCGTTGGCATATTCCACGGATGACATGGCTGCGATATAGCGATGGATCCGCTTGGAGGTCCGGTTGATCTCCAGACCGATGTGTCTTACCTCTTTCTCTTCTGACATATCCCCTCCATTTGTTCGAGTCCTAACAGTTCGACTCCGAACATTCTAGCACCGGGGAGGAGCAATGTCAAGGATGAATTTTTATTGACAGGATATACGCCGGATCTGTCTAATTCTGCAATAAAATCACTTCTGGCGGCTGTTTTATCCGCACAGGTAATGGGCCATGATGACTGCTCCGGCAGCTCCGACAAGGGTGGCAGTCAGTGCCCCTGCCAGGGTGTATCTGGTTTTTGTGACTTTTATGCTCATGAAGTAAAGGCTCATGGTATAGAATACCGTTTCGGTACAGCTAAGAAGCAGCGAAACCGTCATTCCGGCCAGGGAATCGGGACCGTTTTCCCGAAATACATCCAGGGCAAGGCCGGTGGCGGCCGAGGAGGAAAACAGCTTCACAAAAAAGACGGGCAGCACCTGGGAGGGCAGAATGGATTCTGGGATCAGCTTTCCCACGGTCTTCCCCAGGGTTTCCAGAAATCCGGACGCACGCAGGAGGCCGGTGGCGGCCATGAGTCCGCAAAGCGTCGGCGCGATCTCAGCCGCTGTCCGAAGTCCTTTTTTCGCGCCGCGGATAAAGTCCTCAAACACCGGTCGTCCTGCCCGCAGCCCAGACAGCACCACGGCCAGTGTCACAAGAGGGATCATGAGCTGGGAGATCCGGATCATCATAATAAAACTTCCCCGCATATCATCTTCATAATATACGGGGAAGTCCTGGATTCTATTCTGAGAATCAAAACTAAATCCGCTTCCTGGGGATCTGGTTTCGTCTCTGAGTTTTACGCTAAACGTTTGATCGCTGCCTGCTCGATGGCAAGTCCTTCTTTGTAGTGCTCCATGAATACTGCGAAGCCCTTTACGTCCTCCGGATCGGGACTCATTTTTTCTTTTTCCATGGAGGCAAATACCCGGTCATCCAGGAATGCTCCAAGGGTCTCTCCGTCCTTTTTCTCGGTCAGATATGCCGCCAGAAGCGCAATGCCCCAGGCACCGCCCTCACCGGCTGTCTCCATTACGGAAATTTCTGTGTTCATGGCTGCCGCCAGAAGCTTCTGTCCGACGCCCTTAGTCTTAAAGAAGCCGCCATGGCCCAGAATTTCATCGACACCGACCTGCTCTCCTTCCAGGATCTCCATGCCCATCTTCAATGCGCCCAGTGCGGAGTAGAGATGGGTTCTCATGAAGTTGCCGAGAGTGAACTGGCTCTCCGGTGTCCGGACAAATAAGGGGCGTCCTTCCTCGCAGTGAGTCAGGAACTCACCGGACAGATAACCGTAGGAAAGCAGTCCGCCGCAGTCCGGCTCGCCTTCCAGAGCCTTTCCATATAATAAGGGGAAGATGGTGTTCATATCAGCCGGTGCGCCAAGAGCCTCCGCGAATTCCTTAAAGAGTCCGGCCCATGCATTGATGTCAGAGGTACAGTTGTTGGCATGAACCATAGCCACCGGTGCGCCGTCGGGCGTTGTCACCATGTCGATTTCCGGATAAACCCTGCTGAGGGCCCGCTCCAGAACGATCATACCGAAAATCGAGGTTCCGGCAGAAACATTTCCGGTGCGCTTCTTCACACTGTTGGTAGCCACCATTCCGGTCCCGGCATCGCCCTCCGGCGGGCATACGGGAATTCCGGCCTTCAGCGTTTTGGTGGGATCCAGAAGGGCCGCACCCTCCTCCGTCAGAACACCTGCGCTCTCTCCGGCGGATTTCACCTCAGGAAGGATCTCCCGAAGCTTCCAGGACAGTCCATCTTCCTTTACCAGTGTATCAAATTTATCCACCATGGACTGATCATAATCCCCGGTCTCCGAATCGATGGGGAAGACGCCGGACGCATCGCCGATGCCCAGTACCCGCTCTCCGGTCAGTCTCCAGTGGATATAGCCCGCAAGAGTCGTTACATAATCCAGGCGGGAAACATGCTCCTCTTTATT
This sequence comes from Candidatus Paralachnospira sp. LCP21S3_A2, assembly GCF_052118925.1. Lineage (NCBI taxonomy): Bacteria > Bacillati > Bacillota > Clostridia > Candidatus Paralachnospira > Candidatus Paralachnospira sp. LCP21S3_A2. Next base: position 65,111 of record NZ_JBQKGG010000009.1, read on the forward strand.
TAATATGGCCTGATAAATATGAGCAATGGTCCACCGCTCCGGAATGTTATACTCAAATAACGGGATCAGCGTTTTTGCTGCCTCTCCGGTAGTGCCGTTTCTCCAGGTACGGAACGGAACCTGAAGCTCTCCCGCCTTGTCAAAGGCCATATAGCCGTGCATCATGGCACTGAAGCCCATGGCCTTAAAGGAGGTCACAGTCACACCGTAAACCCTTTTTGCCTCCTCTGCCATCTTCCGGTAGCAGTCCTGAAGCCCGTCCCAGATGTCCTCCAGAGAATACGTCCAGTAGCCGCCCTCATATCGGTTTTCCCACTCATGTCCGCCCTGGACGATGGGTGTAAAATCACTTCCGATGGCTACCGCCTTGATCCTGGTGGAACCGAACTCGATTCCCAGAAATGCCCTTCCTTCCTGTAGTTCCTTTTTTGCCTGTTCTGCTGTCATAACCTCTCCCCATTCTCTTTCTGCGGTGCATTGGACCGCGTTGTTCTGTTATTTGAAACCTGATTATAGAATACCATTTTTTTCCCGTTCTTGAAAGCACTAATTGACACTCCCCACAGCTAAAGCAGGGGGATTCCCGTTTCTTCCACCACTGCATTAGCAAATACCTTACGGTACTGTAATGTCTTACACGATGTCCACAAGCTATATTTATACTGTTCCCGTATGCCCTGCGGTACAGTTTTCTTATCTTTATGTAGGCTGAAGCTGCAGTCCTTTTTTCAAAATATTGATGCCTGCATTCGTATCCCGGTCATGAACTGCATGACAGTTGGGACATTCCCAGATACGAATGCGCAGATTTTTCACCAGCGGATTCCGATAGCCACAGGAACTGCATGTCTGGCTGCTCGGATACATCGTTGGTACTTTGCGGATTTCATTTCCGTACCATGCAGCTTTATATTCCAGCATTTCGAAAAACTTTGCCCACGAAACACTGGCTATGGATTTTGCCAGTTTATGATTCCGGATCATTCCCTTCACATGCAGGTCTTCGATGCAGATGGTTTGGTTTTCGCGCACCAGTATCGTTGACTGTTTCTGCAGGAAATCATTTCTTTGATTCGTTACTTTTTCATGTACTCTGGCAACCCGAATCCGCTGCTTATCCCGGTTATGGGAACCGTTCTCTTTTCGGGAAAGTCTGCGCTGTTCCCTTACAAGTTTTCTCATTGAGCGTTCCAGATATTTGGGATTCGCTACTGTATTTCCGTTGCTGTCAGAATAGAATGCTTTGATCCCAACATCAATCCCGATCGTTCCACCCTGATCAGGTCGCGGTTCTGGTTCAAATTCAACATTCAGAACTGCAAAATATTTTCCTGATGGCGTATGCTCAATGGTTACGTGATGGATTTTTCCCACTTCCATTGATTGACGCACTTTAATATATCCGAGTTTCGGAAGTTTGATATATCTTCCCACGATACGAATGTTGTCTTTTTGATTTACCGTTCTGTATGACTGAAACCGGTTATGTTTGCTTTTGAACATTGGATAGGAAGCTCTTTTTTGAAAAAAATTTACAAATCCCCGGTCAAGATCTCGCAAAGACTGCTGTAACGCAATGGAATCGGCTTCTTTCAGAAAAGCAAACGCTTCCTGCTTTTTCAGTTCCGTCAGCATAGCAGATGTCTGTCCATAGCCGATTTTTTCCCCTTTTTCATAGCCTTCCTTACGCATGGCAAGTCCCCGGTTGTAGATGAGCCTGCAGCATCCCAGCGTCTGGTGGATGAAGGCTTTCTGTTCTTTATTCGGATAAATCCTGAATTTGATCCCTTTTTGCATTATCCCATCTTGTCCTTTTGTCTCTGCGATGTTTTCTGGTTTTCGATATACTGTTTTACTGCTTCCAGCGGAGCACCACCCACCGTCGATACAAAATAGCTGTTTGTCCAAAGCGTCGGCATCTTAGTTTTAAGATATGCAAATTCCTGTCTTAAAATTCTGGAAGTATAGCCTTTGAAAGATTTTACAGCTTTGTGAATACCAAACTGAGGGTCTACTTCCAGCAGCATATGAACATGATCCGGCATGATTTCCATTTCCAGAATCTCTACAGAAAGATTTGCAGCATACTCTGTGAGCAGCTCCTTCAACCTGGTATCTACACCATTGGTTAATACTTTTCGTCTATATTTGGGACACCATACTACATGATATTTGCACGAATAGACGACATTGTTGTTTGATTTATATGTTGTATTCATGTTTGTATTATATTATATTTTTTTATTTAATACAACCACTATTTTGTCCATCTCGATTACTTGCGTAAATTCGATGGACGCGTCTTATATCCCCATAGCTAAAGCACAGGGTTTTACGACGCATTGGATAAACAAAATAGCAGGTGGGTTCCGCATAATTAAAAGAAGCCTCCACTGTCTCTTTTACGAAACAGACGGAAGCCTCTTTCAGGGCGTCATTGTTACACAGGGTTTTGTTGTTTCTTACTTCTTTGTGATGTAGCCTTTTGCAGTCAGGAGCTCTGCACAGAGTACTGCGCCGCCAGCTGCACCTCTCAGGGTGTTATGTGCAAGACCTACAAACTTGTAATCGAACAGGGTATCCTCACGGAGCCGACCAAGGGATACGCCCATGCCGTGTTCATAGTCTCTGTCAAGCTTTGTCTGAGGACGGTTATCCTCCTCAAAATACTGTAAGAACTGCTTGGGAGCGCTGGGAAGGTTTAACTTCTGAGGTTCGCCGGAGAAGTTCTTCCAGCGATCCAGGATCTCTTCCTTCGTAGGCTTCCGGTCAAAGTTTACAAATACTGCTGCCATGTGACCGTTTGTTACGGGAACACGCAGACACTGAGAGGTGATGATCGGGCCTTCTGCCTTCTTGATCACACCGTCTTCAATCTTACCCCAGATCTTTAACGGCTCCTGCTCGGACTTTTCTTCCTCGCCGCCGATATAAGGGATCACATTGTCAACCATTTCCGGCCAGTCCTTAAAGGTCTTTCCTGCACCGGAGATTGCCTGGTAGGTTGTTACCAGAGCGCTCTTGACACCGAACTCACGAAGCGCATGGAACGCAGGTGTGTAGCTCTGGATGGAGCAGTTGGGCTTTACCGCTACAAAGCCCCTCTTTGTTCCGAGACGCTTCTTCTGGAACTCGATCACCTCTGCATGCTCCGGGTTCAGTTCCGGAATGATCATGGGAACATCCGGTGTCCAGCGGTGTGCGCTGTTGTTGGAAACCACGGGAACCTCAGCCTTTGCATAAGCCTCCTCGATGGCACGGATCTCATCCTTCGTCATGTCAACTGCACTGAAAACGAAGTCTACGTCAGCAACGACTTCCTCAATGTTATGAAGATCCTTAACGACCAGCTTCTTTACATTTTCAGGCATGGGATTGTCAAGTTTCCAGCGGGCTCCAACGGCTTCTTCATAAGTCTTTCCCGCGCTTCTGGGGCTGGCTGCAACCACGGTTACTTCGTACCAGGGGTGATCTGCCAGCAGGGATACAAAACGCTGTCCTACCATACCGGTTGCGCCTAAGACGCCAACCTTGAGCTTTTCTTTCATTTCCATTTCGGTTTTCTCCTCGTCTTACTGTTATCTGCAGTGACGTGTCTTTATCACACGCACATTTGTTTTTTCTCTGCGTATTCTACACCAAAACAAAGGAAATTGCAAGTGTTTTTTTGTTTTAAATAAAAAACAGGAACATCCGCTCCTGTAAAATCAACGATCTCACATTTAGACCGCCTTTTTGCTGATATGCCGATATAACGAAAAAGCCAGCGAACCCTTATTTTTCAAGGCTTTTCGCTGGTTTCTCTTTTCGCAAGCTCCCGACCGGACTTGAACCGGTGACCTATTGATTACGAATCAATTGCTCTACCAACTGAGCCACGGAAGCATAAACTATAATACCATAAGGTATGTTTTCAACGTATCTAATATACTATATGCGCCGGCCTTTTGTCAACCATTTTCTCCGCGATTCATATAATACAGCATAGCTGTTTCAGGAGGAATCCAATGGAACCAATCCTTGAACTGATACATGTCTGTTTCTCCTACCATACCCAGTCCGGGGAGACCGAAGCCCTGGAGGATATTTCTCTCTCGGTGCTGCCCGGTGAATTTCTCGCCGTCGTCGGTCCCTCCGGCTGCGGAAAAACCACGCTCCTGTCGCTGATCAGCGGACTTCTGACCCCGGAATCCGGCGAGATCCGGCTGTTCGGAAAGCCTCAGGGAACCTCCGGTGCCAACATCGGCTACATGCTCCAGCGGGATCATCTGTTTGAATGGCGGACGGTCTATGACAATGTGCGGCTGGGACTGGAGATCCGCGGACAGGATACCGCGAAAAACCGCCGTGCCGTCAATACCATGCTGGATACCTACGGTCTTTCTGCCTTTCGGGAAGCGCCGCCCTCGGCCTTGTCCGGCGGAATGCGCCAGCGGGCCGCCCTGATCCGGACACTGGCCCTGGAGCCGGATATCCTGCTTCTTGACGAGCCCTTTTCTGCTCTGGACTATCAGACAAGACTGGAGGTGGGTGATGACATCGGCGGCATTCTCAAGCGGGAGCATAAAACTGCGGTCCTTGTGACCCACGATCTGGCAGAAGCCATCACCCTGGCAGACCGGATCGTGATCCTTTCCAGCCGCCCGGCCCGTGTCCGGAGGATCCTGCCGCTTTCCTTCGGCCCCGACTGTGCCTCCCCTCTGGCAAGGCGCAGCTCTCCGCTGTTTTCCGGGTATTTTGAAGAAATCTGGAAGGAGTTAAAAACTCATGAATAACACGATCTCACCCGCCCAGGCCGCTTATCTGCGTTCCTGCCGGAAACGGAAGCGGCGGATCCTTATGGCTCAGCTTGCCCTGTTTTTTCTGTTTCTGGGGATCTGGGAGCTGACCGCCGATACCGGCCTGTTAAACGATTTCATCTTCAGCAGTCCGTCCCGTCTGGCAAAGACCTTCTGGGCCATGACACGGGACGGCAGTATTTTTTTCCATACCGGCGTAACCCTGGCTGAAACCATCGTAAGCTTTCTTCTGGTCACTGTCATCGGGATCTCCGGCGCCATGCTTCTGTGGCTGTTTCCGGCTGCCGCCAGTGTGCTGGAGCCGTTTCTGATCATGCTCAACAGCCTTCCGAAATCCGCCCTGGCCCCGGTGCTCATCGTATGGCTGGGCAGCAATGTAAAAACCATCGTCGTCGCCGCCGTCTCTGTGGCCGTGTTCGGCTCCGTTATGACTCTCCACACAGGCTTTCAGTCCATGGACCCCGACAAGGTAAAGCTGATTTACACCCTCGGCGGAACAAAACGCGATGTGCTGGGAAAGGTACTGCTCCCCGGCGCTGTGCCTCTGCTGATCAGCAACATGAAGGTCAACATCGGACTCTGCCTGGTGGGGGTTATCATCGGAGAATTTCTTGCTGCCGACAAAGGGCTCGGATATCTCATCATCTACGGAAGCCAGGTATTCAAGCTGGATCTGGTGATTTTAAGCATTGTGATCCTCTGCGTACTGTCCATGGGCTTTTACCGGCTGATCACGCTGCTGGAGAAACGACATTAACGCACCGCTTTGCTGTACTAAAACGGAGGGCCTTCCGCTCAGCAGGAAGCCCTCCGTTCGTTTTCCGTTTTCTTTTTTACAGCGCGATGATCACGCCGCCGTCTCCGGCGTAGGTACTGCTCACGCCTGCGGTGTTCACCACGTATACGTCCTTCACATCAATTAAGGAACAGATGATCTCTTTTACCTTCCGGGCACGGTCTGAACAGTTGGTATGGGCGATTGCCAGGGTCTTATGTCCGGGATCCACTGCCTGCTTTGCCACCCACTGTGCCATCTTTCGGAGCGCCTTGTCAATTCCGCGGGCCTGATCCAGCTTAATGATCGTTCCCTTGTCGGCACCCATGACCGGTTTGATATTCAGGACGCTGGCAACCACGGCCTGAATCCCGGTCAGCCGCCCGTTTTTCCTCAAAAAGTCCAGCGTTTCCAGGACAAAATACGTATTTAAATTATCCCGGTAATCGGATACTTCTTTTACCACCTCATCGAAGCTCTTTCCCGCTTCGCAAAGCTCCCGGATCTTCAGCGCCAGAATTACCTCCCCCACCGATGCGGAATCGGAACTGAATACCGCGATATGCTTCTCGCCCTTTTCTTCTAAATAAAGGCTTCTTCCCAGCACCGCACTGTTATAGCTTCCACTCAAATGCTGGGACAGGGTCACAACAAACACAGCATCGGCATCACAGTCATAGGCGTTCATGAATGCTTCCGGGGACGGGCATGCTGTTTTCGGGCATTCCTCCGACTCCCTTACCAGCTTCAGATAGCTTTTCTGATTAAAGGTCTCATCATCTGTGATCTGAATATCGCCAACCTGGAGAGTCAGCGGGATAATCTGAAAATGGCTGTCTGCTTTCAGCTCCTCCGTCAGATCACAACAGCTATCTACTACAATCTTGTAATTCATGTTCTTCCTCCTGTACTACCCAACTACTGCATGTAGTTTTCATTACGATTTATGATAGCACAGGATATATTATTTGAAAAGGGGTTTTCAAAATTTTTATAATTGAGACCAACAGACGTCCTGCCGGCTTCCGTTTCTTCCTATTTTTCCTGCCAGTAAGCTGTCAGAAGCTCCGTCAGTGCTTTCTGGTCTTTTTCTCCCATGAGCTCTCTGGCGGAGTGCATGGCAAGAAGCGGAATTCCGATATCGACCGTGTTGGAAAGACCGAAGGACGCCGCGATGGAGCCCAGCGTGCTGCCGCCTCCCACATCGGAACGGTTGGCAAACATCTGGCAGGGGATCTGATGCCTGTCACAGATGCTCCGCACCACAGCAATGGCTGCACTGTCGGTGGCATACTTCTGGTTGGCCTCCGCCTTTATGGCGACACCGCCGTTCAGATATACGTTGTTGGTAATGTCACTCTTCTCCGGCTGATTGGGATGCTTTCCATGTGCCACATCCACTGACAGTAGCATGGTCTTCAGCCTGCAGTTAAGCCGGTCCTCACCGGTATAGCCGAAGCTCAGACAGATTTTCTCCATAACGAGGGGCAGAAGCTCCGATCCGGCGCCCTGGTTTGTTCTGCTTCCGATCTCCTCATGATCAAACAGTACCACCATATCAATGCCGTCCCGCCGTTTTGTTCCCGCCAGCAGACCGTCGATGCAGGCGCAGACCGAGGTTAAGTTATCCAGGCGCGGTGCCGAATAGAATTCTCCGTCCATGCCGAGTGTTGTCCCCTCATCGCAGTTATAGACCGACAGTTCAAAATACAGGATATCCTCCGGCTTCACGGAAAGCTCCCCGGCCAGCCGTTTCATAAAATAGCCATCCTGCTCCGGTGTCTGCCCGGCGATGGGAAGCATGTCCTTCTGCCGGTTCAGCTCCACTCCCTTATTGACCTCCCGGTTCATATGGATCGCCAGGTTTGGAATGGTGAAGATGGGGCGTTTAAAATCCACCAGCCGAAGCTCCGGTGCAAAGCAGGTTTCTCCCCGCAGAGCCACCCGTCCGGCCACGGAAAGCGGACGGTCCAGCCAGGTATTTAAGATCGGACCGCCGTAGGTTTCGACATTGATCTTCGCATACCCGTCCTTTGTATGATCCGGCGCCGACTTGATCCGCATGCAGGGCCAGTCCGTATGGGCCGCCGCAATTCGGAAGCTCTGGCTTCTGGCAAATCCGGGATTGACACGGAATGCAAACAGGGTTGAGCCGTGGGAACGTACGTAATAGCCCCTGCCCCGCTGAAGCTGCCAGCTTCCCGTAAGCTCCAGCTCCTCATAACCTGCCGCCTGTAATTCCTCTTCCGCCAGCGCCGCCGTATGATACGGAGATACGCCGTTTTTTATATACTTCATCAGATGCTCCATGATGCTTCCTCCTGTTTGTCAATCATTCCTGTCCATTATAGCACAGCTGACAAAGATTCCGCTTTCTTTTTTCCGCATTTTCTCTTATACTATGGGTAAACCCATTTGGCATACCTTATTCGTAACAGGAGTTTTTCATGATCGCATTACACATCGCTGATATCAAAGAATTCACCTCTAAGCTGTTTCTTCATGAGGATTTTGATTCCTTTCTTGTTTCCCAGGCATCCTTTACCACCGGTTTTTCCGTTACGCTGGACGGCTCGCTCCATAAAGATTATTTTACCGATGAGCAGTGGGAAGCCATGGAGCAGCACGATCTGGCACGGTGGAGTCTGATGCGCCCTTTATGCTTCCAGATCATTAAGGGCTCCCGCCTTCCGGAGCAGTTCAAGATCATTCTGGCTCTCTCCAGGGCCAACACCGTGCGCCTCATAAATGGCGGCGGACTTTCTGTTTCCCCGGAGCAGGTGGGCGGGCTTTATCTCAATATCCGCTACGAAAACAGCCGTCTGTTCTGTATCACAGGCGTTTCCTTTGCGTCCTTTTCCATGGATAAGACCCTGGAGCATACCTGGGACGACATGGTAAAAAAATTTCTCACAGCGAAAAAGATTGCCTGGGAGGAGCAGTAGCTCCAGGTAAACATTTGCGAAGTGTTAGCACTCGAACGAGTTGAGTGCTAATTTTCTCTTGACTTTTCCCATACCCGGTATTACAATATAGGAAATCTGAAAAGAAAGGTGTGAGGATAATGCCTGAAAAACAGGGTAATTTATCAATCAACAGTGAAAACATATTTCCTATTATAAAGAAGTGGCTTTACAGTGACCATGACATCTTCTACCGGGAACTGATCTCCAACGGCTGCGATGCCATCACCAAGTTAAAAAAGCTGGATGCCATCGGCGACTTTGAGATCCCCGAAGGAACGGAGTTCCAGATTCAGGTGACGGTAGATCCAGAGGAAAAAACCATTACCTTTAAGGACAACGGTCTCGGTATGACCTTCGAAGAGGTTGACGAGTATATCAACCAGATTGCCTTCTCCGGTGCAAAGGATTTCCTGGAAAAATACAAGGACAAGACCAGCGAGGATCAGATCATCGGTCATTTCGGCCTGGGCTTCTATTCCGCGTTCATGGTAGCTGATAAGGTGACCATCGACACGAAATCCTTCAAGGCCGATGCGCCTGCGGTCCACTGGGAATCCGACGGCGGCCAGGAATTTGCCATGGCCGAGGGCAATAAGACCGATTTCGGTACCGAGATCACCCTGTACTTAAATGAGGACAGTGTGGAATTTGCCAATGAATACAAGGCCCGCGAGGTCATCACCAAATACTGCTCCTTCATGCCGGTGGAAATTTATCTGAACAAGGCCAACGCGCCCCAGGAATACGAGACCATCGATGCCAGCGAAGTGACCGAAAAGGACGTGGTTGTGGAACGCACCGTTGAGGAGGCTAAAACGGAGGAGCGTGAAAATGAAAACGGCGAAAAAGAGGTCGTTGAGGTTTCTCCCAGAAAAGAGCTCGCCAAGATCAACAAACGGCCCGTGGCACTCAATGATCCCCATCCGCTGTGGACAAAGCATCCCAATGACTGCACCGCGGAAGAATACAAAAAATTCTACCGCACTGTATTCAATGATTATAAGGAGCCTCTGTTCTGGATCCATCTGAACATGGATTATCCGTTCAATTTAAAGGGGATCCTGTATTTCCCGAAGATTGGTTCCCAGTACGAAAGCATCGAGGGCACCATCAAGCTTTACAACAATCAGGTATTCGTTGCCGATAACATCAAGGAAGTGATCCCGGAGTTCTTAATGCTCTTAAAGGGTGTCATCGACTGCCCTGACCTGCCGCTGAACGTATCCAGAAGTGCGCTGCAGAATGACGGCTTTGTAAAGAAGATCTCCGATTACATCACTAAGAAGGTTGCGGACAAGCTGACCGGCATGTTCAAGACTGACAAGGAAACTTATGAGAAATACTGGGACGATTTAAGTCCCTTCATCAAATACGGCTATATCCGTGATGAAAAATTCTATGAGAAGATCAAGGACTGCGTTCTGTTCAAGAACCTGGAGGGCAAATATCTGACCCTGGCTGAGTGTCTGGAAGAGAATAAGGAGCAGCATGAAAATACCATCTTCTATGTGACCGATGAAAAGGCTCAGAGCCAGTATATCAATATGTTCAAAGAAGCCGGCATCGACGCTGTGATCTTAACGCATGCCATCGATGCTCCGTTCATCAACCAGGCAGAGCAGAAGAATGAAAATCTTCATTTTGTCCGTATCGACACTGACCTGGATCAGGCATTCAAGGAGGATACAGAGGACGAGGACAAAGAGGCCATGACTGCCATGACTGATAAGCTCACCGAAACCTTCCGCAAGGCTCTGGATAACGACAAGCTGGAAATTAAGGTCGAAAAGCTCAAGAACGCCTCCATTGCCTCTGTCGTAACCCTTTCCGAGGAAGGCCGCCGGATGCAGGATATGATGAAGATGTACAACATGGACGGCATGGGCATGGATATGTTCGGCGCATCTGAGACTCTTGTACTCAACGCCAACCATCCGCTGGTAACCTTCGTACTGGATCATCCGGAGGATGAAGATACTCCCATGTTCTGCGAACAGCTTTATGATCTGGCACTGCTCTCCCACGGAAGCCTGTCACCGGAACGGATGGCAAGCTTCGTGACAAGAAGCAACGAAATTATGATGAAGCTGGCCAAATAGGGCGCAAAAGTCCTGCCGACCTTCATGCCTGCATGATAAGCCGGCAGGATTGTGAGAGCTGCACCGCAGCGAAACAATCCGTTTGGTCACACCTCTTAAAGCTACAGAATGCCCCAGGCGCCGACACCTCCTTCACGCTTCAGTCAAAGCCGCTGAAGGAAAGGGCCGGACACCTGGGGCATTTTCGTCCTCACGCTTATTTTGTCAAGTTCAGGGACTGCGAAAACCATTTACACAGACGGTATCCCTTAACCTGATCTGAGAATTTTTTTATCCTGCTTTTTCATGGTCCTGTCTTGTTTTTTCCAATGGTTTTCCGCCTGTTTCTGTGCTTCTCGTTTTTGCAGTTCACATTCTTCATCTATTTCATAAACCGAGTCTTCGTCAATGATCAGTCTTGTTTTCACTGGATTTCCTTTCTGCGCGATGGATCTTATATGGCTGAACAAAGCCGGTTCCGGATCTTTGAGCTGTTTCCTTCATAAGTTCTGATTCCTATATGATAGAATATGTCCCGGGCATAAAACCGGTTCCGTTTTCATAGATTCTAAGGAATGAAACCGGAAAGGCGATTTTATCCTTATGGACGATTTGAAGGCTACGGGGCTGGATCTGGCAACCTGCCGGTACAGTCTCCAGATGTTAAAGGCGGCGCTTTTCTATTTTCCGCCGCCGCTTCGCCGCACGCTTTCTCTCTGGATCAAGGCGCAGGAATTTCAAAACACAGTAGAATTGTTCCGGAATTCCAGTGAATCGGAGGTGCTGGCCGCCTGTTCCATGGCAGAGCCGAAAGCACCGCAGAGCTTTTTTGATCTGCTCAGTGAGATCAAAGATTATGGGAGCCCGGAACAGCGGCAGGCCTTTGACCGCTTTTCCAGCCTGCTCCAGGTTATGACTCTCTATGAGCAGTTCCGCCAGACCTCTGATCCCGTACCGGAAGAACCGGACGTAAGCGATTCAGCCACCGAAGAATCCGGCTTCGATGCCTCCGGGCACGAGATTGCCGAACAATCCCCGCAGTTCTCCGAACCGGTAATTTCCGTGGATTCTTCCGGCGAACCGGTTTTAACAGCAGCTTCCCTGAACCGGCGCACACCCGAAAGTGTCACTCCTTCCAAAAGCTTTTCTGCCTTGATCCGTGACGGCCTTGCCCCGGAAAAACGACGGCTGTTTGACGCATATCAGGCCATGTTCCGCCCCATTATCGGCGGTGCTTCCCGAAAGGAGGAGACCACATGAATGATGCAAACAACGACTGGCAGAAGGACCCGGCCTTAAAAAATATGGATCTGAAAAAGCTGGCCTTTCTCTCGGAGCTTGTCTCCCAGACAAACGGAAAATCCCCGGACAGCCTGCTGCCTTTTCTCGTCTCCGCCAACAAAAACGCAAACGCCATGGGACTGCAGTTCAATGATTCCGAAACCGACCTGCTCTTAAAGGTCCTGAAAAGCCGCATGACACCGGAAGAACAGAACCGGATCGAGCTGTTTCGGAAAATGGCAGGACTGCTGGGTGGGAAATAACATGGACACCTGTTCACTTGAACATTCTTAAAATATGAATTTTACAAAAAGCAAATACCTTTTTATTGGGAAACTCTCGAAAATAAATCTCTCGTTTTTGAAATTCACCCCACAATCTCCCCATCTTCCAGTGTCAGCACCGTATCGGCACAGCGGGCGATGGCGAGGTCGTGGGTGACGAGAATCAGAGTCTGGCGGAAGAGGCGGCAGGTTTCCTGCAAAAGCGCCAGCACCTCTCCGGCGCTTCTGGCGTCCAGATTTCCCGTTGGCTCATCGGCCAGAACGGCCGCCGGTTTGGTGATGAGGGCGCGGGCGATAGCGACGCGCTGTACCTCACCGCCGGAGAGCTCGCCCGGATATTTCTTTTCCTTGCCCACAAGGCGCAGCTTTTTTAGTAAAGCAACCTCGTACTCTTCGTCCAGTTCCCGCTGATCCAGATACAACGGCATCCGAATGTTGTCGATGGCGGTGTACTCCGGCAGGAGATTAAACGCCTGGAACACGAAGCCAATGCGGCGTCGACGGAAGATCGCCGCCTCCCGGTCGGTGAAATCCGCCAGATTTTTTCCTTCCACGAAAATCTCCCCGGAGGTCGGGCGGTCCAAGCCGCCCAGGAGATGGAGCAGCGTGGATTTTCCGGAGCCGCTCCGTCCGATGACTGCGTAAAACCGTCCTTCCTCGATGGTGAGATCCGTCGGCTTTAACGCCTTAACTTCCAGTTCTCCGCTCCCGTAGGTCTTGCATGCCTGTTTCATTTCGATCAGATAATTACTCATCGCTTTCCCTCCTATTCTCCCAGTTCCCGGATCTGTTCCGATGTGCTTCCCCGCAGCCAGCCCATGAGGGGCAGCCAGAAGATCAGGACACAAAACAGCAGGATTCCAAGACAGATTCCTCCGTGGATCAGCCAGGGGTATGCCCCGAACCACTGCTTCCACTGATATAGAAGCCGCTCCTCATTTCCGGAAAAGGCGTAAGGAGAAATCGCCTGAATCGCCTTCCGATTGGACAGCCATGCAGACAACAGCACTCCCGCATTTCCCACAAGCACTGCAAGAATCCCGGTTTCCAGTCCCTGCCGCAGATGAAGCCGGATCAGCTCCCGTTTTCCGAAGCCCAGCGCCAGGAAGATGCCCAGCCGCTTTCGGTCCTCCGCCAGCCGTTCCGTCACAAGCTGAAGCAGAAACGCCGCCAGGACAAAGCCACCGGCCAGCATGACCGACAGATCCAGCATGACTGCGTCCAGCGCCCGGTCATAATCTGCCTTCCAGTCCTCAAAGGTCTCCTCACTGCTTCCCCTTCTCTGCGCCGGGAAAAACTGGAGTCCGTATAGATCTGCCAGGCTTTGTAACGTGCCCTCGGTATCAACATCCGCCTGATTGGACAGTAAGATCCGAATGGAATCAAACCGGCTCTGATCCGAAGTTCTCCGGTAGATCCACTCATAGTTCTCCCTGCCCAGAGCCTCTCCGTCCGGCTCATCTTTGTATCTTTGCAGCCAGTAATCAAGGGCCAGTTCCTTATATTGACGATCCAGCCGGTTAGACAGGCTGCTGCTCATCAATACGGTAAACGATGTAAGCCCATCGCTATTCTGCCTTGAAGATACCGCCTCATTCCAGAGTCCATGCTTTGTATTCTGAGGAAGTGAACGGATAATCCCGCCGACCCGCACCGAAACTTCTATGATCTTCTCATATTCCAACTCGTTGGTCATTCGTCCGGTATTCTCATCTTCCTTCACCGATGTATACACAAGCCGCAGCGTCAAAGTATCTCCCGGTTTTATGGACTGTTCGGTATCATAAAACTTCCGATAAGCCGGATCCGCATTGAACGTAAACTTCTCCGACTCCTCCGTCATGGCACGGTAATCCGTCACCCGGTAGGGCGGAAGAAACAGCAGAACCTCCTCTCCGTCTGCAAAGGCGGCTTTATGATACGCGCCCTCCTCTACCAGCTCTGCCAGCCCCTCCATGTCCGGCTTCCACTGCGTATCCAGTGCCAGAACCGAAACAAGAGCCTGATCGTCCGCATTTCTCCATTCCTTATAATCTACGTTGACTCCGCAGATGTACGGATCGGCAGTCCAGTTTTTCCTCTTCTTTTCAAAGGTGCTTTCTTCGATCCCGTTCCAGCGCACCGACAGCGGATCCTCCCAGAAATCGGTTGTATTTTTCCAGGTATACACCTCTTCCACACCGGGGACCTTCCGGATCTGCTCCAGAAATACATCATTCATGTTCTTTTCCCAGAGCTGCGCATTGATTCCCACGGTGTTCATCTCATAATAAAACGCCAGTTCACCGTTCCGATACGGAGCCATGACCGTCATCAGGTGGTAAAACGGCAGAAGGATCACCAGCGCAAACAGCATGGTCATTGCCAGTACGCCCACTCGGAAGCTCCTTCCGCTGCGCCCGGTCACCAGCCGCTTCTTCGAATAACGCCTCTTCGGCTTCAGCGCCGGTACACGGCGTACCTTCGCCTGGATCTCACCTCTCGCCGGAATCCTGCTTCCTTTCCGCACTGGAACCATGGCGCCTGCATAAACCATAAGCACGGCACCGGCCAAACAGATCACAAGGAGCCACGGATCCAGCGAGAACCGCATACTCCTGATCCCGGCGATTCCGCTTCCCCACAAGATCAACGCCGTCAGACCTCCGCCGAGGATCGTTCCGGCCAGAAGTGCTTTCCATAACACATCGGTGATCTCCCAGAAGATCAGGCGGCGCACCTGGCGGTCGGTGGCGCCGATGGCTTTCAGGATTCCCACCTGGCGGCTCCGGCTTCTCATCTGCACCGTAAGGATCTGTAAAATCAGAAGCGCCGCCAGAAGCAGAACCACCAGAAATGCCACTGCCAGATACATAAGGCTCTGTTTGGAACGGAATCCGTAGCCATAGCTGTTGAAGGAAAAATGGCTGATGGTCTCCATGGACTCCGATTCCATTCCATAGACGGCGATGGTATCTGCCGGGTCCCCGTCGATTTCCATAAACATGTCATACAGCGGTTCCCAGGAGTAATCGTCCGCCGCCCGGTCGCTGATCACTGCCGTCACCAGAGAATATCCCTTGCTCTGCCAGCTTCCGCCGTAGGTATTTAAGATGCCGCAGAGCCGATAGGTTTTCTGTTCCGCCGCACCGTCTTTACTGCACACCGAAACCGTTATCGGTTCTCCCAGCCGTGCCTCGCCGCCAAGGCGCAGGATCTGTGCCTCGGTCATGGCGATTTCCCCCAGCGCCTCCGGAAAACGACCTTCCTTCACCGTGACCCGTCCGAGCCGTCTGGCTTCCTCATCCATGGTACCCACCACACCGAACATTCCGAAATAGTTTTTCACATCTCGCTCCATGTCCAGTCCCAAAAAGACCTGTGCCTGGGTTTCCAGACTGTCCAGCCGTTCTCCGGTCCCCTGCTCGTAGGCCTCAGCCTTTTTTTCCAGCTCTTTGATCTCCTCCAGCGCATCTTCCCGGATCAGATCTCCCACCACCTTGCAGACTCCGATGGCCTTTGTCGCCGGATTTTCGGAAAAGGCACGCAGCCGCTCTTCATCGCCCTCAAAATACGCCGCCTTCCACTGTCCGTAAGTGTCCAGACGAATTTCATCTGCCGTTTTCCGGGAAATGCTGAACCAGGTGACCCCTGCTCCGATCAGGAAAAACAGGAAAAACAAGACCAGAAATAACGCTCCGTTCTCCCGCTTTCTGCCTCCTGCTGACCGTTTCGCCAGCTCTCTGATGGTTGCTTTCATGCCGCGCCCTCCCTTCTGTTTCTGCTTTTTTATTTCACAAAATCCTCCGCCCGCAGCGCTGTTTTTCAGGGAAATAAAAAAACGTAACCTGCTGTTCTTTCCTGATTCCATGGTATCATAGAATCTGTTTCCTGGCACGTTACGTTTTCGTAAGGTTTGATTTCCAAAATCTCTGAGTTTCTTATTCCGAATAAGCTTCTGCACCTTCCAGAATCCGGAAGCGCAGGACAAACTCCGTTCCCGCCTTTCGTCCGTCCGCTTCTTTTATCGGAAATACCTGGATCGAACCATGATTGGCTTCCACGATCTCTTTCACCATGTTCATGCCAAGGCCGGTTCCGCCGGACACTTCCTTTCCGGTGTAAAACCGGTCAAAGAGATGGGCCGCCTCATCGGCACTCATGCCGCCGCCCTCGTCCTGCCAGTCCAGAACCACTTCCGTTCCTTCGGTCCGCCCCGTCACCAGGATCGTTCCGCCGTCCATGGCCTCCGCCGAGTTTTTCAGCAGATTGGAAAGAGCGGTTTTCAGCCAGCGCCCGTCTGCAAAAAGGCTTAATCCCGCCTCCAATCTGGTTTCCAGCCGAATCTGTTTCTGTTCCAGAAACGCTTCCTGTTCTTCTTTTACGCTGTCCAAAAGGACCTGCACCGATGTTTCCGCTGAAACCATCACAAGCTTTCCTGCCACCAGACGGCTGGAATTCAACAGCTCGTCCACGGTTTCTTTCAGGCGGCCGCACTGCTCCTGGCAGTCCTCCAGTTTATTTTTTACCGCCTCCGGAAGCATTTCCGACCTGGTTTCCATCAGATCCAGATCCAGCCGGATCGCTGTCAGCGGTGTTTTCATCTGATGGACCATGTTTTCCATGAACCGGTTCAATCCTTCTTTTTCCTCCTGGATCATACGGACCATGCCCGCGTTTCTCCGTCCCAGAAGCTCCGCCTGGTTTGCCAGCGCCGAAAGGATTCCTTCCTTCCACCGGTCCATTTCCGGTTTTTTCCCTGCCGCGATCTGTTCCATGGCAAGGGACAACCCGCAGATCTTATGAAACAGCCGCGATACGGTACGGTTCACATACAGAAAACAGCCAACAGAC
Source organism: Candidatus Paralachnospira sp. LCP21S3_A2 (assembly GCF_052118925.1). Lineage (NCBI taxonomy): Bacteria > Bacillati > Bacillota > Clostridia > Candidatus Paralachnospira > Candidatus Paralachnospira sp. LCP21S3_A2. The sequence goes on from NZ_JBQKGG010000009.1 coordinate 82,127, forward strand.
AGAAGCACAAACCAGACTACCGCCCCAATAAGCACCGTCTGGCTGCTCTCTGCCATCATGGACAAAAGAATTGTCCGGCTCTGCTCCCCGTAAAGATCATACAACGCCGCGCCGGTCTGCGCCAGGCAGCGTTTTCGCTCCAGCCACACCAGCAATACTCCCGAACACGAACAAAGCGCCAGAAACAGCAGACTGCCGTTCCGAATCCGCCGAAGCTCCTGATTTCCTGCATATTCCATTCTGTCTCCCCCTGTTCTGTATCGTTACCGTTCCACCGGAACCGTCCAGCGGTAGCCCACATACCGGACCGTTTCCAGATACGCCTTTCCTTCATACATTCCCAGCTTGTCCCGCAGTCTGCTCACATGCACACGGACCGTATTATCCTCGATGAACTGTCCGTGCTTGTCCCATACCAGGCGCACCAGTTCGTCTCTGGAGACAGGCTCCGGCCACGCCCGCATAAGGAGCCATGCCACCCGGCCTTCCTTCGGTGTCAGAGGAATCTCTTCTCCGTCCCGCTCGATCCTCCGGCTTCTCCGGTCAAAGATCAGGTTCCCGCTTTTCCAGGTGTCTGTCTCACTGCTTCCGCTCCGCCGCAGTAACGCCGCCACTCTGGAAAGAAGTTCCTTTAACCGAAACGGCTTTGCCACATAATCATCGCCGCCCAGCTCCAGTCCTTTCACCGTGTTTGCCTCATCGGAATACGCCGTCAGAAACAATACCGGGATCTTTGATACCTGCCGCAGTTCCCGGCAGACTTCAAATCCGCTGATCCCCGGCAGGCGCACATCCAGGATCCAGAGATCCCATGTCTCCTGCTCCAGACCGGAAAGAGCCTCTTCTCCGGTTCTTGCACCGACCGCTTCATAGCCCTGATCGGTCAGCGCTTCCAGAAGCCCCTCCCGCACGGAAGTCTCATCTTCCACAACCAGAATCCGTTTTGCCATACGCTTCTCCTTTTGAAAAAGGGACAGACACCGCTTCTTCTGATGTCTGCCCCTTTTCTGTTCGTTCACTGAAAATCCGTTTAAAACCTGTTTTCTGTAAAAAACCAGACTTGTTTGATATCGTTTCTTCTACGCTTATGATCCAAAATCAGTCTTGATGATGTCAGCGGAATAGTAAACCTGTCCGCCCACAAACGGAATTCCCTTGGCCGCATACATTTCTTCCATGGTTACAAGCTGGAAGCCCTGCGCCTTCAGCTCCGGAATGATGGTCTTGCAGGCCTCAATGGTCCATTCGTGAATATCGTGCATTAAAATAATGTCGCCGTCAGCCGCCTTTGTCTTTTCATCATACAGAACGGCATTGATGGTTGCCTCCGCACTCTTCGTCTGCCAGTCCAGAGTGTCTACATCCCATCGGGCCAGCGGATACTCGTTCACATAGGCGAGCACATGATTATTCCAGCCGCCGTAAGGAGGGCGGACGGTGCTTGCTTTCGGATATCCCCAGCCGGTGAGGATATCGTTGACACCTTCGATCTGCTGGGTGATCTCCTCATCGGTGATATTTTTCAGGTTCTCGTGGTTCATGGTATGATTGCCTACCTGGCAGCCAAGCGCCAGCTCCCGGCCGACGATCTCCTTGGCATCTGCCGCCTTGAGTGAATCACCCACAACAAAAAAGGTTGCTCTGGCATCGTTTTCTTCCAGAATATCCAGAAGCTCCGGTGTTGTGGAAGCCTTGGGGCCATCGTCAAAGGTCAGACAGATCATGGGCTTCGCAGGATCCACCTTGCTGCTCCCGGAAGCTGCAGGCTGACCGGAGGCTGCCTGTCCGTCTCCTGCGAGATCCACAGTCAGATAATCGCTCAGATCTGTCATGGGGATCGTAAAGGAGATGGTATCGGTCTTTTCCGGGATCAGAGATCCACCCGCAAAGTAAAGAGTCAGTCCGTCCTCATTCCAGGTGTAATACTGGAAGTTCACCTCTGCAGCCGCAGTGGCCGCCTCCTGCACGGTTCCCTCCTGAGTCTCGGCAAATGCCTTGGTCTTTTCCGACAGAAGCTCCAGATAACCGTCCTTCAGCACATCGGAAAGAGCAAGCTGAGCGCCATCCGTCAGACGGTAGGTATAAGTCTCCACCCGGCTGGACTGATTATCCGAGGGAAGCTGCTTCTGAATATCGAATTTCACAGAAACCACGGAATTTCCGGTCTGGTAGATTTCATAATCGGCCACCATGGTCATGCGCTTCGGTGTATCGGTCCGCTGTGACTGCACCTCACTCTTGAATACCGAAACAATATCCTCAGCCCGCTCCTTGATGGCTGCATCAATGGTATCATTTCCAATTACCGGATAGCGAAGGGCATATCCCTCATAATCGGCAATTTCTTTTAATTCCTGCGCTTTCCCGATCTCCTGCCTGTCGGCAGATACGCTGTACTGAAAATCCGCATCTGTCAGCTTCTGGAGTGTTTCCGAATTACTGGTTTCGGAAGCTGTTCCTGAAACCGGAGAATCATTCCGGTGCATAAACTTCCAGCCGATGACGCCTGCCAGCACTACCGCAAGAATCACCAGCAGCACGATGATCGTCATATGTACCTTCCTTCGGCTGTCCCGCTTTCTGCCTCTCGACGGAGATCGGTGCGGTCTTTCCTTCTCGTAACCTTCATGTTCCGAAGGCATTCTCTGATTTCTCGGGCCCTGATAGCTGCTTTCGTGATGCGCCGAAGCCGTTTTATGACCCTGGACATGCGTTCCCTGCGCACTGTTCCGGTTTGTTCTCGGTCTGTGAGACAGCTGGATATATTCCAGCTCTTCCTTTTTTCCGTCCTGTGACATATTGGTTCCTCTGCCTTTCTTTTTCCTTTCTTTTTCAATCGTTCCTATTCTATCACATATCCGTAAAAACTTCCTACATATTTTTCTGACAATTTTATTATATCTTTCTGAACATCTCTTCCTGAACTTCGGTTCTTTTCTTAATTTCCCTCCATCCATAGTCAAAGCCCCTCCCACAAGCTTCCTTGTAGCGGGGCTCAGACATCATACTCGCTTTTATTGACTGATTCCGTTCCGACACAGCCATTCCGGCCTGTCTTTAAACAGGACTTCACACCCTGCGTTCACAGGAATTCATTTAGATTCCCAGAAATTTCTTTACGGTCTCCTTCATTTCACCGGTCTCGCACACGGTCTTATGAAGCACCGGTGCCGTCCGGATCTCCTCGATTGCCTCCGGAACCTTCACGCCGGAAAGTCTGGAAAGCTCATCTACCAGAGCAAAATCCTCCATGGCATCATACTTGGGATCGATGGCTGTCAGCACGCTTCTTGTAAATTTATAAGGACTGGCGGTGGACGCGATTACCGTCTTGTTTTCATCTCCGCTTTTATTCTTATACTGGCGATATACATAGGAAGCAACTGCCGTATGGGTGTCGATGATATAACCTGTCTTGTCGTATAACGCCTTGATCTCCTCGGCGGTTTCCTTTTCGTCTGCATAGCCGCCGACAAAATCAGACAGCTCACTCTTCATGGACTCGGTGATCTCGTACTTTCCGTTCTCGGAAAGAGATTTCATCAGCTCTGCGTCCTTTCCTGCGTCCGCACCGGCAATCTTATAGAGCAGACGCTCCAGATTACTGGAGATCAGGATATCCATGGACGGAGAACTGGTCAGGATAAACGCCCGGTTCCGGTCATACGTTCCGGTCTGGAAGAAATCGAACAGAACCTTATTTTCATTGGACGCGCATAACAGCTTTCCGATAGGCAGTCCCATCTGCTTTGCATAATATGCTGCCAGGATATTTCCGAAGTTTCCGGTAGGAACCGTCACATTGATGGTCTCGCCTTCTTTAATGATTCCCTTCTTTAACATCTGTCCGTAGGCATATACATAGTAAACCACCTGGGGAACCAGACGGCCCACATTGATCGAGTTTGCAGAAGAGAACTGATAACCGTTTTTATCCAGCTCGGCAGCCAGCTCCTTATCACCGAACATGGCTTTTACACCGCTCTGGGCATCATCAAAGTTTCCATGGATTCCCACAACAAAGGTGTTGTCACCCTTCTGGGTCACCATCTGTTTTTTCTGGATCGGGCTTACGCCATCCCTGGGATAGAATACAATAATCTTCGTTCCCGGCACATCTGCGAATCCGGCAAGAGCAGCCTTTCCTGTATCTCCGGAGGTTGCCGTCAAAATCACGATATCATTTTTGATCTGATTTTTTCTTGCCGCTGTTACCATGAGATACGGCAGGATGGAAAGTGCCATGTCCTTGAAGGCAATGGTTTTTCCGTGGAACAGCTCCAGATAATAAGCACCGTCTGCCTCTTTTAACGGAGCGATCTCCTTTGTATCAAATTTATCATCATACGCACTGTTAATACATGCTTTTAATTCTTCTTCCGTATAATCTGTCAGAAATTCTTTCATCACAGCGTATGCTGTTTCCTGGTAAGAAAGACCGGAAAGCTCTCCAAGCTTTACCGGAAGCGCCGGGATCCGGTCAGGAACAAACAGACCGCCGTCATCAGCCAGTCCCTTGAGAATTGCCTGAGATGACGTTACCTTGCCGCCTGCACCTCTTGTACTTCCATATAACAATTCGGACATTTGTTTTTCCTCTCTTTTCTGCTCTTTTCGATGGGTTCCCCCGTTATCCGTTTATCATCATAACACAGCTGATTTCATTTGTCACCCCGGATTTTTGAATTGCCTGCCGCCTTGCGCGGCTCCACCCAGGCCAAACACCCTAAGTTCATAGTCTGCTTTTCACGCCGGCCCGGCATGTTACTGCTACGGAAAATCACTCTCCGCGACTCCACCCAGGCCAGCCAGCCGGCACATACTCTAGTTGCCTCTGTCTGGCCTGGGCAGTGAATCCGCGAAGAAACGTAGTTGTTAAACAAAAATACCGGGGCTCGGGACGTCCCCTGCGCAGCAGACATGCACGATTCCGGCTGATTAAAATCCTTCCGATATTTTCGCCTCTATCTGGCCTGGGCAGTGGATCCGCGCAAATACAGATACCGGCGATTTGGGGAGGGAGTATGTGCGTCTTCCGTCCGAAACGCCGGTATCTGATTTATGTTTGATCTACATTTCCTTCACCAGGCTGGTAAGCTCTGCCCCGGTAAAGGCCGCCAGCTTCTCCGGATCCACAAACATCTGAACCCCTCTCTGCCCGGCGCTGACTGCGATCTCATCAAACAGTACAGCTGTTTCTTCTATATAAGTAGGGTATTTCTTTTTCATACCCACCGGTGAACATCCGCCCCGGATATAGCCGGTCAGACCCTGAAGCTCCTTGACATGTATCATCTCCACCCGCTTGTCCCCAGCTGCTGTGGCTGCCTTCTTCAGATCCAGCTCCTCGCAGACCGGAATACAGAACACCAGAATTCCTTTTTTCTCTCCCCGGGCCACCAGTGTTTTAAAAACCTGATCCTTGTCCAGTCCCAGCTGTGCCACCACATGAGCGCCGCTGAGATCACTTTCGTCCACCTCATATTCCATCGTGTGAAAGGGGATCCCCTCCGCCTCCAACAACCGCATTGCATTGGTTTTTACTGCCTTCGCCATGTTACACTCCTCTTACCGGAAAGAGCGCCCCGCAGGGCGCCCTTTCGTTTATTTCTTTGTTTCGTTAATATAATTCATCAGGCCCTCTGCCCTGATGATTTTCTGCATAAACTCCGGAAACGCCTGTCCCTTAAACTGAAGCTTTTTCGTTTTATCATAAATCATGCCGCTGTCAAAGTCAATCTCCACCTCATCTCCGGCATCGATCCCCTTGGCTGCCTCCGGGCATTCGATGATCGGAAGACCGATGTTGATAGCATTGCGGTAGAAAATACGGGCAAAGGTCTCTGCAATCACGCAGCTTACACCGGCTGCCTTGATGGCGATAGGCGCATGCTCTCTGGAGGAGCCGCAGCCAAAGTTTTTGGACGCCACAATGATGTCGCCCTTCTTTACGTTCTTCACGAAATCCTTATCAATGTCCTCCATGCAGTGTGTTGCCAGCTCTGCAGGATCGGAGGAGTTTAAGTATCTGGCGGGAATGATCACATCGGTATCTACATTATCCCCATATTTAAATACTGTTCCATCTGCTTTCATCGTCTGTCCTCCTTACATTCCAAGCTCTTCCGGACCGGAGATCCTTCCGGTCACTGCACTGGCTGCTGCAACCGCAGGGCTGGCCAGATATACCTCCGACTTTACATGTCCCATACGGCCTACAAAGTTCCGGTTTGTAGTGGAAACACAGCGCTCACCCTCTGCCAGGATTCCCATATAGCCGCCCAGGCAGGGTCCGCAGGTGGGAGTACTCACAATCGCTCCGGCCTCGATAAAGGTCTTTAACAGCCCTTCCTCCATAGCCTGGAGATAAATCTTCTGCGTTGCCGGAATCACAATGACGCGAAGTCCTTTCTTGACCTTCCTGCCCTCCAGGATCTTTGCAGCCACACGCAGGTCATCCAGACGGCCGTTGGTACAGGAGCCGATCACTACCTGATCGATGACAACCTCACCGACCTCATCAATGCTTCTTGTATTCTCCGGCAGATGAGGGAAGGCAACGGTCGGACGGATGCTTCCCAGATCCAGACGGATCGTCCGCACATATTCGGCATCCTCGTCTGCCTCAAAGCGCTTAAACGGACGGGGAGAATGCTCCTTCATATATGCAATGGCTTTTTCATCCACGGGAAAGATTCCGTTCTTTCCGCCGGCCTCAATTGCCATATTCGCGATAGTAAAGCGATCATCCATAGACAGGGATGCAACGCCCTCTCCGGTAAATTCCATGGACTGATACAGTGCGCCATCCACACCGATCATGCCGATCAGATGCAGGATCACATCTTTTCCGCTTACCCATTTCTGGAGCTTTCCGGTCAACTCAATCTTAATCGCTGCAGGAACCTTGAACCAGGCCTTTCCGGTTGCCATGCCTGCCGCCATATCCGTGCTTCCCACACCGGTAGAAAATGCACCCAGCGCACCGTATGTACAGGTATGAGAGTCTGCACCGATGACTACATCTCCTGCCACAACCAGTCCTTTCTCCGGAAGCAGCGCATGTTCAATCCCCATCTCTCCCACATCAAAGAAGTTGCTGATCTCGTGCTTTGCCGCAAACTCACGGACACACTTACAGTGTTCTGCCGATTTGATATCCTTATTCGGCACAAAATGATCCAGCACCAGAGCGATCTTATCTTTATGAAATACCGAGCTGTCTTTCATTTTTTCGTCCATCTCATGAATGGCAACCGGCGATGTAATATCGTTTCCAAGAACCAGATCTAAGTCCGCTTCGATGAGCTGTCCTGCTTCCACAGACTCAAGTCCTGCGTGAGCAGCCAGGATCTTCTGCGTCATAGTCATTCCCATAGTAATATCCTCCTTTGGATTTTCACACTGCCCTTATTATAGCATTTTCGCCGTTATAATTGAAATAATGATTTTGTATGTTTACTATAAACCCCGGTTATGATATCATAAAATCACTAATTCATGATCGGAGGCTCCTATGGAACAGAATCTTTCTCTCTACCGGATTTTTTATGAAGTTGCTCAGACCGGAAATATCTCCCGGGCCGCAAAAAATCTTTATATCAGCCAGCCTGCCATCAGCAAGGCCATCAGCAAGCTGGAGGACAGTCTGGAGATCCCGCTGTTCATCCGCAATTCCCGCGGTGTCCAGCTCACAGAGGAGGGGGCGATTCTGTTTGAGCATGTACAGGGTGCATTCAAGCTTCTGGATCGTGGCGAGGACGAGCTGAAGCGCATGACCGAGCTTGGCGTAGGACATATCCGCATCGGCGTCAGCACCGTGCTCTGTAAATATGTACTCCTCCCCTGCCTGAAGGAATTTGTGGCTCGTTATCCACATATTAAATTCACGATCCACAGCCAGCCCACCCTCCAGACCATGGAGCTTCTTGAACATCAGCAGATCGACCTGGGGCTCATCGCTGAAATGCCTCCGCGTAAGAACATCGTTTTTGAGCAGATTATGAAGATTGAAGACGGCTTCGTCGCCACCCCCGCTTATCTGACCAACATGCGGCTCCGCGAGGGCGCCTCCCAGTCTGATGTATTCAAAAACGGTACCATCCTCATGCTGGAGAAGGGCAATGTAACCCGTTCCTATATCGATGATTATCTCCGTGAGCAGCACATCGAGCCAAACCACCTCCTGGAAGCCTCCACCATGGATCTGCTGATTGATTTTGCCCGGATCGGTCTCGGCGCCGGCTGCGTCATCAAGAACTTCGTGAAAAAGGAACTGGACAACGGTACCTTCGTGGAGCTTCCCCTGGATATTCCCATTCCGAACCGCTCCATCGGATTTGTCTGGGGCAGCCAGACACCGAATTCCAAGGCACTGGATATGTTTATAAAATTTTATCGGCATTTTTATTTGAAGTAGGGCAAAGGCTGAGAATCTGAAACTTTTACTTACCACTCGCCTGTACGCACCCGTACCGCCCAGATGGCACATATTTGAGTTGCCCCTGGGCGGCACGGGCTGCGATACTGGCGGGTTTTTAGTTTTTAACAGACTTTTACAGATTCATTCTCTTCCGAGTACCCATACTTCAATACTGAAAAAAGAACTGAATTGAGTCCGGTGAAAAGGTACTCGCCCTCCACAAAGGCACTTACCAGACGAACCGGTCATCAGATGGAATAGAAATCTCTAAATCCAGCGGAAGTTTGATTTGATAATACAGAGAAAAAAAGGTATAATCTCTCTGTATTATTTTGTTTAGTCGCATAAACTGATTATACCGCGAACGCCGGGCTTTTCGAAGCTCGGCGTTTTGTGTTGGGGATATGAAATGAGCTGCCGCACGTTTGATATGCTCCCTTCTAGGTAGACAAGTGAAATAATAAAAACTTGTCACTTAGGAGGGAGCATATTTTATGTCTAAAAGAAAAGTATCTGTTGAGGATAAGATATGTGCTGTAAATCTATATCTGGATGGAAAAGAAAGCCAACGGCGAATTGCCGATATGTTTGCTGTAAGTCTCGCATCTGTCCAACAATGGATTCGAAACTATGAATCTATGGGAGCAAATGCACTCACATTGAAAGGAAATAAAAAATATTCCAAAGAATTGAAACAACAAGCAGTCTTAGATTATTTAGCAGGCTATGGTTCTCAAGATGATATTTGCAAAAAATACGGGATCCGTTCGAAAGGTAAGTTACAAACTTGGATAAAGAAGTATAATGGTCATGAAGAATTAAAATCTTCTGGAACAGGAGGAAGCATTGTCATGACCAAAGGAAGAAAAACCACTTTTGAAGAACGGGTTGAAATAGTACAGTATTGTATCGCACATGATCGTAATTATGCCCAAACAGCAGAACAATACCAGGTGTCCTATCAACAGGCTCGCAATTATATAATCAAATATGAAGCTGGTGGAGTGGAAGCTTTAAGAGATAACCGTGGCAAACGAAAACGTCCCGATGAGATGAGTGAATTAGAAAAGCTGCGTGCTGAAGTTAAAATTTTAAAAGCAGAGAAAGAACGTGCTGAAATGGAGGCATCTTTTTTAAAAAAACTCGAAGAAATAGAGAGGAGGCGAGGCTAGGCCTGGTCCGTCATGAACATATATATCAGGCAATCAAAGAAGAACATGAAGATCATAATTATTCAGTTGCTGCACTTTGTAAACTTGGTAATGTTTCTAGAGCAGCTTATT